>JBHJOP010000044.1:0-3209 GCA_050329575.1 Rhodospirillales bacterium | reverse complement strand
CGACACCGAGCGCAGCCCGACCGCCGCCGCGGCGGCGGCCAACGGCGGCCACCCGCTCGATCCGCCCGCCGCGTCGGCGGAGGCGGCGGAGGCGGCGGCGGTCACGGTCGCCGACGTCGTCGCCCTGCTCGACGACGAGGCCGCCACGGCTGCGGTCCCGGAGCCGTTCCGGCAGGCGCTGAAGGCGTTCTACGGCGGTCCC
The DNA here is from genome assembly GCA_050329575.1 of Rhodospirillales bacterium. Taxonomy (GTDB): domain Bacteria; phylum Pseudomonadota; class Alphaproteobacteria; order Rhodospirillales; family Defluviicoccaceae; genus JAUXFS01. Next base: position 3,007 of record JBHJOP010000044.1, on the reverse strand, counting down.
GCCGGCACCGTCCTGTGGCGGGATGCGGTGCGTCAGCGGGGGCTGATCGAACGTCTCGCCCGCGCCGAGGACGACGGCCTCCTTCCCTCCCACTACCCGCTGTCCGAGTTGGTGACGTGGCTGCAGGTCGGCGAAGGCGGGCCCGCGCCGGGACCCGCCGCCCTGCGGGAGGTCGCTTTCGGTGCCGCGTTCCTGAGCTACGCGTCCGACCTCAAGTTCGGCCGCCGGCCACCGCTCGGGCTGCCCGCGGAACAGGGATTGCCGACCGGCACCATCGACGGCGGCGTGGTGCTGGCGGCGCTCGCCGCCGCCCCCGATCTCGGCACGTTCCTCGCCGCCTGGGCGCCCCACAACCCCGAGTACCGGGCGCTGCGCGACCGACTGGCGGAGTATCGGCGGATCGCCGCCACCGGCGCCTGGCCAGTGGTGGCGGCGGGCGAGACGCTGCGATCCGGCATGCGCGGCTCCCGGGTCGCCACCCTCCGCGCGCGGCTGGAGGCCTCCGGCGACCTCGCCGACGTCAGCGGCGATCCGGAGCTGTTCGATCCCGCCCTGACCGCGGCGGTCGAGCGCTTCCAGCGGCGCCACGGGCTCGACGTCGACGGCGTCGTCGGCCGCGCCACGCTCGCCGCCCTCAACGTCCCGATCACCGACCGCATCCAGCAGATCATCCTCAACATGGAGCGCTGGCGCTGGCTGCCCGACGACCTCGGCGGGCGCCACGTGCGGGTCAACATCGCCGGCTTCGAACTGGCGATGGTCGAGGACGGCGCGGTGGTCGACCGGATGGCGGTGGTGGTCGGCCGCCCCTACCGGCAGACGCCGGTGTTCAGCGACCACATCCGCTACCTCGAGCTCCACCCCTACTGGTCGGTGCCGTTCAAGCTGGCGGGCGAGGACGAACTGCCGAAAATCCAGCGCGACCCCTCGATCCTCGACCAGCGCGGCTTCGAGGTGTTCCTGGGCAACCAGAAGGTGGACCCTGCGACCATCGACTGGTGGCGTTACAACCGGCGCACCTTCCCCTTCACGCTGCGCCAGAAGCCGGGGCCCGACAACGCGCTCGGTCGCATCAAGTTCATGTTCCCGAACGAGTTCGACGTCTACCTCCACGACACCCCCGCGCGCGCCCTGTTCGACCGGACGGAGCGGGCGTTCAGCTCCGGCTGCATCCGCATCGAGCGGCCGTTCGACCTCGCGGTGTGGCTGCTCCGCGACACGCCGCGCTGGGACGCGGAGCGACTGGAGGCCAGACTCGCGGCGGGACGCAACCAGCGCATCGATCTCGCCCGGCCGGTGGCGATCCACCTGATCTACGCCACCGCCTGGAGCGGCGAGGACGGCACGGTGCATTTCCGCCCCGACATCTACGACCGCGACAAGCGCCTCAGCCAGGCCTTGTTCGGCAGCTGACCCCCCGGATCGGCCGCGCCGGTCAGGCGATCAGCGTCAGCCCCGCCCCGCCGATCGCCGCGACGATCACCACCAGCCACGGCGGAACCCGCCAGGCGGTCAGCAGCACGAAGCAGACGAGGGCCAGCGCGAACGCCCGCAGATCGGTGACCGCGCTGGTGAACACCGGGGAATAGAGCGCCGCGCCGAGGATGCCCACGACCGCGGCGTTGGCGCCCTGCATCGCCGATTGCGCCCAGACCCGGCGTCGGAAGGTGTCCCAGAACGGGAGGATGCCGACGAGGATCAGGTATCCCGGCAGGAACACGGCGACCAGTGCCGTCGCGGCGCCGGCCAGCCCGTTGGGCTCCGGCTCCAGAACGGCCCCGAGATAGGCGGCGAAGGTGAAGAGAGGACCCGGAACCGCTTGTGCCGCGCCGTAGCCCGCGAGGAACGCGTCGGCACTCACCCAGCCGGGGTGGACGACGTCCGCTTGCAGCAGCGGGAGAACGACGTGGCCGCCGCCGAACACCAGCGCCCCGGCACGATAGAAGCTGTCGAAGACGGCCAGCGCCTGCCCGCGACCGGCGAGAGGCGGCAAGACCGCGAGCAACAGACCGAAGACGATCAGCGCGGCGATCGCCGCCCGGCGCGAGACGGGCACCGCCACGGGCACCGCCACGGGCGTCCCCTCGGGCACCGCCACGGGCGCCGCCCCACGGCCGACCGCGAGCCCGGCCACCGCGCCGATCACGATGGCGCCGACCATGCCGAGCGCTCCCGGCAGGAACGCCAGCGCCGCGACGGCGATCAGGGCGATGGTCGCCCGCGCCCGATCCGGGCAGAGGGTTCTGGCCATGCCCCAGACCGCTTGGGCGACGATGGCGACCGCCACGATCTTCAGCCCGTGCAGCGTCCCTGTGCCGAGCGGCCCGGACAGTCGGGTCGCGGTCATGGCGAAAAGGAAGAGCGCCACCGCCGACGGCAGCGTGAAGGCGGTGAACGCCGCCAGCGCGCCGGGCCAGCCCGCCCGCATCAAGCCGAGCGCAAAGCCGGTCTGGCTCGAGGCCGGTCCGGGCAGGAACTGGCACAGCGCCACGAGATCGGCGTAGGCCTGATCGGAGAGCCATTTCCGGCGCGTCACCAGCTCGTCCCGGAAGTAACCGAGATGCGCGATCGGCCCCCCGAACGACGTCAGTCCCAGCTTCAGGAACGCTGCGAAGACCTCACCGGCGCTGCCGCCGGTCGTGCCGTCGCCCGGCGTCCCGACCCGATCGCGTGCCTGACCTCCCCTCATCGGGACGCCATCACGCCAGGGCGGTCGCGCTCCGAGGGAACCGTCCCCGCTCTCGACCGTCTCGCCATCGTCCCCGCGTGCTCCCCGACCCCGTGGCGACCGCGATCGCTCCCCGGGGGAGCGTCGGTCGGGGGCGTCGGTCTGACCTCGCCGCCGGCGAGGACCGGCGGTCGTCGCCGGTCGCGCCCGAGTAGACCGGCGGTGCGCGGTGATGACGATCGCAAGTCCGCTCGGGGCGTGCAAGGGCTTGAAATCGAACGCGTCGGCAAAAACGCGGCGATCATCGTCAAAAATCGTCAAAAATCGTCAGAACCGCGT
>JBHJOP010000077.1:0-65230 GCA_050329575.1 Rhodospirillales bacterium | reverse complement strand
GAGAAGGGGAAGGAGAAGGGGAAGGGGAAGGGGAAGGGGAAGGAGGTGGCGGGGGGCGCCCGTCCCTCCCGGCGGCTGGCGACCACGGATCGTCGGCGCCAGCCGCGGGAGGCGTCGCGCGACGGTTCAGCCGATCAGAATGCCGATCGCGATCAGGATCGAAAACGCCACCGGCAGGATCAGCATGGTCTTGTTCTTGAGCAGGTTTGACATCGTGGGCCTCCCTTGGGCTTGCTTTTGCGGGGTCGCCGATCCGGCCTCAGGGGTCCGTTCCGGCGAATGTCACCCTTGTAAAACAGACGCCGCGCCTTGGCAATAACTAATTGATATAAAGATATTTTTTTGTCAATTTCTGCTGGATCGAGCGATCCGGGATGTCAATTCTTGACCACCGCATCCACGCCGCCGGCGGGCCGACGGGGAAAGCGCCTATCGCGCCGCGTTCAGCCGGGCGAAGCCGGCCTCGAGGTCGGAGACGAGGTCGTCGGCGTCTTCGAGGCCACAGTGGAGGCGGATGCAGGGGCCGTCGTAGGGCCAGGCGGTGACGGTGCGCACGGGACGCGGGTCGAACGGAATGATCAGGCTCTCGTAGCCGCCCCAGCTCACCCCCATGGCGAACAGCCGCATCCCGTCGAGCATCGCCCGCAGGGCCTCCTTGCCGTAGCGGTCGGCGAGCACGAAGGCGACGAGGCCGTTGCTGCCGGAGAAATCGCGCTTCCAGAACGCGTGGCCGGGGCAGGACGGCAGCGCGGGGTGGCGGACGGCGACCACCTCGGGGCGGGCCTCCAGCCAGCGGGCGATCGTGAGCGCGGTCGCCTGGTGGCGGGCGAGGCGGACGGCGAGCGTGCGCAGGCCCCTGAGCGCCAGGTAGCAGTCGTCGGGGCCGACCGCGGTGCCGAGGAAGGCGGTCGCCCGCTTGGCCCGCAGGAACGCCCTCTCGCTGGTGACGATCAGGCCCAGCATGGCGTCGGAATGGCCGACGATGTATTTGGTCGCGGCCTGGATCGAGACGTCGACTCCCAACGCCAGCGGCCGGAAGTGGAGCCCGACCCCGTAGGTGTTGTCGATCACCGCCAGCGCCCCGGCCGCGTGCGCGGCGGCCGTGATGGCGGGGACGTCCTGGACCTCGAAGGTCAAGGACCCCGGCGATTCCATGTAGACGACGCGGGTGTTGGGGCGAATCAGCGGCCCGACGTCGGCGAGCGGATCGTAGTAGCCGGTCTCGACCGCGAAGCCGGCGAGCACGGTGTCGCAGAACCGCCGCGCCGGGCCGTAGGCCGTGTCCGGCATCAGCAAATGGTCGCCGGCGCGCAGGAAGGCGAGCAGCGTGCAGGTGATCGCCGCCAGCCCCGACGGCACCGCGATGCCGCGGTAGCCGCCTTCGAGGGTCGCGACCGCCTCTTCGAGCGCGAACGTGGTGGGGGTGCCGCGGCGGCCGTAGCGGGTACCCTCGAACGGGGTGCGGTCGGCCTCCTCCATCGCCGCCAGCGTCGGATAGACGATGGTGGACGCATGGTAGACCGGCGGGTTGACGATGCCGTGGTTGGCGGCGGGATCGCGGCCGAGGCCGACCAGTTCGGTCTCCGTCTTCATCGCCGCCTCACGGGTCCACCGGGGTGTCGTCGCGGTTGCCCCACTCGGCCCAGGAGCCGTCGTAGACGGCGACGTGGTCGCGCCCCAGCAGATGGGCGGCGAACGCGGTGGTGCAGGCGGTGACGCCGGAGCCGCAGCTGGCGACGATGGCGCGGTCGAGATCGACGCCGGCGGCGGCGAACACCTGGGCGAGCGCCTCGGCCGGCCGCCAGACCCCGAACCGCTCGCCGTCGAGGAAGGCGGTGAACGGGATGTTGCGGCTGCCGGGGATGTGGCCGCGCTTGCGGGCCGGCCGCGGTTCCGGCTCGACGCCGGCGAAGCGGCCGGGACCGCGGTTGTCGACCACCTGCTCGCGGCCGTGCGCGAGGTTGGCGATCAGCTCGGACCGGGAGCGGACCAGGGCGCCATCGAAGCGCGCCCGGTAGCGGGTCGGGCGCGGGTTCGGCGGCCGGTCGTCGACCGGGCGGCCCTCGGCCAGCCACTTCGCCAACCCGCCGTCGAGGACGGCGACGTCGCGGTGGCCGAAGATGCGGAAGGTCCACCACACCCGGGCCGCGGCGGCCGAGCCGGGGGCGTCGTAGACGACGACGGCGTCGTCGTTGCCGATGCCGAGCGCCTCGGCGGCGACGGCGAAGGCGTCCGCCGTCGGCAGCATGTGGGGCAGGTCGGTGTCGGACGCGCACACGCCGTCGATGTCGAAGAATCCCGCGCCCGGGATGTGCTGCCGCCGGTACTCCTCGCGCGCATCGCGGCCGGAGCCGGGGAGATGGAAGCTGCCGTCGAGCACGCGCACCCGCGGATCCTCGAGGTGTTCGGTCAGCCAGGCGGTGGTGCGCAGCGCCCGCGGACTGGCGTAGCCGGTCGCCGTCACGCCAGCCACTCCGGAACCGGCAGGCCCTTCTCGCGCAGGAACGCCGGATTGAACAGCTTGCTCTGGTAGCGGGTGCCGTAGTCGCAGAGGATGGTGACGATGGTGTGTCCCGGCCCGAGGTCGCGGGCGAGGCGGATGGCCCCGGCGACGTTGATGCCGGAGGATCCGCCGAGGCACAGCCCCTCGCGCTTGAGGAGATCGAAGACGATCGGCAGCGCCTCCGCGTCGGGGATCTGGTAGGCGCGGTCGACCGGCGCGCCCTCCAGGTTGGCGGTGATCCGGCCCTGGCCGATCCCCTCGGTGATCGATTCGCCCTCCGCCTTCAGTTCGCCGTGGGTGTAGTAGTGATAGAGTGCGGCGCCCATCGGGTCGGCGAGACCGATGGTGACGTTGGGGTTGCGCTCCTTGAGATAGGTGCCGACGCCGGCCAGGGTCCCGCCGGTGCCGACGGCGCAGACGAAGGCGTCGACGCGGCCGTCGGTCTGGCGCCAGATCTCGGGGCCGGTGGTCAGGTAGTGGCCGCGGCGATTGGCGACGTTGTCGAACTGGTTGGCCCACACGGCGCCGTTGGGCTCGGTTCGGGCCAGCTCTTCGGCCAGCCGGCCCGACAGCTTGACGTAGTTGTTGGGGTCCTTGTAGGGCACCGCCGGCACCTCCCGGACCTCGGCGCCGCAGAGGCGCAGCATGTCCTTCTTTTCCTGGCTCTGGGTGTCGGGGATGACGATCACCGTGCGGTAGCCCCTGACGTTGCCGACCAGCGCGAGGCCGATGCCGGTGTTGCCGGCGGTGCCCTCGACGATGACCCCGCCCGGCTTCAGCACCCCCCGTTCCTCGGCGTCCCTGACGATGAACAGGGCGGCGCGATCCTTGACCGACGAGCCGGGGTTGAGGAACTCGGCCTTGCCGAGGATCTCGCAGCCGGTCTCCGCGGACGCGCGGGCGAGGCGGATCAGCGGCGTGTTGCCGACGGTCTCGAGAAAGCCGGTGCGGACGTCCATGGGCGGTCCGGGAAGCGGAGAACTTTCATCCGATGGCGCAGACTAGCGGCGCGGCGGAAGCCGATCAAGCGGCCGGTCGCCGCCAGCGGGCCCGCAGGTCGCGATGATGGGCCCGGAACCAGTGCAGGCCGACGAGGGCGGTGGCGTTGATGATCCGCCCCCGGTCGAGCCATTGGAAGACCTCGGCGGCCGGGGCGGCGATCACCCGGATGTCCTCGGACTCGTCGTCGAGACCGTGAATGCCGCCGGCATTGGTAGCGTCCACCCGGCCGACGTAGAGCAGGATCGTCTCGCTGGAGACGCCGGGGGTCGCGAGGAAGCGGCAGACGAACTGCAATTCGTCGATCTCGCAGCCCGCTTCCTCGACCGCCTCGCGGCGGGCGACCGTCTCCGGGGTCTCGCCTTCGTCGATGATGCCGGCGACGATCTCGAGCAGCCACGGCGACGCGTCTTGCGGCCACCACGGCGTCCGGTGGGCGGCGAAGGCGCCGATCCGGAACTGCTCGATCAGCACCAGCGTGTCGCGGTCGGGATCGTAGAGGACGACGGCGACGGCGTGACCACGCTCCAGCAGCTCGCGCTCGATCGGCGGACTCCAGTCGCCGGCGAACAGCCGGTGGCGGATCCGGAAGGTCTCGATGCGATGGTAGCCCTGGAACGGAACCCGGTGGTCCAGGACCTCGACGTCGTCGGGGGTCATGCGATCCTCGCTGAGCGGTGGGGGCGGCGCCGTTCTAGCGTGTTCGTGCCGCGGGCGCCTCCGGTTTCGTACGAGTTTCCATCCCTGCGTCGATGGGTGTTGCCTTTTATTCCCCAAATGGGCCAGTATGCCCGCGACTCAGGGGGAGAACGATGGTCAGTCCCGGTCAGCGGCTGTTGGCGATCTCCGGTGGCGAGCCGGCCGACCGAGCGAGCGCGGCGGCGACGGCGCTCGGTCCCCTCGAATCGACCCTGGCGCTGATGACCGACGCGGTCATGGTGACGACGCCCGAGCTCGATCCCCCGGGCCCGCGGGTGATCTACGTCAACGACGCGTTCACCCGGCTGACCGGATACGCCGCAGCCGAGGTGGCCGGCAAGGTGCTGCGTCTGGCTCACGGCGTCGAACCGGCGCACGAGGCGCTCGACCGCCTGCGTCGCGACCTCGAACGGGACCGCCGGGCGAGGGGAAGCGCCGTCCGCTATCGCAAGGACGGCACCGACTACGTCGTCGACTGGCAGATGGTGCCGTTGCATGATCGTCGCGGCGACGTCCGCCACTGGATGATCATCTACCGCGACGCCAACGCCGATCGTCGTGCCGAGTGCGACCATGCCGCCGTCGAGCATTCGCTTCGGTTGCTGGTCGACAACCAGCCGGACCCGATCTGCCGGTTCCTCCCCGACACGACGCTGACCTTCTTCAACCGCGCCTATGCCGATCTCTTTCGCGCCCCGCCCGAGGAGCTGACCGGGCGGCGGTTCATCGAACTGATGGCCGAACGCGACCGGCCGGCGCTGATCGGCCACCTGCGCGCGATCGTCGCCGATCGGCCCTCGGCGCAGTACGAGCATCGCTTCGCCGCCGTCGGCGGCGGGCCCCGCTGGCTGTTGTGGAACACCCTCGGCTACTTCGACGAGACCGGCGCGGTGCTGTCCTATCAGGCGGTCGGGACCGACATCACCGACCGCAAGCTCGCCGAGGAGGAACTGCGCAAGCTGTCGGGAGCGGTCGAGCACTCTCCGAGCGCCATCATCGTCGCCGATGCCCACGGTCGGATCGAGTACGTCAATCCGGCGTTCACCGCCGTCTCCGGCTACACCGCCGACGAGGTGATCGGCCAGCGTCCGAACATCCTCAAGTCGGACACCACCAGCGAGGTGCTGTACCGCGAGCTGTGGCAAACGATCACCGGCGGCGGCGTCTGGCGGGGCGAGCTGCGCAATCGAAAGAAGACCGGCGAGCCGTACTGGGACCTGGTCGCCATCGCGCCGATCCGCGATGGCAGCGGTGCCATCACCCACTTCGTCGCCATCCAGCACGAGATCACCGAACAGAAGCTGCTGCAGGAGCAGATGGCGCACGACGCCACCCACGACTCGCTGACCGATCTCGTCAATCGCCGCGAGTTCGAGCGGCGCCTCGGCCATGCCGTCGACAGCGCCAAGCGCCAGGGGTCGATCCATGTCCTCTGCTATCTGGATCTCGATCAGTTCAAGATCGTCAACGACACCGCCGGTCACGCCGCCGGCGACGAGTTGTTGAAGCAGATCCGCGGCCTGCTCAAGGGCAAGTTCCGCGGCCGCGACACCCTGGCGCGGCTCGGCGGCGACGAGTTCGGGCTGCTGCTCGACAACTGCACGCTCGACCGGGCGCTGAAGATCACCGAGATGGTGATCGCCAACCTGCGCGACTACCGCTTCACCTGGGACGGGCGGACCTTCCGGGTCGGCGTCAGCATCGGTCTCGCCGCGATCACCGCCGAGACCAAGGACGCCGCCCAGGCGATGTCGCAGGCCGATGTCGCCTGCTACGCCGCCAAGGAGCGGGGCCGGAACCGCGTTCGCGTCTATCACGGCGAGGGCGCCGAGCCGGCCGAAGACCACAGCGAGATGCGGCGGGCGGCCACGCTGCGCGAGGCCATCGAGCAGAACCGGTTCTGTCTCTACTGCCAGCCGATCATCGCGCTCCACCCGCACGCCGCCGCCGAGCACCGCTACGAGATCCTGGTGCGGATGATCGACCCCGACGGCCAACTCGTGCTGCCCGGTGCGTTCATCCCGGCCGCCGAGCGCTACGGCCTGATGGCGGAGATCGACCGCTGGGTCATTCGCCACGCCCTTCGCCAGTGCAAGAAGCTGTTTCGCAGCAACCCTCGGCTCGACATTTCCATCAACCTGTCCGGCAACAGCCTGAACGACGAACGCTTCCCCGACTTCCTGAAGAAGCAGCTGACCCGGACACGGGTGCCGACGGAGCAGATCTGCTTCGAGATCACCGAGACGGCGGCGATCCGCAACATCGCCCATGCCACCCAGATGATCACCGACATCCGCAGCCGCGGCAGCCGGTTCGCGCTCGACGATTTCGGCAGCGGCCTCTCCTCGTTCAGCTATCTGAAGACGCTGCCCGTCGACTACGTAAAGATCGACGGCCGGTTTGTCCGCGACATGGTCGGCGACAGCATCGACCGCGCGATGGTCGCGGCGATCAACCAGGTCGGCCACGTCATGGGGATCCGGACGATCGCCGAGTACGCCCACGACCGGGCCACCCTCGAGCAGCTCGCCGCGCTCGGCGTCGACTACGCCCAGGGCTATGCCGTCGGCGCCCCCGTTCCGCTCGCCTCGATCCACGACGAGCTGCGGCCGACCCGCCATTGAGGCCCGGTCGAGAGCGGTGGGCGGTCGTCGCTGACGCCTCGATCGATGCCGTGCGCGGCGTCGTCGGCCGCCGGAGTGTTGGAGAAGCGGACATGACCGAAGAGACCGACATCCTTCGCATCCTGGAGCCGACGCTCGAGCTGTTGGCGGAGGCGGTCGTCGTCACCGGGGCGGAGCTCGATCCGCCCGGGCCGCACATCGCCTTCGTCAACCGCGCGTTCCGCCGGCTGACGGGATACGCCCCCGACGAGGTCGTCGGCAAATCGCTGCGGATCCTCGACGGCCTGCGGACCGATCGTTCGCTGTTCGCGGCCCTGCATTCCGACCTGCAGACGCGGCGGCGGTTCGCGGCCGATGCCGACATCGCCGGCAAGGGCGGCCGACCGCTCGCGGTGGAATGGCAGATGGTGCCGCTTCTCGACCCGCACGGGGGGGTCCGCCACTGGCTGGGGATGCTGCGCGACACCCGTCGGCGATGGGACGCGGAACGGCGGCGCCGAGCCGCCGAAGGGCTGTACCGGCAGCTGGTCGAGACCCAGCCGGATCTGATCAGCCGGTTCCTGCCGGACGGGACGCTGAACTTCGTCAACGCCGCCTATGCACGGTTCCTCGGACGGCGTCCGCAGGATCTGGTCGGCAAGCTGTTCTTCGAGTTCCTGTCGGAGGAGGACGCCGCCCGGGTGACGGCGAGGCTGGCCTCGGTCGCCATCGACGACCCGACCCGCCAGTTCGAACACCCGATGGTCCGCTGCGACGGCGCCCAGCGCTGGTTCCTGTGGACCGTCGTCGCGCTGTTCGACCAACACGGCGACGTGCTGACGTTCCAGTCGGTCGGCGCCGACATCACCGAACGCCGGCGGGCCGAAGAGGCACTCGAGCAGAGCGCCCGCCGCCAGAACGCGATCCTGAGCAACATCCCCGACATCGCGTGGCTCAAGGACGCCGACTCCCGCTACCTGGCGGTCAACGAGCCGTTCGCCCACGCCTCCGGGTTCGCCGCCGAGGACATCGTCGGCAAGACCGACTTCGACCTCTGGCCGGAGGCGCTGGCGCACACCTATCGCACCGACGATCGCGACGCGATGCGCACCGGCAGCCGCAAGCGCATCGAGGAACGGCTCGTCGACTGCGACGGCAACGAGCGCTGGGTGGAGACCATCAAGACCCCGATCGCCGACGATCGGGGCACGGTGATCGGCACCACCGGCATCGCCCGCGACGTCACCGAACGACGCCACGCCGAGGAGGCGCTGTTCGCCGAGAAGGAGCGGGCCCTGGTCACCCTGCACTCGATCGGCGATGCGGTGATCACCACCGACGCCGAGGGCCGGGTCGAGTGTCTCAACCGGGTCGCCGAGGAACTGACGGGCTGGCGCTCGGCGGCGGCGCGCGGCCAGCCGCTCGCCGTCGTCTTTCGGATCGTCGACGAGGAGACGGGCGCGGTGGTGCCCGATCCCGTCCGCCGCTGCCTCGAGGAGGAGCGCGTCGTCGGACTCGGCAACCACACGCTGCTGATCGCCCGCGACGGCCGGAAGCATGCGATCGAGGACACCGCGGCGCCGATCCGCGGCGCCCACGGCCGGCTTCTGGGCGCGGTGCTGGTGTTCCACGACGTCACCGAGGCCCGCCGCATCGCCCGCCAGATGGCCCACGACGCCACCCACGATGCGCTGACCGACCTCGTCAACCGCCGCGAGTTCGAGAACCGGCTGGAACAGGCGCTCGCCGGCGCCCGGCAGTACGGCTCCCGCCATGCGCTCTGCTATCTCGACCTCGACCAGTTCAAGCTGGTCAACGACACCGCCGGCCACGCCGCCGGCGACGAGCTGCTGAAGCAGATCCGCAGCCTGCTGCGCGGCCGGTTCCGCGGTCGCGACACCCTGGCACGGTTGGGCGGCGACGAGTTCGGACTGCTGCTCGACAACTGCACCGTGGAGCGGGCGCACAAGATCGCCGAGATGGTGGTCGCGGTCCTGCGCGACTTCCGGTTCACGTGGCAGGGGCGGACCTTCCAGATCGGCGTCAGCATCGGCCTCACCCCGGTCACCGCCGAGGCCGAGAGCGTCGCCCAGCTGCTCGCCCAGGCCGACGTCGCCTGCTACGCCGCCAAGGAGCGCGGCCGCAACCGGGTCGGCGTCTACGAGAAGGAGGGGGCCGAGCCGCCGCCCCACCACCGCGACATCCTGCGCGCCGCGACCCTCCGCGACGCCCTCGACGAACAGCGGTTCCGGCTGTTCTGCCAGCCGATCGTGCCGCTCGCCGTCGCCGGCCGGGCGCCGGTCCGCTACGAGCTTCTGGTGCGGATGATCGACGGCGGCGGCGAGATCCTGGCGCCGGACGCCTTCATCCCCGCCGCCGAGCGCTACGGATTGATGCCGGCCATCGACCGCTGGGTGATCGGCACCGGGTTCGGCCGCTGCCGCGCGCTGTTCGGGGCGCATCCCGACTCCCAGATCGCCGTCAACCTGTCCGGCAACACGCTCGACGACGACGGCCTGCTCGCCTACGTGCGCGACCGCTTCGACGAGTTCGCCCTCGATCCCGGCCGGGTCTGCTTCGAGATCACCGAGACGGTCGCCGTCCGTCACCTGGGGCGCGCCGCCGAATTCGTCCGCGAGATCCGCCGCATGGGCGGTTCGGTCGCCCTCGACGACTTCGGCAGCGGCCTGTCGTCGTTCAGCTACCTGAAGGCGTTGCCGGCGACCTGCCTGAAGATCGCCGGTGGCTTCGTCCGCGACATGCTCGACAGTCCCTCCGATCAGGCGCTGGTGGCGGCGATCAACGAGGTCGGCCATATCATGGGCATGACCACCATCGCCGAGTACGCCCACAGCGAGGCGATCGTCGACCGGCTGCGCGAGATGGGCATCGACTACGCCCAGGGCTACGCCATCGGCCGGCCGCGGCCGCTCGACGAGGTCGCCCTCGGACCGGCGCCGGCGCCGTGACCGTCCGGCGATGAGGGCCGAGTTCGTCTTCGACGAGGCGCCGTTCGCCGCCGCCCACGCCTCGACCGTCGCCGAAACCGCCTCGGGGCTCGTCGCCGCCTGGTTCGCCGGCCCGCGCGAAGGCCATCGCGACGTCGCCATCTGGCTGGCCCGGCGGCGAGCGGCGGGGTGGTCCGCGCCGGTGAGAGTCGCCGACGGCGTGCAGTCGGACGGTCGCCGGTTGCCCTGCTGGAACCCGGTCCTCCACCGCGTCGCCGGCGGGCCCCTGTTGCTGTTCTACAAGGTCGGTCCCAGCCCTTCCCGGTGGTGGGGGATGATGATCGCCTCCGCCGACGACGGCGCGACCTGGACGCCGCCGCGCCGGCTCCCCGACGGCATCCTCGGACCGGTCAAGAACAAGCCGCTGCCGCTCGTCGACGGCACCCTGCTCTGTCCGTCGAGCAGCGAGCACGACCGCTGGCGCGTCCACGTCGAGGCGACCGCCGATCTCGGCGAGACCTGGCGGCGCTCGCCGGCGCTCAACGACGGTGCGACGTTCGCCGCCATTCAGCCGACGCTGGTCCGCCATCCCGACGGCCGGCTGCAGATGCTGTGCCGCAGCCGGCAGGGGGTGATCGCCGAGTGCTGGAGCGAGGACGACGGTGCCGCCTGGAGCCCGCTGGCGCCGACGACGCTGCCCAATCCGGACAGCGGCATCGACGCCGTGTCGCTCGCCGACGGACGCGTGCTGCTGGTCTACAATCACGCCGGCGCCCGCTGGCGGCGCACGCCGCTCAACCTCGCGCTCTCGGCCGACGGCCGGCGGTGGCGGGCGGTCGGCGTTCTCGAGGACGGGCCGGGCGAATACTCCTATCCGGCGGTGATCCAGGCCGCGGACGGCCTGGTGCACGTCACCTACACCTGGAACCGGCGCCGCATCCGCCACGTCACCCTCGACCCCGCCGACCTCGCGTCCCCCACCGCCCGCGGCCGCGACTGACGGGGATCGGAGTCGCTGAGAAGGAAGAAAGTCCTAGACAGGCGGACGGTTCCGGCCTATACTGCCGTTGGGGATCCGAGATCGACGCGGAGCGAGAGGGGCGATGCGGGGCGGTCCGGATGGTCTGGCGACCGGAATGACGACTTTTGACGATTTTTGACGATTTTTGACGACGAATGACGATCGGCGGGCGGCGGCGGCGCCGGCGGGCGGGACGGGGTTTCGTTATGAATCAGAGACTTAAGGATCGTTGCAAAAGCGGAACGAGACGACCTTGAAAAACGTGGAATATCAAAGCGTTGGAGGGTGTTTTGACGATGTTTGACGATGTTTGACGATCGTTCCGACGTCCGGGCCGTTGGCTTTGTTTTCAATGGCTTGGCCGAGAAAGCGGGCGCCGTTTGACGACGGCGCCGACGACCGTCGCCCCGGCCGCGCCGCCCGGCGGGGAGATGCGACCGGGGGTGCGACCGGGGCGGCCGGAAGGGCGGGGGCTACTTGGACAGCCTGAGCATCGAGAGGTGGTTGGCGACCTCGCGGAACACCTGGCGCAGTTCGTCGCGGCCGGGCGCGAAGTGGTAGTAGGGGGACTCGGGGCCGCTCGCCACCTGCTTCAGGAGCGTCGCCAGTTCGGTGCTGTTCTCGGCGAACTGGATGACGTAGATCACCACGCCGTCGGCCTTGATCGCGTCGGCGAGCTTCAGCAACCGCTCGTTCATCGCCGGCCGGCCGCCGTTGCAATTGCCGAACACGCGCTTGTAGCCGTCGCCGGAGGCGCCGCAGTTCTCGCCGTCGGTCATCAGCACGATCGCCTGGTCGCGGTCGTAGTCGGGATCGAGGATCGCCTCGGTGAACGGCGGCTCCGGCTTCAGCACCCGCCACGCCCACCCGAGCCCGGCCGGGATGTTGGTGTTGCCGGTGGCGCTCAGGGCGCCGACGGCGTTCTGGATCGTCGACTTGGCGTTCTGCAGCGGGGTGATGCGGCTGGTCGGGCAGCGGGTGCACTCCTCGCCGCCGACCGACAGCGCGCAGTTGGTCGGGCCGGAGATCGGCTCGCCGCCGAAGTTCGGGTCGGCGCCGGGAAACACCGGCTGCCAGCCCGGCCAGTCGGCGCCGCCGCCGGAGAAGGCGCCGTAGCGGATGTCGCCGTCGTTGGCGTCGCTGCCGTCGTGGATGTAGCGGTTGAAGACGCAGCCGGCCCAGCCCGAGGGCGGCGGCGACAACAGCGGCACCGGCGAGTTGTTGGCGTAGTAGACGACGCTCTGGGCGAGGCCGGTCCCCGGGTTGGTGAAGCTCGCCACCGCCTGGGTGGTGGTGGCGCCGGCGCTGAAGCTCACCCCGGAGCGCATGACGTTGACCTTGGAGTTCCAAGGCACCAGGCCGATGTAGAGGTAGTCCTCGGTGGAATCGTGGCCGAACAGGATGTCGATCAGCTCGTTGGCGGCCTCCTTGGCGGCATTGATGCGGGTGCTGCCGCCGGCGACGGCGCCGCTCATCGACCCCGAGACGTCGATCGACAGCACCACGTCGAGGGCCTTCATCTGGCGGACCACCTCGGCCTCGGCGTAGACGGTGACGTACTCGTGGCCGAGCAGCCGCATGAAGGTGGTGGCGACGGTGGCGGTGGCGCTGATCTCGATCTTCTCGCTGGCCTCGTCGACGACGATGTCGGGACCGTCGACCACCGCGTTCATGTAGCCCTGCGGGAAGTTGGCGTCGAAGAACATGGCGATGTCCTGGTCCCGCGTCGGCAGGAAGAAGCTGGCGCCGCCGGCCAGCCCGGCGGCGTCGACCGCCGATCCCAGCCGCGACTTGACCATGTAGGCGCGCGCGGTGTCGAAGCCGATGCCGATGAAACCCATCAGCGGCACGATCGCCAGCGCCAGGAAGACGGCGACGCCGCCGCGGCGGTCGGCGGCCAGGCGGCGCCGGGCGAACGCGACGGAGCGGAACAGGGACCCGAGGATACGGAGGATCATGGCGAAGAGCGGTACGGCGATAGTCATGTCAACCACCGGTCAAGATGCTCGCCCCCGATCGTCATGGTAGGGAAAAAACCGGAAATGCCAACAGGTTTTATTGATGGTAATCCCAATCTGTTTTTTCCTCGTATTGATCGACAACCTTCTCCATGTTTCGCATCGACTTTCGAGGCAATTCGAAGCCGTCCCGGCACTGTTCGCGAGCCCGGCGGGCGGGCGGGACCGCGACTGCCCGCTCCGACGAGACCCTTGACCGCGGTCGGGTTTTGCGACATAAAGACAAGGGCTGCAGCGGTTCCGCGGCGGTGCCGTCACGGGCCGTCGAAGGGGCCGGCAGGCGTCAACGCTGCAGGTGGCATATTGCTTCGCACGGAGGATGTGACCGATGGTGGTTCGCTGGCTGTTTCCCTGTCGCCTTTGACCGAAGGGTCGGGCCCCGGAAGGGGCCGCGAGGATCTGCGCGCGCGCCGCGACGCCGATGGTGCCGAGGGCGCGGGCGCTTCGACGTGCGGCATCGGCAATGGGGAGGGTCCCGAGAGATGAGCGGGTTGACCATACCGGCGGTGAGGTCCGAGGAGGGACTGGGCCGCTATTTCCGAGAAATCTGGTCGTTTCCGATGTTGTCCGGAGACGAGGAGTACATGCTGGCGGTGCGCTGGCGGGAGCACGGCGATGCCGAGGCCGCCCACCGGCTGGTCACCAGCCATCTGCGGCTGGTGGCCAAGATCGCCATGGGCTACCGCGGCTACGGCCTGCCGGTCGCCGACCTGATCGGCGAGGGCAACATCGGGCTGATGAAGGCGGTCCGCAAGTTCGAACCCGAAAAGGGCTTCCGGCTGGCGACCTACGCGATGTGGTGGATCCGGGCGTCGATCACCGAGTACGTGCTGCGGTCGTGGTCGCTGGTCAAGGTGGGCACCCTGACCGGCCAGAAGAAGCTGTTCTTCAGTCTCGGGCGAATCAAGCGGACGCTCAACCTGTTGACCAGCGGCGAGCTCGATCCCGCGCAGGCCGACCGCGTCGCCGCGGCACTGCACGTCTCCCGGCAGGACGTGATCGACATGGACCGCCGGCTCGCCGCCCGCGACGTGTCGCTGAACGCGCCCATCGGCGGCGAGGACGACGCCGGGCCGGTGTTCCAGGACAGCCTCGTCGACCCGTCGCCCGATCCCGAGGTGCTGGTCGCCGACAAGGAGGAGCGGGGCCGGCGTCGCGGTCTGCTGCAGCGGGCGCTGGCCGAGTTGCCGGAGCGGGAGCGCCATATCCTCACCGAACGGCGGCTGAAGGACGAGCCGATGACCCTCGAGGAGTTGGGGGCGATCTACGGGGTCAGCCGCGAGCGGATCCGGCAGCTGGAGGTCCGCGCGTTCGACCGGCTGAGCCGGACGATGACGGCGCTGGCGGCGGTTCCGGCATGAGGGCCACCCGCCTTGGGCGCCCCCGACCTGGGGCGGCCGGGGCGGTCAGTGGAGGGTGAGCAGGCCGCGCGCGTAACGGTACTCGGTCGGTCCGCAGACGTTGGCGACGGTGACGGTCACCGAGTGCAACCGTCCCTCCAGGTTGCGCTGCCAGTAGTCGAGGAAGCGGGTCAGCACGGGGAAGGCGGGCGCGGTGTCGAAGTCCTGCCAGATGAAGTTCTGCAGCAGCTCCGGATAGTCGGGGAGATGGTAGGTGATCTCCGCCAGCGTCAGGCGGTAGCTCAGAAGTCGCGGTTCGGCGAGGTGCATCGCCCTTCGTCCCTGTCGGTGGTTGTCCACCCCTCCAGGGGTCATGCTGCCAAAAATGCTCCTCGATTGCAATCTAAAATAGAATAACTCATCGTATTAGCATCCTGAGATGGGCGGGCGCCGCTCTCCGATGATCGTGTTGTTCACCGATTTCGGTCTCGCCGGACCCTATACCGGCCAGGTCAAAGCGGTCCTGTATCGGGCGGCCCCGGACGTGCCGGTGGTCGATCTGTTCGCCGACGCGCCGACCCGTGATCCGCGGGCGGCCGCCTATCTCCTTGCCGCCTATGCCGGCGAGTTTCCGCCGGGAACGGTGTTTCTGGCGGTCGTCGACCCGGGGGTCGGTAGCGCCCGCCGGGCCGCCGTGGTGCTGGCCGACGATCGCTGGTACGTCGGTCCCGACAACGGCCTGTTCGAACTGGTGGTCCGTCGCGCGGCGGCGCCGCCCCGCTGGTGGCCCGTGACCCGGCGTCCGTCGCGCCTGTCGCCGACCTTCCACGGCCGCGACCTGTTCGCGCCGGTGGCGGCGGGTCTCGCCTGCGGTGGCACGCCGGACGAACGGGAGCAGCCGATCGATGCCGTCCGCCGGGCCGACTGGCCGGACGACCTCGCCGAGATCGTCTACGTCGACGTGTTCGGGAACGCGATGACCGGTGTCCGCGCCGCCGTCGTCCCGCCGACGGCCGTGGTGACCGTCGCCGGGCGGCGATTGTCCCGTGCCCGGACGTTCTCCGAGGTATCGCCGGGGCAGGCTTTCTGGTACGAGAATGCCAACGGACTGCTGGAGATCGCGGTCAACATGGGCCGGGCCGACGAGGCCCTCGATCTGGCGCCGGGATGCCCGGTTTCGATCGAAGGGATTTGAAAGCCCGTCCCGGCATCCACATGTCGTTGTGTGCCGCCAGCGAGACGCGGCAGACCGTGCCGAGGATCCGGTTGCCGAACCCGAGACCATCAATGCCGTCGGAGTACCGTCGCAGATGTTCAGCGTGAAGTTCTGGGGGGTGCGCGGCAGCATCGCCTGCCCGTCCCCGGAACATGTCAGGTACGGCGGCAACACCAGTTGCATCGAGGTGGCGGTCGGCGATCATCGCTTCGTCCTCGACGCCGGCACGGGGATCCGTGCGCTCAGCAAGGAGTTCCTTCGCGATGACGTGCGCACCGTCCACCTGTTGCTCAGCCACACCCACTGGGATCACATCATCGGCTTTCCGTTCTTTCGCCCGGCCTACGATCCCAAGCGCCGGATGCACCTTCTCGCCGGCCACGTGAAAGACCACGGCGGCATCCAGAAAGTGCTCTCCAAGCATATGATCTCCCCGTTCTTCCCGGTCCCGCTGGACGCGATGAAGGCGATTCGCGAGTTCGAGGACTTCGTCGCCGGCGATTCCTTCCGGCTGTGTCCGGAGGTGAGGATCCGCACCGCTCCCCTCAACCACCCCGACGGGGCCACCGGCTATCGCATCGAGCATGCCGGCAAGGCGGCCTGCTACGTCACCGATACCGAACACAAGCCCGGCCAGCCCGATCAGAACATCCTGGGGCTGATCGAGGGCGCCGATCTGGTGATCTACGACAGCACCTACACCGAGGCGGAGTTCCCCGATCACCTCGGCTGGGGGCATTCGACCTGGAACGAGGGCATGCGGCTGTGCCGGATGGCCGGCGTGAAGCGGCTGGCGATCTTCCACCACGAGCCCGATCACGACGATGCGTTCATGACGCGGCTGGAGGCCGAGGCCACCGCGGCCTGGGACGGCAACGTCGTCGCCCGCGAAGGGATGCGCATCCGCCTGGACTGATCCGCCCTCGGGGCGCGCGATCGCGTCGGAGCGTGCGACCGCTCAGCGCTCGCGGAACGCTTCGTGGCGCAGCTTGAGGACCGGTTTCACCAGGTAGTCGATCACAGACCGGGTGCCGGTGTGGATGTCGACGGTCGCCTGCATGCCGGGCGTGATCGGCAGCTTGCCCTCCTCGTCGCCGAGCCGGGAGCGGTCGGTCTCGACGACGACCCGGAAGTACGGGATCCCGTCGTGATCGGTGGTCGAGTCGGGGGCGACGTGGACGACGGTGCCGGCGAGGCCGCCGTAGCGCGCGAAATCGTAGGTGCTGACCTTGACGACCGCCGGCTGCCCCTCGCTGACGTAGCCGCGGTCGGTCGGGCTGAGCCGGGCCTCGACCACCAGCTTGTCGCCGGTCGGAACGATCTCCATGATCGGCTCGCCGGGCGAGACGACGCCGCCGATGGTGTGGTAGCGGAGCTTCTTGACGATGCCGTCGATCGGGCTGCGGATCTCGGCCCGCACGCCCTGTTCGGTCGCTTCCGCCAGCAGTTCCTGCAACTGGGCGATCGCCTGCTCGCTGCGACCGAGTTGCTCCTCGGCTTCCCGCCGGAACAGTCCCTCCGCTTCGCGAAGCCGTTCTTCCGCCTCGGCGACGGCGGCGCCGGCGCGGGGAACGGCGGGGGACAGGCTCCGCAGTTGACCCTCCAGGCTCTCGACCTCCGCCTGCAGTTCGAGGTGGGCCATCCTCGCGGTCAGTCCCTCGGCCAGCAGCGACGTCGAGATCGCCAGCCGTTGACGGGCGAGGGCCAGGTTCCGGCTCACCGCCAGCCGCCGGGCCTTCAGCTCCTCGACCTCCAGCTTCCGTTGCGTGAGCTGTTCGCGCAGCACGCCGAGGCTGGACGCCTGGCCGCCGCGGCGGGCCAGGAACGCCCGCCGTTCCGCCTCGGCGAGGCCGGGATGTCGGGCGGCCGGCAGGGCCGGCAGGTTCGGCTCGCCGTCGCCGACCTCGGCGCTCAGCCGCGCCCGGCGCAACAGCTCGCCGTCGAGGCGGGCCTGCAGCTCCCTGCGGTTCACCCCGCCGGTGGCGAGATCGAGCCGGACCAGCGGGTCGCCGGCCGCCACCAAGGCGCCTTCGACGACGTGGATCCGCTCGATGATCCCGCCCTCCAGGTGCTGGATCACCTTCACCTTGCCCTGCGGGACCACTTCCCCCGACGCCACCGCGACCTCGTCGAGGCGGGCGAAGAACGACCACAGGACGAGCGCCGCGAGCAGCAACATGATCGGCCATGCCAACGACCGCCAGCCGGGCAGCGGATGGCCGACGAGCAGGGTGTCGAGGCGGCTCAGCGGGCGCCTCCCCGGCCTGCGGCGGCGGCGGCGATCTCGGAGGCGGCGGCGCGGCCCGGCGGCGGTTCCTGGGTGCGCCCGCCAGACGGCGACGCCCGCCCTCCGGTCCACAGATGCGGCAGCACCTCCGCGGCGCGACCGGCGAGGGCGACCCGGCCGCGATCGAGGGCGAGGACGTCGGTGCAGGCGGCGAGCAGGATCGGGCTGTGGGTGACGACGATCACCGTCCGCTCGCGGCCGAGGGCGGCCAGAGTGTCGCGGAGCTCGAGTTCCGCCTGACGGTCGAGGCTGCTCGACGGCTCGTCGAGAAGGACGACCGGCGGCGCGCCGACCAGCGCTCTCGCGATCACCAGGCGCTGGCGCTGGCCGGCGGAGAGCCGCCGCCCGGCCTCGCCGATGTCGGTGGCGTAGCCGTCGGGAAGGTCGATGACGAAGTCGTGGACGCCGGCGGCGGCCGCCGCCGCGAGGATGTCGTCGTCGGTCGCTTCCGGCAGGCGCTGAGCGACGTTGTCGCGGACGCTGCCGGCGAACAGGACGCATTCCTGCGGCACGTAGCCGATCCAGCGGGCGAGTTCGGCGCGGGTGAACTGGGCGATGTCGGCACCATCCAGCAACACCCGGCCGGACGCCGGCGGGTAGAGTCCCTGGGCGAGTTTCAGCAAGGTGCTCTTGCCGCTGCCGTTGCGGCCGATCAGCGCGTGCACGGCGCCGACCGGGAAGGTGACGGAGACCGCGTCGAGGACCGGCCGCCCGTCCTCGTCATAGGAGAAGCCCACCTGCTCCAGGGTCAGCTCGCCCTGCGGTCGCCGCAGCTCGATCGCACTGCTCTCGCGCTCGCCGGCGAGGCGGAACACCTGGCCCAGTCGCTCGATCGCCTGTCGACAGGCGGCGTAGGCGCGCCAGCTGCCGACCAGCTGATTGAACGGCCCGAGCAGCCGGCCGCTCAACATGTTGGTGGCGATCAGCGCGCCGATCGTCAGCTGCTGGTTGATGATGGCGAGCGCCCCGACGCTGGTCAGCGCCACGGTGGTCAACAGGGTGAGGGTGGTCCCGAGGTTGGCGTAGGAGTCGGCCTTGGCACCGCGGAGCGCGGCCCGTTCGATGGCCTCGGCATGCCGGTCCTCCCACAGCGGACGAATCGCCCGATCGAGCGCGAGCGCCTTGATGGTGGTTCGCCCGGCGATCAACTCGGCCAGCAGCCCGTCACGGGCGAGGACGCTCTCGCGCTCGCCGCGATGGGCGGCCGACAGCGCCTCGGCGGAGCGCCAGGCGACGAACAGGAACAACGGCAGGATCAGCAGCAGGACCCAGGCGACCGGTGTCGCGATGACGAACGTCAATCCCAGGAACAGCACGGCGAACGGCAGATCGGCGATCAACAGCGCGGTCGCCCCGGACGCCGTGTTGCGGACCGTGTCGAGATCGCGGAACAGCGCCTGCCAGTAGGCGCCCGGGCGGCTCTCCAGGATCCGCAGCGGCAACGATGTCACCTTGTCGAACAGAAGCCGGCCGACGGCGACGTCGATCTGCAGCGCCACCGTCTGCAGGAGCCGGGTGCGAGCCTGGCGCAGGACATAGTCGAACACCAGCACCACGGCCATGCCGACGACCAGCCCCTGCAGGGTGCTGAGACCGGCGTGAAACACCACCCGGTCGTAGACCTGCAGGACGAAGACCGGGATCGCCAAGGCGAGCAGGTTGACGAACAGGGCCATCACCAGCACTTCGCCAAACGCCGGCTTCAGCGGCCGCAACACATCGCGCAGCCAACCGTGCGGGTCGATCGTGTCCATCGGGGTTGGTTATACCCTTTTTGGGGAATCCCGCCCAGGCAAAGTTGTCGCCCTCCGACCGGCGGCACCCTCTCTCTGCGAGGGCGTTTACCGACCAGGGAACCGCGGCTACGATCCTCGCCGGGCGTGCAAGCATCGCGGGGGCACCATGACAGGCACCGACGGGCCGGCCTATCGCAGACTGTGGGCGAGCGGCGTGCTCGCGGAACGGACCCGGGAAGCGCGTCTCCGCCTCGCGGACTGTGATCTCTGCGCCCGCTATTGTCGCGTCGACCGGCTGCGCGGGACGACCGGGGCGGTCTGCCGCACCGGCGAGCGCGCGGTCGTTGCCTCGTGGGGTGCCCATCACGGCGAGGAGGCGCCGCTCAGCGGCTGGCGCGGTTCAGGGACGATCTTCTTTTCGTGGTGCAATCTGCGCTGCCTCCATTGCCAGAACTTCGAGATCAGCTGGCAGGGGGAGGGCAGGGACGTCGCCGCGCCGGAACTGGCGGCGATGATGCTGTCGCTGCAGCGCCAGGGCTGCCACAACATCAATCTGGTCAGTCCCAGTCACGTCGTCGCGCAGATCCTCGAGGCGGTGGGGATCGCCGCCGGGGAGGGTCTGCGGCTGCCGCTGGTCTACAACACCGGCGGCTACGACAGCCTGGAGGCGCTGCGCCTGCTCGACGGCGTCGTCGATGTCTACATGCCCGACCTCAAGCATGGCGACGAGGGGAACGCACGAGCGTGCGCGAAGGTCCGCGACTATGTCGCCGTCAACCGGTTGGCGGTGGCCGAGATGCACCGGCAGGTCGGCGATCTGGTCCTCGATGGCGACGGACTCGCCCGGCGGGGGCTCCTGGTTCGTCACCTGGTCCTGCCCGATCGGCGCGCCGACACCGACGCGGTGATGCGGTTCCTGGCCACGGAGATCTCACCGGACACCTACCTCAACATCATGGATCAGTATCGCCCCTGCTACCGGGCGGCTGAAATCCCCGGCCTCGATCGCCGACCGACGGCGGCGGAGATGCGGGAGGCGTTTCGCCTCGCCGCCGACCACGGCCTCCGCCGTCTCGACGCCCGTTCGCCAGCGGGATGGCCAGCGGGATGGCGGGCGGGATGGCCGGCGGGATGGCCGTGACGGGCGTCACAGCTCCAGGGTGACCTCGACGACGTCTTCGTCCTCGAGCTTGCGGCTCGTGAAGCCCAGGCGGTGCACCAGATCGAGCATCCGCGTGTTGTCGCCGAGAACCTGGCCGACGATCCGCCGCGTGCCGCGCGACCGGCAGTAGTGGATCATCTTGTCGAGCAGCTTCCAGCCGAGCCGCTGGCCCTTGAGATCGGAGCGCACGAGGATCGCGTACTCGGCGGTGTCGTTGCTGAGATCGGTCACCGTGCGCACCACCCCGAGGGTCTCGGGCTGGGTTCCGTCGGCGCGCGGTGCGGTGGCGATGAACGCCATCTCGCGGTCGTAGTCGATCTGGGTGAACCGGGCCATCTCCGTATGCGGCAACTTTCGCACCAGCCCGAAGAAGCGGAACCGGATGTCCTCCGAGGTCACCTTCGAGAGGAACTCGTAGTGGTCCGCCTCGTCCTCGGGACGGATCGGCCGCAGCAGCACCCTCCGGCCGCAGGCGAGAGCGAACTCCTCCTCCAGATCCTTGGGATAGGGACTGATCGCCAGATCGCGCGTCGACGGTCGCGCCGCGGCCGCGATACGCAGGCTGGCATCGACGGCAAGCACGCCGTTCTCGTCGACGAACATCGGGTTGATCTCCAGATCGACCAGTTCCGGCAGATCGACGATCATCTGCGAGATCTGCACCAGGGTCAGACAGAGGGCGCCGCGGTTGGCGGGCGGGCGGTCGCCGTAACCGTCGAGCAGGCGGGAGACGCGGGTTCGCGAGATCAACTCACGGGCGAGGTTGAGGTTGAGCGGCGGCAGGGCCACCGCCCGGTCGCCGATCACCTCGGCGACCGGGCCGCCCTGGCCGAACGTGACCACCGGTCCGAACACCGGATCGCGCCGGACGCCGATCGACACCTCCTGGGCGCCCGGGCGAAGAACCATCCGTTCGACCGTGAAGCCTTCGATCCTCGCGCCCGGCCTGTTGAGCGCCACCGTGACCAGCATGTTCTCGGCGGCCACCCGGACCGAATCGGCGGTGTCGAGATAGAGATCGACGCCGCCGGCCGTCGCCTTGTGCGGCAGGTCGGGGGAGCGGATCTTGATGGCGACCGGAAAACCGAGCTTCCCGGCGACGGCGACGGCCTCGTCCGGCGTCGCCGCGAAACCGGCCGTCACCGTCGGGATGCCGTAGGTGGCGAGGATGGCATTGGCTTCGCGGCCGTCGATCCGCGACCGCCCCTCGGCGAGGCAATCCTCGACCAGCAGCCGGGCGGCATCCGTCGCCGGCGTGAACTCGGCCGGCTTCGAGGGCGGCATCTGCATCAGCATGTCCTGGTTGCGGCGAAAGCGCACCATGTGCATGAAGGCGGCCACCGCCTGCGACGGCGTGTCGTAGGTGGGAATGCTGGCCTCCGCGAACAGCCGGCGCGCCGGCGCCACCCGTTCGCCCCCCATCCAGCTCGTGAGCACGGCGGCGCGGGTCGCGGTGCCGACCCGAACGATCGCCGCCGCCGCCTCGGTGCTGGAGGCCATCGCGGCCGGGGCATGCAGCACCATCACCGCATCGACGCTTCCCGACTCGATCAGCACTCGCGCGGCGTCGGCATAGTGGTCGGGCGGCGCGGACCCGGCGAGGGTGACCGGGTTGGCCCGCGGCCAGCCGGGAGGGACGACCGCTTCGAGGCGGTTCGCGACCGGCTCCGGCAGGACCGCGAGGTGGCCGCCGGCGAGCCGAAGGGCGTCGGTCGCCATCACCGCGATGCCGCAACTGTTGGTCAGGATCCCCAGTCGCTCCCCCTTGAGGGATTTGACCCGCGCCAGGGTCTCGACGGCGGCGAACAGCTCGCCGAAGCTGTACACGCGGAGCATGCCGGCGCGCCGGATCGCGGCATCGTATACGTCGTCGCCCCCGATCGCGGCACCGCTGCGCACCGCCACCAGGCGCTGACCCTCCGGACCGCGTCCGGCCTTGATCACCAGGATCGGCTTGTTGCGGCTGGCACCGCGTCCGGCCGACATGAATGTGCGGCCGTCGCGGATCGATTCGATGTAGAGGAGGATCGTGCGGACCTCCGGTTCGCTGCCGAGGTAGTCGACGACGTCGCCGAAATCGAGGTCGGCGGTATCGCCGAGCGACACGAAATGGGAGAAGCTGATGTCGTGGTCGCGGGCCCAGTCGAGCACCGCGGCCGAGATCGCCGCCGACTGGGAGACGAACGCGAAATGGCCCGACCGCAACGGGGCGGGGACGAGGGTCGCGTTGAGGCCGATCCCGGGCACCATGACGCCGAGCCCGTTCGGTCCGAGCAACCGCAGGCCGCAGGCCTGGGCGGTCGCCAGCGCGGCCTGGTGACCGGGGTCCTGGCGAAGCTGCGCCTCGGTCAGCGGCTGCTCGGTCATCAGCACGGCCGCGCCGGTGCCGCGGCGGGCGAGGGCGCCGACGACCTCGGCGATCGTCTCCCGGGGAGAGCAGACCACGGCGAGATCGGGGGTGACCGGCAAGGCGTCGACGGAAGGGTAGGCGAGGACCCCCGCCACCGCCTGCTCGTCGGCCGTCACCGGCATGATCGGTCCCTCGAAGCCGCCGTGCAGCAGATTGTGCATGATCACGGATCCGCGGGGGCCGTCGCGGTTGCCGGCGCCGACGACGGCGACCGAGGCGGGATGGAACAGCTTGCGCAGGTTGCGGATCGGCATCGGCCGGTTCGGTCCGGAGCGAAGAAAGGGGTCGCCGGCGGGACGGGTGATGCCGCCCTCCCGGGGTGGGGAACGGACCGCCCCGAGCCCGTTGCCGCAGTGCAATAGGACCGGCGCTACTTTTCCGTCAACACCCAGACGCCGTCCCAGCCGTCCCCCGGCGGCTCGGCGAGCAGCCGCCGGCACCGATCGATGTAGAGCCTGGGCAAGCGATCGCAACCATTGAGATCGAGGGCGGCCCCGAAGGCCGCGATCGCGTCGGCGAATCGACCACGGCGGTAGAGCCGCAACCCCTCGTCATGATGGCCGATCGCTCTCGCCATGTTGGGAAAGCCGAGATCGCTGTGGTGGTCGAGCACCTCGTAGAGGCCGACAGGCTCCTTGCGGCCCTTGACGACGACCCGGTCGACGGCGCGGATCCGATAGGTGCCGCGGAGCCGCCGCAGGGTGTTCTCGCTGATCAGGATTTTCGCGTGGTAGAGCTTGCAGGCGCTCTCCAGGCGGGCGGCGAGGTTCACGCCGTCGCCGATGACGGTGTAATCCATCCGCTTCGGCGAGCCGATGTTGCCGGAGACGATCTCGGCGGTGTTGAGGCCGATGCCCATGTCGATCGCCGGAAGTCCTCGTTCGCGGCGCTGATCGTTCCAGCGCGCGAGCTCGGTGACCATCGAGATGGCGGCGCGGACCGCCCGGTCTTCGTCGTCCCCGTTGGCGATCGGGATGCCGAAGGCGGCCATCATCGCGTCGCCAATGAACTTGTCGAGCATGCCGCCTTCGCGTTGCAGGCAGTCGACCATGACCGTGAAGTACTCGTTGAGGAGGCTGACGGTCGCTTGCGGGCCCAGTTCCTCGGTCAGCGCGGTGAAGCCGCGGATGTCGCTGAACAGCACCGTCGCGAGGGTGCTCTTGCCGCCGAGGATCTCCTCGCCGCGCTCGAGGAGCTGGTCGGCGAGCAGCGGGTCGATGTAACGCGCCATCGTCGATTTCACCCGCTTCTCGCTGGTGATGTCCTCGACGATGATCATCGTTCCGATCTGCGTTTGCTCGCATCCGACGAGCGGCAACACCGTCACGTTGACCGAGAACACCTTGCCTTTGAAACTGAGTTCCGCGTCCATCGAGATGTCGGCGACCCGGCTGTCGGCGACCCTGCGCACACGATCGAGGATCCAGCCGTTCGGACCGACGAAGAACCGGTCCGCCGGTTGCCCGACGACGTCGCTGCCGCGACGTTGCAGGATGCGCAGACCGGCGGCGTTGCAGGTGACGATCACGCCGTCTTCGTCGAGGCTGAGGACGCCGTTCGACATCGACTGCAGCATGCTCTCGGTGTAGTTCTTGATGCTCTGGACGTCGCTGAACAGCCGGGCGTTCTCGAGGGCGATGGAGACCTGGGCGGTGAACGCCTTCAGGCGCGATTCGTCTTCGCGGGTGAACGGTCCGCCGATCTTGTTCAGGACCTGGGTCACGCCGATCGTCTTGCCCGACTTGTTGACCACCGGAACGCACAGGATCGAACGGGTGAAGAAGCCGGTCTCCCGGTCGAAGGCCGGATTGAACCGCAGGTCGGCGTAAGCATACGGGATGTTGACCGTCTCGCCCGTCTGATAGACGTGACCGGCGATGCCGACGGTGTTGGGCATGCGGATCTCCGACGTTCCCAGCCCCTCGCCCACCTGCGACCACAGCTCGCCGTTCTTGTCGTCGTTGAGGAACAGCGTCGAGCGTTCGGCGTTCAGCATCCGGGTCGCCTCGCTCATGACCTTCTGCAGCAGGCTCGGGAGGTCGATCTCGGACGTGATGTCGGCGACGACGTCGAGGAACTCCAGCTCCTGTTGGCGCGACAGGCGCATCCGGTCGACCAGCTGCCCGTTCCGCAACGCGGCCGCCGCCTGGGTGCAGATCTCCTCGAGCAGGCGCAGATCCTGTTCCGAGAACCGTCCGCGGCGCTTGTTGAGGCATTGGGCGACGCCGATCACCTCGCCGGTGACCGACCGGACCGGGGCGCAGAGAATGCTCCTGGTGACGAAGCCCGTCTGCCCGTCGATGGCGGGGTTGAAGCGGGGGTCGGCATACGCATCGTCGACGATCGCGCCGCGCGTGGTGTTGAACACGTGACCGGCGATGCCCTCGCTGCCGAGGAAGCGGATCTCCCGCCGGATGTTCCCCTGGGCGACGCGGGCATAGAGCTCTTCGGTGTGGGCGTCGTAGAGGAACAGGGAGCCCCGTTCGGCGTCGATGGCCCCGGTCGCCAGATCGATCAGGGTCTCCAGCACGTCGTCGAGCGACAGCGTTGCGGCCAGCCGATTGGCGACCGCGAGCAGCATTTCGGCCCGCTCCAGCCCCCCGCCGCCGCCGGTCATCGCGGGCGCGGAGTCGGCGATCGTCGGCATCGGAGATGGCTGGGCAGCAACCATGGCGGCGTTCCTCAGTGCTGATCGGTGGCTCGAGGCAGCGGCTCGCGAAGGATGGCGATCGTCTGTTCGAGCTCCCGGCACCGGGCGCGGCAGGCACTCTCGATCGCCTTCACTCTCCGCTCGCAGAGGGCGTCGACCTCGTCGAGTCGGGCACGGAGGCGAACGATCGTCTCGCGGAGCTCACCGCGTTCGGCGCCGGGCCTTTCCGCCGGAAGGCGAGCGGGAGGTCCGGCGGCGACAGTGGCGGCCGCGATCGCACCGCCATCGAGGGCGGCGGTGGGGGGCCGGACCCTCGCGCGTGGTGCCGCGGGTTCGGCGGCCTTGTCGACCCCGATCGGAACCGTCGCCGCGGGGTCCGCGGTCGATTGGCCGTCGAGAAGTGCACGCTGTCTGCGGATCGTCGCCTGCAATTCGAGGATGATGCGATCGGCGGCGGCGACCGCCCGCCGCAGCCGGAGGTCGCCGTCGCGACGGACCCGCTCCATCTCGCAGCGAAGAGCGCGAACCGTCTCCCTGAGTTCGCGGGCCTCGCATGCGAGCGAACGCGGCATCTCCGAAGACTCGACGGTCGTCATTCGGCCATACGAGCATGTCCGGATAAAAAACTGGTTACGGGGGAGGGGTGGCCACCACCATCACGATCGCGGCCACCGCCCGCGATCGCCTCTTGATGGCGGGTGCGTCGTCGGCTATGGGGAGTTGGTCGACAGTATCACCAACTGCCGAGCCGCGATCATGGATGTCCCGTCACCGGTCCTCTCGCCCTGCGTCGGCATCTGTGTCCTCGATGCCGAGACCGGCCTCTGCTGCGGATGCCTGCGGAACGGTCCGGAAATCGGCGCGTGGCGTGACGCGAGCGAACCCCAGCGGCGTGAGATCCTCCGCCGGGTGGCGCTCCGCCGCCATGCCGGGGCGCACACCTCGACCACGGGGCCGTCGATCCCGTCGCGGTGACGCGGGTTCGGCCGGACCGCCGTTTCAAGGGGTCGGCTTCTTCCGCACCGTCGACGAGGCCGTCGGTTTGGCGGCCGGCCTCGCCGCCTGCGGTTTCGCAGCCTGCGCCATGGCGGCCGGCTTCGTCGGTTCCGCCTTGACGGTCGGCTTCGCGATCGCCGCCTTGGGCGCTTGCGGCGCGGTCGCGGCCGGTTTCGCTGCCGGGGCCGCCGCGGCCGGTTTTGGGGCTGGTGCCGCGGCGGCTGGTTTCGCTGCCGGCGCGGCCACTTCGACCTTGGCCTTCGCGGGTTTCGCCGCGGGCTCGCTCTTCTGAGGCTTTGGCGCCTTCGCTTCCATCGGCATGACGGTCTCCGCCGCGGCCTGCATGGTCGCCAGGATTTCCTTCTCGGCGGTCAGCCAGTAGCCCATCGCCATGCCTTGCTGCCGCCCCGCCGATTCCCACATCAGATACGCGAGCTCGCGGATCCGGTCCTGAATCTCCTGGGTCATATCCTTGATGTCGTTGCTCATCTGGGAAGCCCCCCGATTGGTGAACGCCTGCCTGCACCCGATCGCGACGGGCCGACACGGATTTGCACCGAATAGACGCTTACTTGATCATCTTTTGCTACGATCCGGCGACGGACGCAAGACTTGCCGTGTGCCGACCCAACGATCACGACGCACCGGAACCCGGGCGCAATCCGCCGGACCGCGCCGGGACGGACAGGGACGAACAGAACCGATGCAACTCCGCCCGCGGATCGCGCAATCTGCCGTGCTTGCCTACCGCGGCGACGGCAAGGGGCTCCGGGTGCTCCTGATCACCTCCAGGGGGACACGCCGCTGGGTTGTCCCGAAAGGGGGGCTCTTGGCTGGCATGACTCCCGGCGAATCGGCGGCCGAAGAGGCGTTCGAGGAGGCGGGTGTTCGCGGTCGCGTCGACCGCAGATGCCTCGGGTTCTACACCTACGGCAAGCTCCAGGGCGGCGGCCGCGTCTTCTGTAGGGTCAGGGTCTATGCGATGAGGGTGAGCGCCGAATTTCCCGACTGGCCGGAGCGACGCCAACGCCGGCGTGCGTGGATGACGGTCGAATCGGCGATCGCGCGGGTGAGAGAGCCGGGGCTGAGGAAGATCCTGGCGGTGTTCGCCGCCGCGAGCGAGGCCGGGAATTTGCCTGTGCGGCGACCGGCACGCCCGTGGTACGATCCACGAGCGGGCCGGAACCGGGACACCAGGAACCGATGAGCGAATCCTCCGCATCGAGGCGTGCCGTCGTCTGGTTGCAACGGGACGGACGAGCGGTCTCCTGCGAGGAGAAGCTCAAGGTCCTGGATGACAACCTCGACGAGATCCGACAGTTCTGTCAGGACGCCTTCGAAGACGCCCTGTTGATGGGTTGTGATGAACGGCAGATCCGTCGCGTCTTCGCCGCGGTCATCGATTCGCTGGAGAACCCGTACCCGAAGGATCAGGGATAGTCGCAGCGTGCGCCGGCGACGTTGACGAAGCCGCGGGTGCCGGGGACGATACTGAAACGATATTCGTGCGCTCCCACGACCACCGACGGATGGAGCGGCAGCTTGCCGGTGAATTCCGAGGCCTTGCCGCCGAGCTGGGTGATCTGGACGGTGACCGGCGCGGCGGGATCGAACCAGGCCTCGGGATTGCCGGCGGCGTCCCTTGCGGCCGCACCAACCGCCGTGACAACGAGGGCGCCGTCGGCGAAGCGGACCGAATCGTCCGCCCCCTGGTAGAGCGGCGTCCGCACGAGAAAGCGTTTGGACGAGGGGACGTCGTCGCAGTTGCGCCTGTTCTCGGCGGCGTCGACGACGAACATCATTCGCTCGGCGGTGACGCCGGCGGCGAGCCGCTCCCGCAGCCGGTCGAACAACGCCCGCATCTCGCCGGCGGGAACGTCGCTGTCGTAACGTTGGCGCCACTCGTCGGCGCGCTCGCGCTCGGTGGCGATGACCGCCCGCTGCTCGCTGTTCTGGCGCTCGAGTTCCGCCACCGTCGAGGACAGCGAGGCGATTTCCCGTTGCAGCTTTGCGACCTCGGTTTCCGCCAGCTTGGATCCGGACTGGTAGGCGTACACTCCGGCGGCGCCGATGAGGCAGAACGCGAACATCCATTTGGCGACCTTCCAGCGAAACTGGTTCTTGCGGCGCTTTCTCTCTTCCCTGAGCCCCAATGCCATGGGCTGTCACCACCTTTCTTCGCTGTCTCAGACGATTCGACGACGATTTTCGCGCAGCGGGTCAACGACGCGCCGCCGATCGGCCGGGAGCGCTCACCGGCGAGGTCACGATGATTACCCTGTCGATCCACGAAAGGGAAGGGTGCCTTCCGCGATCGCGGTCCCCATCAGCCGTTACAGCGCTTCCTTGAGGATCGGGCGCTTGCCCTGGACCCAGCGCAGGAACCGGTCGGCCGGCAGAGGCTTGCTGAAATAGTATCCCTGCGCGAGGTCGCAGCCGCTGGAGCGAAGGAACTCGAGCTGGTCGTTGGTCTCCACCCCTTCGCCGACAACCTGCAGATTGAGGCGATGGGCCATCGCGATGATCGCTTCGACCACCGTCGCATCACCGGGATCGGTCGACACGTCGTGAATGAACGACTTGTCGATCTTGACGGTGTCCACCGGGAACTTCTTCAGGTGGCTGAGGGACGAATAGCCGGTCCCGAAATCGTCGAGCGCCAGTCGCACCGACATCTCGTCCAGGGCCTGC
The DNA here is from genome assembly GCA_050329575.1 of Rhodospirillales bacterium. Taxonomy (GTDB): domain Bacteria; phylum Pseudomonadota; class Alphaproteobacteria; order Rhodospirillales; family Defluviicoccaceae; genus JAUXFS01. The sequence continues at coordinate 35,951 of JBHJOP010000077.1, read as the reverse complement.
AGCGTCGCATGCGTCTGCGGCAGTTCGTCCATCAAGAGGCCTTCGGTGATCTCCAGTTCCAGCGACGGGGCGGCGACCCCGTGTTTGTCGAGGGCGTACGAAACGGCTTCGACCAGCCCCTTCGCCCTGAACTGGCGGCTGGAGATGTTGACCGAGAGGCGCAACAGCGGAAGGCCGGATCGCTGCCACAGTCCGAGATGGCGGCAGGCCGTATCCAGCACCCACCGGCCGATCGGAACGACGAGGCCGGTGTCCTCCGCCAACGGCACGAATCGTTCCGGGGGGATCGCCCCGAGTTCCTCGGTCGACCAGCGCAACAGCGCCTCCGCACCGACGACCGCGCGGGTCCGGATGTCGACGATCGGTTGGAAATGGAGCCGGAGTTCTTCGCGGTCGAGCGCGTGCAACAGCAGGCTTTCCAGCCGCATCCGCTCCATCGCCCGCTCGTTCAGTTCGCGGGTGAAGTACTGGAACGTGTTGCGCCCGTGCTCCTTCGCCCGGTACATCGCCGCGTCGGCGTTCTGCATCAGCACGTGCGGATCGTCGCCGTCGTCGGGAAACACCGTCACGCCGACACTCGCGGTGACGAACGCCTCGTGGAGATCGAGGACGAACGGCTGCGAGAAGGTGTCGAGGATCTTGTGGATGACCGGTTCGGCATGCGAGGCGGAGCCGATGCTGGGAAGAATGACCGTGAACTCGTCACCCCCGAGCCGGGCGACCGTGTCCTCTTCGCGCACACACCGTTTCAGGCGATCGGCCGCCATCTTCAGGAGCTGATCCCCGGTCGCGTGCCCCAGCGTGTCGTTGATCTTCTTGAAGTGGTCGAGATCGATGAACAGGACCCCCACCTTGTGATGGTGGCGGTGGGCGCTGACCACAGCACTGCGCAGCCGATCGAGCGCGAGCACCCGGTTCGGCAGGCCGGTGATCTCGTCGAAGTTGGCCTGCCGCTGCAGCCGTTCCTCGTAGTTCTTGCGCAAGGTGATGTCGGCGATCGTCGACTGCAGCGCCCGCTCCCCCTTCCACCACACCTCCTGAAACTGGCTCTCGACCCAGATCACCGTCCCGTCCTTCTTCACCCCCTGAAACTCGTGACGTTCGACCTCCGTCGTGGATTGTGAACGGTTCGCCCGCCAGCGCCTGATGCGGGGGATCTCGCCCGGCCCGTAAAGGCGATCGAGGCTCTCGAGCGCGAGGATCTCGTCGGGACGGTCGTATCCGAAGATCCGAGCGAAGGTGCGGTTGGCGAACAGCGGCCGACCGTCCCGCTCGATGACGATGCCGAGCACCGAGCTCTCGACGAGATTGCGAAACCGCTCTTCGCTCTCGCGAACGGCCTGTTCGCCACGCTTCCGCTCGGTGATGTCGAGGGAGACGGTGACGATCGAGTCCACCTGTCCCTCGGTGCCGTGCAGCGGCGCCTTGGTCGTCAGGAACACCCGCGGCGCATCGTCGCGATCGATCAGTTCCTCCTCGATGCCATTGGTCGTCTGCCCGGACGCCAAGACCTGGCGGTCGAGCTGCTGATGCCGTGTCGCAAACTCCGCGGAGAACAGCTTGGTTCGATTGACGCCGACCGCCGTGTCGACGTCGATGTCGAACACCTGCTCGTGATAGCTGTTTAGAAACAGGATCCGGCCGGTGGCGTCGCTGGCCCGGATCAGCGCCGGCACCGTGTTGATGACTCGACGCAGGTTCTCCTCTTTGAGGCGCATGTTTTCGGCGTGCTGCCGGAGCGCCGTCTCGAGCTCGCTCTCCAGATGAACAGCCCGGCTGCGGATCTCCTGCCGCTGATGGTGCAGGGTCAACAGATGGCGGGCGCGGATGCAGAACTCGCGACCGTCGACGGGACTGAGCAGGAAGTCGCTCGCGCCGGCATCGAGCGCCCGATAGCGGTACTCGCGATCCTCATAGGCGGTGACCACGACGATCGGGAAGTCGCCGGCGCCCGGCTGGCGCCGGCAGAGCCGGATGAACTCGTCTCCAAGCATTTCCGGCATCACGAAATCGGTCACGACGAGGTCGGGAATCCGGTGGGCGATGCTCTCCAAAGCACGCCGCGGATCGTCGAAGGTGTGGACACTGACGTCCTGCTCGAGCGATTCGGCGAACCGCCTCAGAAGTTTGAGATTTGTCACGCGGTCGTCGACGATGACAACTACAGACATTCCACACCCCGCTGTCCGTCGGCAGGATGATGCCTCAACGGATCGGCCGTCAAGCCGGTGATCACGCTGTCGATCCGATGGCCGACCCGCCAGCCCCGGTCGAGTCCCGTTCTCGTCGCCCGGCCATGCGCCACACCGGGGGCCTTCGGATGAAGCCGCAGCGGACAATCACAACAACCGAGGTGTATGCTATCGAGTTGAACGAATATCCCCATTTGGGGCAAAAAAAGATATACTGATCCGAAAGATCAACAGCCAGTGGCAGAATCGAAATCCTGAGATCAACCTTTTAGGGAAATGGAGAGGGACGATGCAGAATCTAGCAGTGGCGGAGACCAGTCAGAACGCTGTCGCACATGCCGCCATTGAGACGCGACACCGCCTGAGCCCGAGAATGAGCAGTGCGGTCGCGAGACCGAAGGATTGGACGGAGCAGAGCATTGCTCCGCGGGTGCAGCCGGGCCGACCTCACTGGTTGGCGCTGGCCAACAGGTTGCGGGAACTGGAACTCACCTACGACGCCGAAAAGCGCATCCTCTGGCAGTACATGATGCCCGACGGGCGCCCCAGTTTCACCCACGGACTGATCAGCGAGATCAGCGCGACCCTCGATCTCGTGGAAAACGTGTGCGCCGATGCCGAAGATCCGCCGATCTCCTACCTTGTTCTCGGCTCGCACCTCCCTGGGATCTTCAATCTCGGCGGCAACCTTCCGCTCTTCATGGAACTCATCGAACGCCAGGATCGTGACACCCTGCGCCGCTATGCGCATGCATGCGTCAACGAACAGTACCGCTGGGCCGCCAACCACAACTTGCCGGTCTGTACGATCGCCCTGGTGCAGGGGGACGCCCTCGGTGGAGGGTTCGAGGCGGCGCTGGCCCACAACGTCATCATCGCCGAGAGGAGTGCCAAGTTCGGCCTGCCCGAGGTGCTGTTCAACCTGTTCCCCGGCATGGGCGCCTACAGCTTCCTGTCACGCCGCCTCGATGCCGCGCGCGCCGAGCGGATGATCCTGAGCGGACGGATCTACAGCGCGGAGGAGCTCTACGAACTCGGCCTCGTCGAGCGAATTGCCGAAGACGGTCAGGGCAGGGACGCCGTCTATGATTTCATCCGCGAACGGCAGCGCTCGCGATCGGCGTGGCAGGCGGTGGTGGGCGCGCGCCGGATCGTCAATCCGATCACCCGGCAGGAACTGATCGACGTCACCAATCTGTGGGTCGAGACGGCGATGACGCTGAGCTCCGCCGATCTGCGTCGGATGAAACATCTGGCGACGGCCCAGGATCGACGGCTGGCGAAGACATGGGCCGATTGACCAAAGGGGTGGCGAGGCCCTTTCGGCATGTCGGAGACGGAGCGGGGCGCAGCGAGCAGGGACGGCCGCGACCGGAGGTCGGGAGAGGGGGGCCATCGATGATGAAGCCGCACTGAGTCAGGGCCCACCGGCACGGCCGCCTTCGGGGTCGAGCTCACCGGTCCGTCAGGCCGGGGGTCGTTCGTCGGTGCCGTCGCGGACGGAAGCGGTGGGAAAGGCGATGGACACCCGCAGCCCAGGGCGGTTGTCGTCCAGTTGCAGCTTGGCGTCGTGCAGCTTGGCGACCGCCGCCACGAGGCTGAGGCCGAGTCCGGCACCGGGGGTGCTGCGGCTTTCCTCCAGCCGCACGAACCGCTCGAGGACTCGCTGACGGTCCGGCTCGGGGATGCCGGGGCCGTCGTCGGCGACCGCGAGCAGGACCGTCCCGGCATGTTCCGCCGCCGAGACGGTGATGCGGCCGCCGCTCGGCGTATGCTTGACGGCGTTGTCCAGCAGGTTGGCGATCGCCTGCGCCAGCAGCTGCGGCTGGCCGCGGATCGGCGCCGGTCCGATCGCCTCGACCGCGAGGTTGATGCCCCGCTCCTCGGCGACCGGTTCGTACAGTTCGGCCGCGTCAGCCGCCAGAACGGCGAGGTCGAGGGACTGGAAGTCCGAGGGATCGGTACGGGCCTCGGCGGTCGCGATCTTGAGCAGCGTGTCGAACACGGCGAGAGCGGCATCGGTCTGGGCGAGAACGTCGGCCAGTGCCTCGCGGTCCTGTCCCGCGTCGGCGGGAGACCGCAGCGCCAACTCGATCCGTCCCTTGAGCCGCGTCAGCGGGCCGCGCAGATCATGGGCGATGCTGTCGGTCGCGAGCCGCATGCCGGTCATCAGCCGCTCGATCTGATCGAGCATCGCGTTGAGATTGACGGCCAGACTGTCGAACTCGTCACCGGTGCCGCTGACGACGATGCGGCGGGCGAGATCGCCGGCGATGATCCCCTGCGCGGACTTGGAGAGGCGATCGACGCGCGCCAGCATTCGGCGGCTCATGAATACTCCGCCGATCAGGCCGAACCCGAGGGTCAACGCCAGCGACCAGCTGACCGCCTCGTTGATCGTCTCGCGGAAGCGGTCCTTCTCGCGCATGTCGCGGCCGACGAGCAGCCGGTAGCCGGCCGGCAGCACGAAGATCCGGGCACGAACGCGATGCGAGACCGATCGACCGTCGCGCCGCTTCGGCAACGTCAGCACAACCCAGCCGCCGGCACCGGTCTCGGCCGGCCAGTTGGCGAGGTTGCCGGCGATCGGACCGAGAACGGGATCGGTGAGGAGATAGAAGTTGTTCTGGTCGGCGTGATCGGCACTGCGTTCATGGATGACGTCGATCAGCCGAAGCAGTCCGCGCTCCCGGTACTGTTCGGCGAGCCCGCGGATCTCCGCTTCGATGGTCTGATCGATCTGTCGTTCGATCAGCGCCATGGTCGACCATGAGACGAAGCCGAGCAGCACCAGCACCGACGCGCCGAACAGCACGATGTAGAGCAGCGTCAGCCGGAAGGCCGAGGTGCGGACGAGTTTAGGCAGGTTCACGAAGAGAGTATCCCGCACCCCTTACGGTGTGGAGGAGCGGCTCGCCGAACCCCTTGTCGATCTTGGCACGCAGGCGGCTGACGTGGACGTCGATGACATTGGTCTGAGGATCGAAATGGTAGTCCCAGACGCTCTCCAGCAACATCGTCCGCGTCACCACTTGGCCGGCATGGCGCATCAGGTACTCGAGAAGTCGGAACTCCCGCGGTTGCAGATCGATCTGCTGGCCGGCGCGGGTGACGGTGCGGGCCAGCAAGTCCATCTCGAGGTCGGCGACCCGCAGCACCGTGATCACGGTTTCCCTGGGTTCGGTCCGCCGGTTCAGCACCTCCAGGCGGGCGAGCAGTTCGGAGAACGCGAACGGCTTGACGAGATAGTCGTCGCCACCCGCCTTCAGACCCTTGACCCGGTCACTGACCTGGCCGAGGGCGCTCAGGATCAACGCCGGGGTCCTGTTCCGCTGGTCGCGGAGCGATTGGATGACCGCCAGGCCGTCAAGCCCCGGCAACATCCGATCGACGATCAGCGCGTCATAGACGCTCTCCGTCGCCATCGCCAGGCCCTGCGGGCCGGTCGGCGCATGGTCGACGACGTGACCGTTCTCCACCAGCCCCTTGCGGAGATAGTCGGCGGTCTCGCGGTCGTCCTCGATGATCAAGATACGCATGCGGCCACCATATACGGATCGGACGCTCCGGGGAACGGAGGGAAATCGGATGGCGTCGGGTCCCGCCGCGTCGTCGCCGGTTGGCAGCGAACGATTCCGGCGATCACCGAGACGTGATGGTACACGGGGTTGTCGGCGGCGGGAAAAGGGGTCAAGTGGACGCTCGAGGAAACGCACAGTGGAGGGATGACGATGCCTCGACGGATCCCCGTCTCGATCCTCGTCCTGGTGGCGGGTGTCCTCGGCGCGCCGGCCGACGGCTTGACCGATCCGCAACGCTGGCGCGGCGAATGGCCGCGCACCGATTTCGCGAAACGGTCGGTGGACACCGACGAGATCCTGTCGGGCGGGCCGCCGAAGGACGGCATCCCGTCGATCGACGATCCCCGCTTCCGGCCGGTCGCCGCCGGCGTCGAGCTTGCCGACACCGAACCGGTGATCGGCCTGATCGTCGCCGGCGATGCGCGCGCCTATCCGCTGCGCATCCTCACGTGGCACGAGATCGTCAACGACACCGTCGGCGGCGTGCCGGTCGCCGTGACCTACTGTCCGCTGTGCAACTCCAGCATCGTTTTCGAACGGACGGTGGACGGCCGGATCCTCGATTTCGGCACCACGGGCAAGCTGCGCAACTCCGATCTGGTGATGTACGACCGCCAGACCGAAAGCTGGTGGCAGCAGTTCACCGGCGAGGCGATCGTCGGCGCGATGACCGGCACGGAACTGAAGGTCCTGCCGTCGCGGCTCGAATCGTGGGAGCGGTTCAAGACCCGCGCGCCCGAGGGCAAAGTCCTTATGCCCGGTAACCCCAACATGCGCGACTACGGCCGCAATCCCTATGTCGGCTACGACAGTCGGACGTCTCCCTATCCGCTGTTCCGCGGGCCGCTGCCGACCGACATCGAACCGATGATGCGGGTGGTGGCGGTAGGTGGCGAGGCCTGGACGCTGCCGCTGCTCCGCGAGCGGGGCACGATCGAGACCAACGGCGTGACCATCCGCTGGACCGCCGGCCAGAACTCGGCCCTCGATGCCGCCTCCATTGCGGACGGTCGCGACGTCGGCAACGTCGTCGTCCAGCGCGGGAGCGGCGCGGACGCCGAAGACCTCGCCCACGACATCACCTTCGCGTTCGTCTTCCGGGCCTTCCATCCGGAGGGTCCTATCCACCAGCGGTAGACCGATGGGCGGCGGCTTGAAGGGGAGGGGGGAGGCCACTAGAGTCCACCCCCCGAGGGGAGCAGGGATCCCGCCATGGCCGGCCAGTTCGTCGCCTCGACGTGCCCGCACGACTGCCCGAGCACGTGTGCGCTCGAGGTGGAACGGCACGATGGACGCACCATCGGGCGCGTCCGCGGAGCGGCCGGCCATTCGTACACCGCCGGCATCATCTGTTCGAAGGTCGCCCGATACCGGGAACGGGTTCACCACCCCGATCGTCTGATTCGGCCGCTCCGTCGCGTCGGCGCCAAGGGGGGAGGGCGGTTCGAGCCCCTGTCCTGGGACGATGCGCTCGATGCGGTCGCGGAGGCGTTCGTCGCGGCGGCCGATCGCCTCGGGCGTCAGACGGTGTGGCCCTACCTCTATGCCGGCACCATGGGGCTGGTGCAGCGGGACGGCATCGAGCGGTTGCGCCACGTGATGGGCTACTCGGGCATGGCCCGCACCATCTGCTCGACCATCGCCAGGGCGGGATGGATCGCCGGCGCCGGCGCGCTGCGCGGGGTCGATCCGCGCGAAATGGCGGAGTCCGATCTGATCGTCATCTGGGGCGGCAACGTCGCCGCCACCCAGGTGCACGTCCTGACCCACGCAACGCGAGCGCGCAAGCACCGACGCGCCAGTATCGTCGTCGTCGATCCCTACGCCAACGCGACCGCGCGGAGCGCCGATGTCCACCTCGCGCTGCGGCCCGGAACCGACGGGGCGCTGGCTTGCGCGGTCATGCACGTCCTGTTCGCCGAGGGGCTCGCCGACCGCGATTACCTGGCCCGGTACACCGACTGTCCCGATCGCCTCGAGCGCCACCTGGAGACGCGGACGCCGTCGTGGGCGGCGGCGATCACCGGCCTCGAGACGCCGGCGATCGTCGAGTTCGCGCGCCTGTACGGAACCGCCGAACGCAGCTTTCTCCGTCTCGGTTACGGCTTCACCCGGTCGCGGAATGGCGCCGCCAACATGCACGCGGTCTCGTGTCTGCCGGCGGTGAGCGGGGCCTGGCGGCGGCGGGGCGGCGGCGCCCTGTTCGCCAACGGTGCCCTCTATGCCCTGGATCGGACCCTGATCGAGGGACTGGACGCACGCGATCCCGCGACACGGGTGCTCGACATGTCGCGCATCGGCCCGGTGCTGACCGGCGACCCGGCCGACCTCTGCGGAGGACCGCCGGTGACCGCGATGCTGGTCCAGAACACCAATCCCGCCGCGGTCGCACCGGAGTCGACCAAGGTCCGCGCCGGCCTCTCTGGGCGAGATCTGTTCCTTTGCGTCCACGAGCAGTTCATGACCGAAACCGCGGCGGCAGCGGACATCGTGCTGCCGGCGACGATGTTCCTGGAGCACGACGACCTCTACCTCGGTGGCGGCCATACCTTCCTGCAGGTGGCGAAGCGGGTGATCGACCCGCCGGGCGAGTGCCGGTCCAATCACGAGGTGATCTGCGCGCTCGCCCATCGCCTGGGCGCCCGGCATTCCGGCTTCGCGATGAGCGCCTGGGAAGTGATCGAAGCGACCCTCGCGGCCTCCGGCCTGCCCGACGCCGAGACGATCCACGCGGCGGGGGGACTCGATTGCGCGCTGCCGTTCGAGCGGGCTCATTTCCTGGACGGCTTCGGCTGGCCGGACGGCAGGTTCCGGTTCGCGCCCGATTGGACGGCGCTCGGCCCGTCGCACGCGGCGCTGCCCGCCCTGCCCGATCACCTGGCGGTGACGGAGGCGGCGGATGCGACCCGCCCGTATCGCCTGGTCACCGCGCCGGCGCATCACTTCCTCAACACCACCTTCACCGAAACGCCGACGTCGCGAGAGAAGGAGTGCCATCCGGTGGCGCTGATCCACGGCGACGATTGCAGGATGCTGGGGATCGGCGAGGGCGACCTCGTTCGCCTTGGCAACGATCGCGGCTCGGCGGTGGTGCGGACGCGACCGTTCGCGGGAATGCAAAAAGGCGTCGTGGTGGTCGAGAGCATCTGGCCGGGCAACGGCTTCGCCGGAGGCATCGGCATCAACGCCCTGGTCGGCGCCGACGCGGTATCCCCGGCCGGCGGCGTGGCCTTTCACGACACCGCGATCTGGATCCGGCCGGAAAAAATCGCGGTTCGGCGATGACCGATCGGCAGCGCCCGCACGTTATCGTTGTCGGCAACGAGAAGGGCGGCGGCGGCAAATCGACGACCGCCATGCATCTGATCGCGGCCCTGATGCGGCTCGGCCGCTCGGTCGCCAGCATCGACACCGACCTCCGACAGCGCACCCTCACCCGTTCCCTGGACAACCGTCGCGCCTATGCCGCCGCCGGCAGTGGCTAGCGCCACTGAAACACCTATCTACAGGTTAACCGGCCAATCCTTGTGGATGCTTTCCGGATGGCAGCGACAATGGTTCGACAGGGCAAGGTTCCGAGCAAGACACCCGCCAGTGATGTCGACGCCTTTCTCGGGAAGCTCGCGAAGGCGCCGAAACCGGGGACGGGCGGCGAGCGTGCCCGGCTGATCTTCGCGCTGGATGCGACCGCCAGCCGCCAGCCGACCTGGGACCAGGCGGCAGAGATTCAAGGAGAGATGTTCGTACAGACGGCGGCGCTCGGCGGACTGGCGATCCAGCTTTGCTGCTACCGGGGCTTCGGCGAGTTCAAGGTGAGCCCATGGCTGACACGCCCGGCCGATCTGTTGCGGATGATGTCGTCGGTCTACTGTCTCGCCGGTCGGACCCAGATCCGCAAGGTGCTCCAGCACAGCATCAACGAAACGAGGGCGGGCAGGGTGGCAGCCCTGGTCTTCGTCGGCGATTGCGTCGAGGAGGACGTCGACGCTCTGGGATCGCTGGCCGGCGAGCTCGGCGTGCTCGGTGTTCCGGCATTCATGTTCCATGAGGGCACCGATCCGGTCGCCACGTTCGCATTCAAGCAGATCGCCCGGCTGACTCATGGCGCCTACTGCCGTTTCGATCCCGGCGCCGCCGACACGCTGAGGACTTTGCTGGGTGCGGTCGCCGTGTTCGCCGCCGGCGGCCGGAGAGCCCTCGAGGATCTGGCCGGACGTCGCGGCGGCGCGGTACGGCTGATCGCCCACCAGGTGAAGGAACGCTGAATCGGTGCTCCCGGCCTTGCTGCTCGGAACCGCACTCGTCGTCGGAGTGCTCCTGGTCCTTCACTGGTACGTCTCGACGGAGCCGAAGACGCTGCTGCGGGTGTTGAAATGGACCGGGTTTGCCATCGCCGGAGGGTCACTGATCGTTCTCGCGGTGACCGGAAGACTCGGTTGGGCGCTTGGGATGGGAGCCTTGCTGTTGCCTTGGCTGATGCGTCTTCTCCAGGCGGCGCGCACGGCGCGAACCTTCCATCGCATGGCTTCGGGAGCTACGGGTGAAACGTCGTCCGTGGAGACGCGCTTCCTGCGGATGACGCTGGACCACGACAGCGGCGACGTCGACGGAATGGTCATCGAGGGACCGTTCGCCGGGCGGCGCCTGAGTGACCTGGACGTCGCCGAAGTGACCACGCTGCTCGCTCTCTGCCGGAGGCAGGATCCGCAGTCGGCACAGATCCTGGAGGCGTACCTCGACCGTGTGCATCCGACCTGGCGAGACGATGAAACCGGAGATGCCGATGGCGGACGGCGTCGGGATCGCGGCGGCGAAGGAACCATGACCCGAGAAGAAGCCTTCGAGGTGCTCGGTCTTCAGCCCGGTGCCAGCGAAGCGGAGATCAAGACCGCCTATCATCGCTTGATCGCCGGCTTGCACCCGGACAAGGGGGGCTCTACCTTCCTGGCGGCCAAGGTCAACCAGGCCAAGGATGTCCTCTTGGGGCGTTGAACCTCCCCGCGGCCGCAGGGTGTCGGCCCGAAGGGTCCTTGCGCCACCTTTAAGGGTAGTGTTAGCGATCGCCCGAGCATACTGGTTGCGACTTCGGCGCCGCTGTGGCAAAAAACCGCTTCGTTCTTCGGCGAGCCTTCGGCCGCACGACACCGTCACAGCCACGACACCGTCAAAGCAAGGAACCACGATGCCCAAGCCAGTGCGCAAAGCCGTCTTCCCCGTGGCCGGACTCGGGACCCGCTTCCTGCCCGCGACCAAGGCGATGCCCAAGGAGATGTTGCCGATCGTCGACAAGCCGCTGATCCAGTATGCGCTGGAAGAGGCGAGGGCGGCAGGCATCGAGGAGTTCATTTTCGTCACCGGCCGGGCCAAGAGCGCGATCGAGGACCACTTCGACCACAGCGTCGAGCTCGAGCAGGTGCTCGTCGAACGTGGCAAGCTCGATGCCCTGCGATCGGTGAACGAGTGGATGCCTGCCCCCGGACACATCTCCTTCACCCGTCAGCAGAAGCCCCTCGGCCTCGGTCACGCTGTCTGGTGTGCGCGCAACTTCATCGGCGACGAGCCGTTTGCGGTCCTGCTCGCCGACGATCTGATCCTCGCGCAGACCGGCTGCCTGCGCCAGATGATCGAAGCCCACGAAAAGGTCGGCGGCAACATGGTCGCCGTCGACGAGGTGCCGCCCCATCGGACCAACCGCTACGGGATCCTCGAAGTCGCCAGCGAGGACGGTCGCCTGGTGAGCGCCAGGAGCGTCGTCGAGAAACCGGCCCCCGCCGATGCTCCCTCCAACCTCGGCATCATCGGCCGCTACATCCTGCAACCGATCATTCTTACCATCCTTGAGCACCTCGGGCACGGTGCCGGCGACGAGATCCAGTTGACCGACGCTCTCGCCAAGAGCATGGGCCTGGTGCCATTCCACGGCTACCGGTTCGACGGCCGGCGCTTCGACTGCGGCAGCAAGCTCGGTTATCTCGAGGCCAACGTGGCCTTCGGCTTGCATCGCGAAGACATGAGGCAGGACGTCGAGGACATGCTGAAGCGGTTGCTCGACGGCGTGTCCGGCCAACGGCCGGCCGAGGTCCTCAAGCGCAAGGCGGGTTGACACCATGCACGTTGCGATGATCGGCGCCGGCTACGTTGGGTTGGTCTCGGGCGCCTGTTTCTCCGAATTCGGTGTCAACGTCACCTGCGTCGACACCGACGCCGCCAAGATCGAGCGGCTCCGACGGGGCGAGATGCCCATCTATGAGCCCGGGCTCGATGCGCTGGTGCTCGGCAACGTGCAGGCGAAGCGGCTCGATTTCACCACCGATCTGCCGGCCGCGGTTCGGACGTCGGACGCGGTGTTCATCGCCGTCGGTACGCCGAGCCGGCGAGGAGACGGTCACGCCGACCTCAGTTACGTCTATGCCGCGGCGCGCGAGATCGCTGCCGCGATCGACGGCTACACGGTGGTGGTCACCAAGTCGACGGTACCGGTCGGAACCGGCGACGAGGTCGAGCGGATCATCCGCGAGGTCCGGCCGGAGGCCGAGTTCGACGTCGTCTCGAATCCGGAGTTCCTGCGCGAGGGCTCGGCGATCAACGATTTCATGCGGCCCGACCGGGTCGTCATCGGCACCGAAAGCGAGCGCGCCAAGGAGGTCATGCGTCGGCTTTATCGGGTCCTGTACCTGATCGAAACGCCGATCGTCTTCACCTCGCGGACCACCTCGGAGCTGATCAAGTACGCCTCGAACACCTTTCTCGCCACCAAGATCACGTTCATCAACGAAATCGCCGATCTGTGCGAGAAGGTCGGTGCCGACGTCCACGACGTCGCCCGCGGCATCGGGCTCGACGGTCGCATCGGCCGCAAGTTCCTGCATCCCGGTCCCGGATACGGCGGCTCCTGCTTCCCCAAGGACACCCTGGCGCTGGCGACGACGGCCCGCGATGTCGGCAATCCGTTGCGCATCGTCGAGACCGTCATCGAGATCAACAGCGAACGGAAGAAGCGGATGGCGGACAGGATCATCGCCGCCTGCGACGGTTCGGTGGCAGGCAAGACGATCGCCGTCCTCGGCCTGACCTTCAAGCCCAACACCGACGACATGCGCGACTCGCCCAGCCTCGACATCGTTCCGGCGCTGCGGTCGGCGGGCGCCGTCGTCCGGGTGTTCGATCCGGAGGGCATGGACCAGGCGAAGCCGCTGCTGAACGGTGTTGTCTGGTGCGGCGATGCCTACGAAACCCTGGCCGACGCCGACGCGGTGGCGATCCTCACCGAATGGAACGAGTTCCGCGCCCTCGATCTCGACAGGATGAAGGCGCTGATGAAACGGCCGCTCGTGGTCGACCTGCGCAACATCTATGACGCCCGCGCCATGGCCGATGCGGGATTCAGCTACACGAGCATCGGGCGCCCCGCCGTGACGGCGCGATGACGCGCAGCCGGATCCGCATGTCATGACCGACCCGCATTCCTGCGATCCCAGCATCCTCAGGGCCTACGACATCCGCGGCATCGTGGGCGAGACCCTGACCATCGAAGACGTTCGCGCCCTCGGCCGCGCTTTCGGAACCAGGGTCGTGCGCGGCGGCGGCGACAACGTCGCGGTCGGCTACGACGGCCGGATCACCTCCCCCGCCCTGGAGGCGGCGCTGATCGACGGTCTTTGCGCCACCGGAACGGGAGTTTACCGCATCGGCCTGGGTCCGACGCCGATGCTCTACTTCGCCGTCCACCACCTTGGCGCCGACGGCGGCATGATGATCACCGGCTCCCACAACCCGCCGGATTACAACGGCATCAAGATGACGCTGGGCGGGCGGCCGTTCTTCGGTGACGATATTCAAGAACTGGGACGGCTGGCGGCGGCCGGCGACTACGCCGTGGGCGCCGGATCGGTCGAACAGCGGCCGGTGGCGGAGACCTACGTCGCCCGGCTGATCCGCGATCTCGAGAACGCCCGGCCGCTGACGGTGGCCTGGGATGCGGGCAACGGTGCCGCCGGCGACGTTCTGAAGCTCCTGGTCGAACGACTTCCGGGCCGCCACATCCTGCTCAACGAGGAGGTCGACGGCCGCTTTCCGGCGCACCATCCGGACCCGACCGTCGAGGAGAACCTGGAGCAGCTGAAGCACCTCGTTCGCGAACGGCGCTGCGACCTCGGCATCGCGTTCGACGGCGACGGCGACCGCATCGGCGTGATCGACGGGGAGGGCCGCGTCCTGTGGGGCGATCAATTGCTGGTCGTCCTGGCCAAATCCGTGCTCGACGCCCTGCCGGGATCGACGATCATCGCCGACGTCAAGGCGAGCCGGGTCTTCTTCGACGAGATCGCCAGAATGGGCGGACGACCCCTGATGAGCCGCACCGGGCACTCGCCGATCAAGACGCTGATGGCGGAGACGGGGGCGCCGCTCGCCGGTGAGATGAGTGGTCACGTGTTCTTCGCCGACCGCTACTACGGTTACGACGACGCCCTCTATGCGGCCGTGCGACTGCTGTCCGTGGTCGGCGGTTCCGGAACCAGCCTCGCCGCCCTGCGCGATGCCATGCCGAGCCTGATCAACACCCCCGAACTGCGGTTCGATTGTCCAGAGGATCGGAAGTTTCGGGTGGTTGACGAAGTCCGTGAACGGCTGAACAGTGTCGACGGCATCACCGTCCAGGAGATCGATGGTGTTCGCGTCAGTTCCATCGACGGGTGGTGGTTGTTGCGCGCATCCAACACCCAGGCGGTGCTGGTGGGTCGCTGCGAAGCGGCGGACGGGGCGGCGTTGCGGCGGCTGACCGAGGAACTGGCACGGCAACTCCGGTTGAGCGGCATCGACCCGCGCGCGGTGGAATGACAGCCCATGTTCGGGGAGCACGAGCCATGTCGGACAGCACCTCCGCCGGCCGCGAAATGGATCTGCTGCGACGCTGGCTTCCAGTCGCGGTCGCACCGTTCGACAGCGCGGCGTTTCGCAGCGGCCTGGTTGTCGTCGATGTGATCAACGGCTTCGCGACCGTGGGGGGCGGGGCGCTGGCCCCCCGCACGGCCAACGCCCAGGTCGCCCGCATGGTCGACGAGACCGACCGGCTCGCGCGCGCCTTCGCCGCCAAGAACCTGCCGATCTTCGTCTTTCTGGATACCCACGAACCCGGCAAACCCGAGCCGCCCTATCCGTCGCACTGCGAGCGGGGAAGCGGCGAGGACGAACTCGTCCCGCAGCTGGCGTGGTTGGCCGATTGCCCGCAGGCGACCCTGTTGCGCAAGGATTGCATCAATGGCTTTGTCGGTGCCACCGACCTCGCGACCGGTGACAACCGGATGGTCCGGTGGATCAACGACCACGGCTTGCAGGCGATCGTCGTCGTCGGCATCTGCACCGACATCTGTGTGATGGATCTCGTCCTCACGACCCTGTCGGCCCGCAATCACGGGATGACGCCGACGCTGAGTCACATCGTCGTCTACGAACCGGGGTGCGCCACCTACGATCTTCCGCGGGACACGGCGCTGTCGCTGGGGCTGCCTGAAACGGCGGCCCACCCGCAACAACCGACCCATCATGTCGGGCTGTATCTGATGGCCTCGCGCGGTGCCCGGCTGGCGTCGGCCATCACGTGAGCACCACCGCCTTAGACTGCTTCTTCTACGGCACGCTGATGGACGTGGCAGTCCTCTCTGCCGTGATCGGGAGACCGGCCGATCGCCTGTGCCGCGAACGGGCGTTCGTCGACGGCTACCGACGGGTCCGCCGCCTCGGGGCCACCTATCCGATCCTCATCCCGATGCCGGGGGCGCGGGTCGACGGCATCCTCGCCTCGGGACTTCGGCCGGCGGACACGACGCGTCTGTGCGTCTTCGAGGGCGACGACTACGATCTGGTCGAGATCCCCGTGCGGGCTTCGGCACGAGGTCCGAGGCGTGCGATGGCGTTCCTCGCCCGGCCGGACGTGCCGGCTTCCTCCGAAGAGTGGACGATCGCGGACTGGCGACGACGCCATCGCAAAGCGTATCTTCTCAGGCTTCGGAACGGACTGGACCGCGTTCCGTTCTGACGAGTCGAGGCCCGAAACGGCACTCGAGACGCGGTCCTCAGCCGTCACGCAGGACCATGCACGGCAGCTCCTTCGCGGCCAGCTGCCGGCAGGCCTCATGGGCGTGATCCTTGCCGATCCCGAGGATGCGGGCCCGGTAGAGCGGTTGGCGGCCACCGTCGGTCAATGGCGACACCGCCACCTCGCCGAGCTCCAGCAGGTCCGGAACCAGGCCGACGGCTTCCCTGGCGATCCTGGAGGCGGTCGCAGATTCGGGATAGGCACCGACCTGAACGCCCCAGTCGAGATCCGGCCTGGAAGCAGGTCGGGCGGGGGAGGTGACCGCTGCGGCGCCGGGGAGGCGAACCCGCAAGCAGTCGATCCCCTTTCCCTTCAACTTGCGGCAGGCCTTCTGCGCGTCGTCGCCGCCAATGCCGTGGATTCGTGCGAGATAGTAGGGCTTGCTGTTGGCGTTCGCCTGACGGACGACAGTGACGGTGCCGCGGGAGAGGTACTCGGGAGCGGTGTCCAGTGCGACCCGCGCGATCCTGCGGGCCGGCTGCGGCTGGCGGAAGGCGCCGACCTGAATGGCCCACATCCCGCTCGCAGCCGTTGCGGAACCGCCCGCGGCAACCTCCAGCGGCGGCCGCGGGACGAGGGGCGCCGCTACGGTTGTCGTGGTGCTCGCTTGGCCGAAGCCCGCATCGAGGAGGCGGGCCATAATCCGGTTCCGCTGTTCCGCATTGTCCCCGCCGAACACCACCCCGATCAGCCGCCGGCCGTTGCGCCGCGCCGATGCCACGAGGTTGAACCCGGAAGCGTGGATGTAGCCGGTCTTGATGCCGTCGAGCCCGTCATAGCTGGCGAGCAGCCGGTTGTGGTTTCGGTACAGGACGCCCGCGTGTTCGTGGCTCGCGACGGAGAAGTAGGGATAATACCGCGGGAAGTCGCGGAGCAGCGCCCGCGCCAGCACCGCCATGTCGCGTGCGGTGCTCAGCTGGGCGTTGTGCGGAAGCCCCGACGCGTTGCGGAACGTGGTTCGCGACATCCCGAGCGTGCGCGCCTTGGCGGTCATCATCAGCGCGAAATTCGCCTCGCTGCCGCCCAGCTCTTCGGCGATAGCGGTCGCAACGTCGTTCGCCGACTTGGTGACCAGCACCAGGATCGCATCCTCGACGGTGATCGTCTCCCCGGGCCGGAGGCCCACCTTGCTCGGTGGTTGGGCGGCGGCCCGGGCGGAAAACACGATCGGCTGATCGAGCCGCAGTCGGCCCCTCTCCAGAGCGTCGAAAACAAGATAGAGGGTCATGATCTTGGTCAGCGAGGCGGGATACCTCAGGGTGTCGGCATTGCGGGCGTGGAGAACGCGACCGGTGTCGGCATCGACGACGAGGGCGGCATAGCGGGCGGCCGGGGCGGAGGCGCTCGCCGAAACACTGACGGCACCGACCAGCGCGACAACAAGGCAAAAGACGCGAAGGACCCTCACTCCGCCGCGAACCATCATGCGCTCCCTCATTGGGCCTCTATTGCCGAGTTGGCGCCGATCCTCTGGCGGCCACGCCGAACCGGATCAGGCTCTCATCCGCCCACACGCCCTGCAACACCCGCACGGGTCGGCGATCACGCGATCTCCCTCGTGCCGTCTCATTTGTATTTTCAACCAACATAACAAAGCGTTAAGCAAAGCAGAACCATAATTTTAACATAAAGGCGGAACACCTCACGCACCGAGCCGTCAAGGCATTGGTTTCACGATCGTTTCCGAATCCGCACCGTGTTGGTTGGCGACTGGCGAAAGGGCGCGCTTCCTGCTAGGGTCGCGGTCCGAACTCGCGCGCGATTCGTGACCGTCAGGGGAACAGCCGACATGACCGTCAAGAAAGTCAACACGACCCCGTTCGAGGGGCAGAAGCCGGGGACGTCGGGCCTTCGCAAGAAGGTCAAGACGTTCCGGCAGCCGCACTACCTGGAGAACTTCGTCCAGTCGATCTTCGACTCCCTCGAGGGGTTCAGCGGCCAGACGCTGGTGGTCGGCGGCGATGGCCGCTACTACAACGACACGGCCATTCAAACCATCCTTCGGATGGCCGCGGCCAACGGTTTCGGGCGCGTTTTGGTCAGCCGCGACGGCATCCTGTCGACGCCGGCGGCATCCTGCGTCATCCGCAAGCACAAGGCGTTCGGCGGGATCGTCCTGTCCGCCAGCCACAATCCCGGCGGTCCCGACGAGGACTTCGGCATCAAGTACAACACCTCCAACGGCGGTCCGGCCCCGGAAAGGGTCACGGAGGCGATCTTCGCGCACACCCGGGAGATCGCCCAGTACGCCATCCTCGAGGCGAACGACGTCGACATCGGTCGCATCGGCGAGACGATGCTGGGCGGGATGAAGGTCGAGGTCATCGATCCGATCGCCGACTATGCCGAACTGATGGAGGAACTGTTCGACTTCGACGCGATCCGTGCCTTGTTCGCCTCGGGCCGGTTCAAGATGTGTTTCGATGCGATGCATGCGGTGACAGGTCCTTATGCCACCGACATCCTCGAACGCAGGCTGGGTGCCCCCGCCGGCACTGTGATCCACGGCGAACCGAAGCCGGACTTCGGCCGCGGCCATCCCGATCCCAATCTCGTCCACGCTCACGACTTGGTCGCCATCATGAGCGGCGCGGACGGCCCCGACCTTGGCGCCGCCTCCGACGGCGACGGCGACCGTAACATGATCCTCGGCGACCGTGCGTTCTACGTCACCCCCAGCGACAGCCTTGCGGTGATCGCGGCCAACGCCGGCCTCGCCCCCGGCTACCGCCGCGGCCTCGCCGGAATCGCCCGATCGATGCCGACCAGCCAAGCGCCCGATCGGGTCGCTGCCGACCTCGGCATTCCCTGCTTCGAGACGCCCACCGGCTGGAAGTTCTTCGGAAACCTCCTCGATGCCGGCCAGGCCACCATTTGCGGCGAAGAGAGCTTCGGGACCGGTTCCGACCACGTCCGCGAGAAAGACGGATTGTGGGCAGTGCTGTTCTGGCTGAACATCCTCGCCGCGAGGCGGGAGTCGGTCTCCTCGATCGTCCGCGGCCATTGGCGCAAGTACGGCCGCAACTATTATTCCCGACACGATTTCGAGGGGCTGGATACCGCAGCCGCGGAAGCCCTGATCGACAATCTGCGCGCCCTGGCACCCTTTCTCGCCCAAGGACGCCGTTTCGGCGACTACCAGGTGGCGTTTGCCGACGACTTCGCCTACACCGATCCCGTCGACGGCAGCGTCTCAACCCGGCAGGGAATCCGGATCGGCTTCACCGATGGCTCGCGCATCGTCTATCGACTGTCCGGAACCGGCACCGAGGGAGCGACGCTGCGCGTCTACGTCGAACGCTACGAAGCGGATCCCCAGCGGCACGCCCTCGACACCCAGGAGGCGCTCGCCGATCTGATCGACATCGCCCGTCGACTTGGCCAGATCGACGCCTGGACCGGCCGGACCGAACCGACGGTGATCACGTAGGGTTGGCGGCCCGGGCTCAGCGGGCGGCGATGACGAGGCGGGGAGGGGGGTCGAACGCGCTGCGGATCTTCCAGGCGTAGACCCGGCCGTGCACGCCCTTGTCGGTGACCGCCGTGGCGTTGTGACTGACCACCCGCGCATCGGTCCTCACCCGCACCTCGCCGGCGATGTCGAGCCCGGCCTCGACAAGCTGCCGCGCCCGCGCCGAGGACACGGACGTTCCTTCGAGGATCACGTCGCCGGTGGTCTTGACGAACCTCAGCGTCACGATCTTGTCGCTCTGGCGCGGGAACGACACCATCCGGGTGCGGGTCAGGTCGCCGGATCGCTGCCAGTTGACCTTGAACCGCCCGCGCTGCATGTACCGGGCCTCGCGGAGGGAGCCGTCGCGCTTCAGGTCGGTGACGATCCGGGCGACGCTGTCTCGTTCCTCTGCCGGCGTCAGTGCCCCCCGGCGCAACTGGTCATGGAGGGGAGCCCACACGAGATAACCGTCGAAGGCGATCCGGTAGTGGCCGCTGCGCGTGATCTCGACATCGGTGAAGAAATTGACCGGAACGTAGCAACCGCTCAAGGCGGCGACCAGGCCGCCGGCCAGCACCCCCCTGAAAAATCCAGCGCAACGCCATCCGGGCATCGGTTCGTTCGCTCGAAGCGGGACATCCCGGCGACACTCTGCCCGACCCGTGTTAACATTTCGCTCGCGGAGACGCCCGAGACTATTCCTGCTCTTCCGCCTTGGCCCGCTGCCAGAGAGCCTCCAGCGCATCGAGCGCAACGTCCTCGCATCGGCGATCCCCGTCGGCGGCGAGCAGCGCCTCGATGCGCCGAAAGCGGCGCTCGAACTTGGCGTTGGCCTTCCGCAACGCCGTTTCCGGATCGATCGCGAGCTTGCGAGCGACGTTGACGCAGGTGAACAGGAGATCGCCGAGTTCGTCCTCGAGCCGGTCCGCCCCGGAATCGTTTTCGAGTTCGTGTCGGAGTTCTTCGACTTCTTCGCCGAACTTGGCGAGCGCCGCCGAGGCATCCGGCCAGTCGAAGCCGACGAGAGCGGCGCGTTTCTGCAGCTTCAGCGCACGGACGAGGGCGGGAAGGGCGAGTGCGACGCCGTCGAGAGCGCTCTCGCGGCCGCCCTCCGGTCCGTTGCCTGACCGCGTCCTTCGCTCATCCGCCTTCTGGCGCTCCCAGGCGAGGGTCTGCGCCGTCGCGTCCGCGATGGCGGCATCGCCGAAGACATGGGGGTGGCGGCGCACCATCTTGTCGCAGATGGCCGCGACCACGTCCTCGAAATCGAAGACATCCGTCTCCGCCGCCATCTGGGCATGGTAAACCACCTGCAGGAGGAGATCGCCGAGTTCGTCCCGGAGCCCGGCAAGGTCGTTGCGCCGAATGGAGTCGGCGACCTCGTAGGCTTCCTCGATCGTGTAGGGCGCGATCGTCTCGAAGGTCTGTTCGACGTCCCAGGGACATCCGTGCGCCGGATCGCGAAGGCGAGCCATTATCTCGAGAAGGCGATCGACGTTCGCAGCCATCAGCGGTCTCCATAAGTCGCATAAGATGTATTATGACAAATAATCTCGATGCCCGCAGCGATGGCGGGACGAGGCCATCGCTGCGGTGGCCGAAGGAGCTGGTTTTCCAAAAAGTCAGAGCGCTAGGTCACGCATCTGACGTTCAACGTCAGCACTGACCCGGGCGGTGGCGACCCCAACGGGATTCGAACCCGTGCCGCCACCTTGAAAGGGTGGTGTCCTAGGCCTCTAGACGATGGGGTCCCCGTCGGCATCACGTAGCCGGCCTCCCCGGCAAAATCAACCCCTCGCCCCTGGCCCGGTCGGGCGCCGGTTTCGCGACGCCCTTTTGTCCTTTCGCGGCCCCCGGCACCGTGATAGGTTGCCGGCCCATTCGCCAGCGCACCCGGCCCCGCGGAAGTCGGCCCTGGCAGGCAAGCGAACGGTTCTAATCTCATTTTCGAGGATAGCGGAGGAAGCCACTCATGTTGCAGGGGAAAGTTCTCGTCGCCCAGGGCGGCGGCCCGACTGCGGTGATCAACGAATCGATGGTCGGCGCGGTGCTCGAGTCCCGCAAGATCCACACCGTCGAACGTGTCTACGGCGCCTATCATGGCGTGCGCGGGATCATCAACGAGGATTTCATCGACCTCACCCGCGAGACCACCCACAACCTGGAGATGGTCGGCAACACCCCCTGCTCCGCCCTCGGTTCGACCCGAGACAAGCCGGACGAGAAGTATTGCGCCGAGATGTTCAAGGTTCTGCAGGCGCACGGCATCGAGACCTTTTTCTATATCGGCGGCAACGACTCTTCGGACGCGCTGCGGATCCTGCGCGATCAGGCGAAGGCGACCAACTACCCGCTCAACTGCGTGCACATTCCGAAAACCATCGACAACGATCTGATGGTCAACGACCACACCCCCGGCTATCCGTCGGCGGCCCGCTACGTCGCCCTCGCCTTCGCCGGTGCCAACGCCGACAACCGGGCGCTGCCCGGGGTCTACATCGCGGTGGTGATGGGGCGCCACGCCGGGTTCCTGACCGCCGCGTCGGCGCTGGGACGCAAGTTCGAGGACGACGGTCCGCACCTGATCTACGTTCCGGAGCTCGACTTCAGCCTCGACCGCTTCGTCGCCGACGTACAGGAGGTCTATAACAAGTACGGCCGTTGCATCGTCGCCGTTTCCGAGGGCGTCCATGACGAATCCGGCGAGCCCATCATCGCCCAGCTGGTGAAGAACGTCGAACGCGACGCGCACGGCAACATCCAGCTGTCGGGAACCAGCGTCCTCGGCGATCTGCTCGCCGACCACATCAAGGCCAATACCAAGATCACCCGGGTGAGGGCCGACACCCTCGGCTACATGCAGCGGTCTTTCCTTGGCGTGGTGTCCGACGTCGATGCCCGCGAAGCCCGCGAGGTCGGCGAGAAGGCGGTCCAATACGCCCACTTCGGCGACTCGAAGGGCGAGACATCGGGATCGGTCACCATCCATCGCACCGGCTTCTATTCGGTCGAGTATCACCTGAGCCCGCTGGAGGCGATCGCCGCCAAGACGCGGGTGATGCCGCGGGAATTCCTCAAGGACAACGGTCACGACGTCACCGACCGCTTCCTGCTCTATCTGCGGCCGTTGCTCGGCTCCGGCATGCCGGACGTGGCGCGGCTGCGTCTGAACAGGGTGCCGAAGATCCTCAAGAAGTAGCCGCCTTCGGCCAGACGACCTAAGACCGGGGCGTGCGCCGATCGGTGGCACGCCCCTTCGCTATCTGGAGGTCGTCCCTGTCGACGTCGGTGCGGCGTCGTCGATGACCAATCGCGGCCGGCCGCCGCCGCGCCAGGTATTCGCCTGCAGCCTGCCGGCGACGTGCAACGGCGCCCCGCCGTGACGGCGCAGCGCCTCGCCGAGGGGGCGGTCCAGGCAGCGGAACGCGAAGCCGTCCAGCCGCGTGCCGCGCTCGTCGACCAGCGCGCAGCGGAGATGGTTGACGCCGACGGTCGCGACGCAATCCACGCGCGCGCCGGCGACGACGAACCGGGGCTCGGGATTGCCGGAACCGAACGGTCCCACCCTGGCGAGGGTCGCCAGCAACTCTGACGAGGCGCCGGAGACGGTAAGCGTCCCGTCCATCGGCAGCATGGGATCGGGAGTGGTGAGCCGACGGTCGTCAACCCAGTCCTGGAGAAAGCGCCGGAGATCGTCGAAGCCGGCACGGGCGACCGTGAACCCGGCGGCCATCGCATGGCCGCCGCCCTTGATGAGCAGTCCGGCCCGCCGCGCGGCGTTGACCGCGGCCCCGAGATCGATGCCGGGGATCGACCGTCCCGATCCGGTCCCGCACCCGTCCTCGAAGGCAACCACCAGGACCGGTCGGCCGAACCGTTCGACCAGCCGACTGGCGACGATGCCGATCACCCCGGGATGCCAGTGCTCGCCCGCGGCGACGAACAGCGGTGCCCCGGTGACGGCAGGATCGCCGGCTTCGATCTGGGTCAGCGCCGCGTCGAGCACCAGCGCCTCGATCTGCTGTCGCTCGCGGTTGTAGGCCTCGAGTCGGTGGGCGATTGTCGCCGCTTCCTCGTGATCGTCGGTCGACAGCAGCCGGGCACCGAGATCCGCCTCGCCGACCCGCCCTCCCGCGTTGATGCGTGGGCCGAGGACGAAGCCGGCGTGGTAGGTGCCTGGCACCTCGCGGACACCGGCGAGATCGGCGAGGGCCCGTAGCCCGGTGTTCGCCCGTCCGGCCATGACTTTCAGACCCTGGGCGACGAAGGCGCGGTTGACGCCCCGCAGCGGCACCTGATCGCAGACGGTGCCGAGCGCAACCAGGTCCAGCCATTGGCGCAGGTCCGGCTCGGGTCGGCCGCGATAGTGACCCATCCGGCGGAGCACGCGATTGACCGCCACCACCAGCAGGAACGCGACACCAACCGCCGCCAGGTGGCCGCAACCGCTGTCGTCGTCGGGCCGATTGGGATTGATGAGTGCGACGGCCCGTGGCAGCGGCCCGTCCGCGGCATGGTGATCACAGACGATCACCTCGAGGCCGGCGTCGGCGGCGGCATCGAGGGCCTCGTGGGCGGAAATCCCGCAATCGACGGTGACCACGATCGCCGTCCCCTCCCCCTTCAGGGCGCGCAACGCCTCGCCGCTCGGGCCGTAGCCTTCCCTCAACCGGTCGGGCACATAGAGGCGGGTCCGCGAGCCGACGGCGGCCAAGAACCGGGCAAGCAGCGCCGCCGCGGTCGCCCCATCGACATCGTAGTCCGCCAAGACGGCGATGCGTTCACCCCCGACGATCGCGTTCGCCAGACGCTCGGCTGCGGCATCCATGTCGCGCAGGGCGCTGGGATCGGGCAACAACCGTCGGAGGGTCGGGCTCAGGAACGCGTCGGCCTCGTCGATCGCGACCCCACGCCCGGCCATCACGCGGCCCACCACCTCGGGGACGTCCAGTCGCTGGGCCAGCGCCAGTGCCGTGCGCCCGTCGGAGATGCGCATCACCCAGCGACGGCCGGTCATCGAGCGTTCGACCCCGAGGACGGCAGCGTCCGCCACTGGCCCGGCGAGGGCGGGTTGGGACGGCGCCATCTCAGAACGGTTCGATCCGGATCATCCGCGGCGGTTCGACACAAGCCCCCAAGGTGGCGATTGCCGCCAGCGAGCGGATCATGGCGCTCTCATCGGTATCGTGGGTGGTCATCACCACCGGCACCGGCTCGTTGGGTGCGCGGGCGCGCTGCAGCACCGCCTCCATGGATACGCTGTGATCGCGCAGAATGCCGGCGACGTCGGCGAACACTCCGGGCCGATCGAGCACCATCAGCCGGACGTAATAGGCACCGCGGTGGGCGCTGGTCGGCGCCGGCGGCAACGCCTTCAGGCGCGACGCCGGAACCGCGAACGTCGGCACCCTGTGTCCGCGGGCGATGTCGACAATGTCGGCGACCACGGCGGAGGCGGTCGGCCGCTCGCCGGCGCCTCGCCCTTCCATCACCACCCGGTCGACGAAGTCGCCGTCCGCCACCACCGCGTTGAAAACCCCGTCGACATGGGCGATCGGCGCGCCGAGCGGAACCATGCACGGGTGGACCCGCCGCTCGACGCCGTCGGCGGTCAGGGAGGCGATGCCGAGGAGCTTGATGCGGTAGCCGAGTTCCTCGGCGAAGGCGATATCCATCGACGAAACATGACGGATCCCCTCCACATGGATCGCCTCGAACTCGAGCGTGCAGCCGAAGGCGACCGTGCAGAGGATGGCGAGCTTGTGAGCGGTGTCGATGCCATCGACGTCGAACGAGGGGTCGGCCTCGGCGTAGCCCAGTGCCTGGGCTTCCGCCAGCACCTGGTCGAACTCGCGTCCGGTCTTCTGCATGGTGGTCAGGATGTAGTTGCAGGTGCCATTGAGGATCCCGTAGATGCGGCGGCTGTGATTGCCGACCAGACCTTCCCGCAGCCCCTTGATGATCGGGATCCCGCCGCCCACTGCCGCCTCGTAGGCGAGGGTCACGCCGGCCGCCTCGGCGGAGACTGCCAACTCCATGCCGTGATGGGCGATCAGCGCCTTGTTGGCGGTCACCACATGACGTCCGGCCGCGATTGCCGTCGCGCACACGGTCCGCGCCACGCCCTCGGACCCCCCGATCAGCTCCACCAGAACATCGAAATCGGCCGCCTCGACCATCGCCACGGCGTCGTCGTACCAGGTGCAACCGGAAAGCGGCAATCCGCGGTCGCGGCGATCGAGATCCGAAACCGCGGTCAGGACGATCGGGCGCCCCGCCCGTTCGGCGAGGAGACCCGCGTTCTCCTGCAGCAGCCGCACCGTACCGCTGCCGACGGTGCCGAGGCCGGCGACGGCGATCTTCAGCGGTTGGCTCATCACCCCACCCCTCCGCACCTGTCCTTGCGCCGACCCGGCCCTATTCGACCGCCGAGAATTCGCGCTCCGTGGTTTCCATGACGTTGTGATAGCGGCCCAGAAACGCCTTGATGCTCCGCGTTGCCTGACGGATGCGGTGAGTGTTCTCGACCAGGGCGAAACGGACGTGACCGTCGCCGTGCTCCCCGAAGCCGATGCCCGGTGCAACCGCGACCTTCGCCTCGCGCAGCAACAGCTTCGAGAACTCGAGCGAGCCGAGATGGGCGAACGCGGGCGGGATCGGTGCCCATGCGAACATCGTCGCCGGCGGCGAAGCCACCTCCCAGCCGGCGCCGGCCAGACCGGCGATCAGGACGTCACGCCGCCCCCTGTATCGCTCCCGCATTTCGGTCACACAGTCCTGGGGACCGTTGAGGGCGGCGGTCGCGGCGACCTGCACCGGCGTGAACGCCCCGTAGTCCAAATAGGACTTCACACGCGCCAGAGCGGCGATCAGTTTCGCGTTGCCGCAGGCGAAGCCGATGCGCCAGCCCGGCATCGAATAGGTCTTGCTCATCGACGTGAACTCGACCGTGATCTCCTTGGCGCCCGGCACTTGCAGGATGGAGGGGGGCGGATCACCGTCAAAGTAGATCTCGGCATAGGCGAGGTCGGACAGAATGTAGATCCCATGATGGCGGCAGAACTCGACCACCTCGCCGTAGAAATCCAGGCTCGCCAGCTCTGAGGTGGGGTTGTTGGGGTAGTTCAGCACCACCGCCGTCGGCTTCGGGACGCTGTGCTTGACCGCCCGCTCCAGCGCCGCCAGGAACGCCTCGTCGGCGCGCACCGGGATGTTGCGCACGGCTGCACCGGCGATCACGAATCCGAACTGGTGGATGGGGTAACTCGGATTCGGAACCAGCATCACGTCGCCCGGACTGGTGATCGCCGAGGCGAGATTGGCCAGTCCCTCCTTGGAGCCGAGGGTCACCACCGCTTCGGTCTCGGGATCGATGTCAACCCCGAACCGCCGCGCGAAGTAGCCCGCCACCGCCCTGCGCAATCCCTTGATGCCGCGCGACTCGGAGTAGCGGTGGGTGCGCGGGTCCTGAACCGTCTCGGTCAGCTTGTCGACGATGTGGCTCGGCGTCGCGAAATCCGGATTGCCCATCCCGAAGTCGACGATGTCGTCGCCGCCCGCCCGCGCCCGTGCCTTCATGGCGTTGACTTCGGCGAACACGTAGGGAGGGAGGCGCCGGATCGCGTGGAACTCATTCTTCATTGCATACACCTGATCGTTGCTCGCCGCTTCGGTCACCCGGGCTGGTGACGCTGCAAGACGCGGGCTTCGCGGAGGCAAGACCCGTGAGGGACTGCCTCTGTCTATCCCGAAATCGCCTCAGTAGTCGATGAAGATTTCTGCACGCCGGTTGCCCGCCTCTCCCGATGGCATCACTTCGTGGTAGACCGGCAACTCGTCCGCCATCGCGGTGGCGAACACGCGCTCGCTCGGCACGCCGAGCCGGGTCAGTTCGCGCGCCACGGCGCTTGCCCGCTCCACCGAGATTTGGTGGTTCACCGTCCGATGGCGGTCGGCATCCATGTTGCGGGTCCGGCTGCTGGCGTGCCCGACCACCCGGACGCTCCCGCCGAGTTGTCGATGCAGGACGGCGACCTTGCGCAGAATGTCCATTTCCCCGCGACCGAGACGCGCGGAGCCGTCATCGAACAGGATCGTCGCCACCTTGACCGAACCGCCGCCGGCAGGCAGC
Source organism: Rhodospirillales bacterium (assembly GCA_050329575.1). Lineage (GTDB taxonomy): Bacteria > Pseudomonadota > Alphaproteobacteria > Rhodospirillales > Defluviicoccaceae > JAUXFS01. The sequence continues at coordinate 8,497 of JBHJOP010000077.1, read as the reverse complement.
GCCGCCATCCTCTCGCCCGCCAACGGTTCCGCCATCGACCTTGCCGCCACCGCCGGTTCCGCCAACGTGCTCTCGATACCACCCGGAGAGGGAAACCGGTCGAAACGGGTCGGTTCCGGGGACAACTCCGGCAGAAACACCGGGCGGTCGCCGTATCGTTCGACGCCTTCGGACGAGACGACCACGGTGACCAGCGGTCTCTCGGGATCGGCCCCCAATCCGGTCGGCGGCGGCAGAAGCGGGGCCGCGGTGGCGGCGAACGTTTCCTGCAAGCGGGCCATGAACGTCTGTTCGAGGCCGGGCGGGTCGGCTCGCCGCGGCGGGGGCACGCCGGTCGCCGGCGGCGGGGGCGCGAACGGCTCGACGGCAGCGGTGAGCGAAGGCGGCGCAGCGACGGGTGGCGAGAAAGCGGCGGTCGGCTCCGCTGCGGGCGCTGAAAACGGCGGCGCTGCCACGGTCGTCGCGTCTCGCACCTCAGAGGAAATCGTCCTTTCCGCTGGCGGCGTCAACGGCTCCGCGATCACGGTCGTGGCGGTCGTCGTCATGCCGGCCGCCGGCGCCAGCGGCGTGGTCTCCGCTACGGACACCGGCGGCGGCGCAACGGGCGACGACGGCGCGGTGGTCGTGCCGGAGAAGGGCGGTGCGAACGCCTCCGTCGCCAGTCGACCAGACGCCTCCGAAGGCCGCTGCGGTTGCTTCGGCTCCCGGGGAAGCGCAGGCGCCGGCGGGCCCGACGGGACCGGAACGGTCTCGGGCGACGGCGGCGGCTCAACCACCGGTGTCGACCGTGGAGCGGTCGGCACGTCGGGCGCCACGGCCTCGCGTCGCGCCTCCATCGCTTCCGATGCGCTCGGCACCTCCGACGGCCCCGAGAACGGCGCAACGATCGCCTGTGACTGCGACAGCAGCGACCGCGGAGCGCCGGCATCGGTGACCATGTTCTCAGGCGGTTGCAGCGCCGCCGCCGGTTCGCCTTGAAAACCGATCGCTTCGTCCGAGTACCGGCTGCGCGCGCGATCGGAGACCAGTCCTTCGGTCTGGTCCCGGCGCTGCCCGGGCGTGGCGGTCGTCGGCCGCTCGGGCACGCTGCCGAGGCTGGGAAAGGGTTGGTCGGCGCCGGGAAGCGGCTGGTCCTCGGCGGTCGATCCGACACCGGGGTTGGAACCACTTGTTCGTTCGGCGCCGCCTTCGGCCGATGTGCAGCCGCCGGCGATGAGGCAAGCCCCGAGCAGGACGGCGGCGGCAAAGCCCGCGCTCGTCAATCCTTCCCGGATATCACCAAGCATGGGATCCTTCGCCTCCTTGCGTCCTGGATCGGGATTCTACAGGCAGGGCTCGCGACTTCAACATTGCCCGAAGGTGGTTAAGGGGCTATAAACGGCAGCGGTGGACGCCCACGTCCGCCTGCTCGTCTTACGCTCGTGTGCTCGCCGGCGCAGGACGCTGTTCTCCGCGGATCCGGCGTTGGCTTCGAGGGATCATAAAGGATTGACTCATGGCCGATCAACAAGGCACGGAACTACAGATGCCTGACACCGCTGAACTGTCGAAATCGTTGGCGGAGATCGCCGAACGCAGTCAGCGGCTTCTAACCGACTGGCTGACCAAAAACGGCGCCGACGTCACCAAAACGGCCGCCGCCGACCCCCTGAACATCGGAAATACGTTCTTTGAGCTGTTCTCCAAGATGATGGCCGACCCCGCCAAGGTGGTCGAGGCGCAGATGTCGCTGTGGAAGGACTACATGGCGCTCTGGCAGTCGACCACCAGCCGGATGCTGGGTCAGGGCGGCGAATCGGTGATCGAACCCGACAAGGCCGATCGGCGCTTCAAGGACGAGGCTTGGCAGGACAACGAGGTCTTCAACTATATCAAGCAGTCCTATCTGCTGGCCTCGCGCTGGATCGAAAAGACGGTTCGCGATACGCAGGGGCTCGATCCCAAGGTCAAGGAGAAGGTGGAGTTCTACACTCGGCAGTTCGTCAGCGCGTTGTCGCCCACCAACTTCGCGATGACCAACCCGGAAGTGATCCGGCAGACGATCGAGACCCGAGGCGAGAACCTGATCAACGGTCTCAAGAACATCCTCATCGACCTCGAACGCGGCAAGGGCACCCTCAGGATCAGCCAGACCGACTACGACGCCTTCGTGATCGGCGAGAACATCGCCACCACGCCCGGCAAGGTCATCTTCCGTAACGAGATGATGGAGGTGATCCAATACGCGCCCTCGACCGAGACGGTCGTCAAGCGCCCGCTGTTGTTCGTACCGGCCTGGATCAACAAGTTCTACATCGTCGATATGAGGCCCAAGAACTCCTGGGTGAAGTGGGCGGTCGACCAGGGACATACCGTGTTCATGATCTCCTGGGTCAACCCGACCGAGGAACTGGCGAAGAAATCCTTCGAGGACTATGTCGTCGATGGTACGATGAAGGCGGTCGACGTCGTCGAACAGGCGACCGGCGAGAAGGAAATCAATGCCGTCGGCTACTGCATCGGGGGCGCTTTGCTGGCATCCACCCTCGCCTACGCAGCAGCGAAGGGTGATGAGCGACTCAAGAGCGGCACCTTCTTCACGACGATGATCGATTACTCCGAGCCGGGTGAGCTCGGCGTGTTCATCGACGAGGCGACCATTTCCTATCTCGAAGGCAAGATGGCGGAGCGCGGCTATCTGGAAGGCGCAGAGATGGCCTCGACCTTCAACATGCTGCGCGAGAACGATCTGATCTGGTCGTTCGTGATCAACAACTACCTGCTCGGCAACGATCCGTTCCCGTTCGATCTCCTCTACTGGAATTCGGACTCGACCCGGATGCCGCACGCGATGCACAGCTTCTACCTGCGCAACTTCTACCAGAGAAACAAGCTGGCGGAGCCGGGCGGCATTAACCTGGCCGGCACGCCGATCGACTTGCGACAGGTCAAGGTTCCGGCGTACTTCCTGTCGACCCGGGAAGACCACATCGCGCCATGGAAGTCGACCTACAAGGGAACACAGATCCTCAGCGGCCCGATCCACTTCACGCTGGCGGCGTCGGGGCATATCGCGGGCGTCATCAACCCGCCCGCGGCGAAGAAGTACTGTTACTGGTTTACCGACAAGAAGCCGCCGGCCGACCCCGAGGACTGGCTGGCCCATGCGAAGCAGAAGGACGGTTCGTGGTGGCCGGACTGGGACGCGTGGGTGAAGAAGCACTCGGGTAAGGAGATGGTACCGGCCCGCGAGCCCGGCGGTGGCAAGTTGAAGCCGCTCGGCGATGCGCCGGGCCCCTATGTGTCGATGAAGTCCTGATCGGCCCGCGCTCGGGAACCATCACCCGGCGGTCGCGCACGATGGGTGCGGCCGCCGGTCTTCTCAGCGCTCAAGAACGGTCGACCGCCGAACCGAGCAGGATCCTCGCGGCGGCGTGGGGATCGATCTCCCCTGCCAGGACCCGGTCGCGGGCCAGCATGAGTTGGTCCCGACCTCGCCCAAGGAGCCGTTCCCGGATGACGTCTTCGACGGCCTTGAGGATGCGCATCTCGACGATGGTGCGACGTCGGCCCTCGATCTCGCCAGTGTCGTGAAGATGGGCGCGGTGGGCGTCGATGGTCGAGACCAGCGCATCGATGCCTTCCCGGTTCTGGGCGCTGCTCTTGAGGACCGGGACCTTCCAGGTCGAGCGATCGCGGCCGGCCCCCTCACCTAGCCGCAACATGCCGCGGAGGTTGAAGACGGTCTGGGCGGCGTCGGGACGATCGCACTTGCTGACGACGTGGATGTCGGCGATTTCCAGCACGCCGGCCTTGATCGCCTGGACCTCGTCGCCCAAGCCCGGCGCCGAGACGACCACGACCGTATGGGCGGCCTGTACGATGTCGACCTCGTCCTGACCGACGCCGACGGTTTCGATCATCACCACGTCGTAGCCGGCGGCGTCGAGAACGTCGGCGACGTCGAGGGTGGAGCGGGCCAAACCACCGAGTGCGCCGCGCGTCCCCATGCTGCGAATGAATACGCCCGGATCGCCGGACAACTCGGTCATGCGGATGCGGTCGCCCAGGATGGCACCGCCGGTGAACGGACTGGACGGGTCGATGGCGACGATGCCCACCTTGCGACCCGAAGCCCGGAACCTCTGGGCGAGTGCGCGCACCATGGTCGACTTCCCGCTACCGGGGACGCCGGTCAGGCCGACGACGTGGGCACGTCCGGTGTGGGCGTGGAGCCGGCTGATCGCTTCGCGGCTCGCCTGCCCCGTCGACTCGGCGAGCGACATCATCCGCGAGATGCTCTTGCGGTGGCCGCGCAGCACCTCGGCGATCAGCAGATCGGCGGCCGCCTCCTGCCTCGATGCCACGCCGCCCTCAGTCATCGGTTCCGCCCGTGACGCCACATCCGGCGACCAGGTAGTCCCGCGCCAGCTTGACATAGTGCGCGGTGGTCGCGGCCATACTCTCGCGATCGGCGGCGCTCAGTTCGCGAACCGGTCTCGCCGGCCGTCCCGCCCAGAGCTGATGGCGTGTCACCCGTTTGCCGGGAGTGACAAGGGCACCCGCCGCCACCATCGCCCCGTGTTCCACGACGCAGCCATCCATGATCGTCGCCTGCATGCCGATGAAGCAGTCGTCCTCGAGTGTGCAGGCGTGGATCAGCGCCTGGTGCCCGATGGTAACATCGGATCCGATGTAGGTCCCGAACGCCCTTCTGGAAACGTGGACGACCGTCCCGTCCTGGAGGTTGGTGCGGGCGCCGATTCGGATCTCGTTGACGTCGCCACGAACGACGCACCCGAACCATATGTTGGTGTCCGTGCCGATTTCGACGTCGCCGATCACCATGGCCGTCGGAGCAATGAACACCCCCTCGGCGACGCGCGGTCGCACCCCCTTGTACGTCACCAGGACGCCGGACATCATCGATCTCCCTGTTCACGTGCCGAGCCAGTCGCGAAGGGCATCGCTGACCGCCCGCGGCCGCTCGAGGGGTGCGAGATGACCGCAGTCCTCGACCACGACCAGCGAGGAACGCCGTACCTTTTCCGCGATTTCCGAGCTGAGGGCAAGGGGCGTGCGGGCATCCTGGCGGCCGCACAGCACCATCGTGGGACAATGGACAAGGCCGAGGTCTCGGCGACTGTCCGGTCGGTTCATGGCCACCCGTTGCTGCCGCTCGAACGCCATTTGCCCGATCCGTTCGGCCATCGCGAATACGGCATCGGTCAGTGAGCGGTCGGTCAGCCGCATCGGATGGATCAACTGCGGCAACAGCCGGCGGGTGACGCCCTTGAACCGACCCCGGCGGGCGAGATCGATGAGGGCCTGCCGCTTCGCCTTCTCGTCAACGCTGTCGGCGCGGGCCGACGTGGCGAGGAGCGCCAATCGGGTGACGCGATCGGGAGCCTGGCGAACGATCTCCATCGCCACGTAGCCTCCCATCGACAGCCCGGCGAGGGCAAACCTCTCCGGGGCCACGGCGAGCACCCCCCGCGCCATGGCGCCCAGCTGATCGTCGCGGCCGAGATCGGCGACGGTGATCTCGGCGATGTCGGACAGGTCGTCGATCTGCGCCTGCCACAGCGCGGCGTCGCAGAGGAGACCGGGGAGCAGCACCAGGGGCGTTCTGCCCATCATCGCGCAGCGATCCCCGCAGTCACTTGATCAGCGCGCTGATCCTCTTGAATGCCGGAGTGCCGGCCCGTGCCAGCCATTCGAACGCGACCATCTCCGTCGTCACGATCTCTGCACCGCCGGCCCGCAGCCGTTCGAGGGCCGTGCTGTGGTTGGCGACGGTTCTGGACGAGGTGGCATCGGCGACCACGAACACCCGCAAGCCGGCGTCGACGGCTTGTTCCGCCGTCTGAAGCACGCAAACGTGGGCTTCGATGCCCGCCACCACGACCTGCGGCTTGGCGATCTCCCGGAACCGTCGGGCGAAGCCCTCGTCGCCGAAGCAGGAGAAATGCATCTTCTCGACCACCCGGTCGGGCGCCACCAACGCCGCCACTTCCGGCACGGTCGCTCCGAGGCCGCGACGATACTGCTCGGAGGCCAGAACCGGCACTCCCAACTCTGCCGCCGCCTTCAGTAGCACCGTCGTGTTCCGGACGACCGACTGCGGATCGGCCATCGCCCCGAGCAGTCGTTCCTGGATGTCGACAACCAGCAGGCAGGATGTCTCGGCCCCTATCAACATACTCCGTCCGCTCTCCGCCAGGGTACCACCCGCCAAACCTATCGGAACTCGCCGGCGTGGCCAAGCAGGGATGCCATTCGACATCCACTGAGGCACAGCGTTGACTTGAGCGCGCCAACACCTATGATGCGCCGTCATTATGGGAATGATTGGGTAGCGCGGCCGCCCTGCGGTTGCCCCGAGCGCCTGCCGTATGGACTTTTCAGACCTCGGTCTCAGCCAGGACGTCCTTCGCGCCGTCACCGACGCCGGCTATGTCACCCCTACGCCCATTCAGGAGCAGGCGATCCCCTACATCCTGATGGGGAGGGACGTGCTCGGGTGTGCACAGACCGGCACCGGCAAGACCGCGTCGTTCACGCTGCCGATGATCGAGATTCTTGCCGCCGGACGCGCCAAGGCTCGCATGCCGCGATCGCTGATCCTCGAACCCACTCGCGAACTGGCTGCCCAGGTCGCCGAGAACTTCGACACCTACGGCAAGTACGTCAAGCTCTCCAAGGTGCTGCTGATCGGTGGCGAGTCGATGACCGAGCAGTTCAAGGTGCTCGAGCGGGGCGTCGACGTGCTGATCGCCACGCCGGGCCGCTTGCTCGATGTCTTCGATCGCGGCCGCCTGTTGATGAACGACGTCAGAATCCTGGTCATTGACGAGGCGGACCGCATGCTCGACATGGGGTTCATTCCCGACGTCGAACGAATCGTCTCGCTGGTCTCGCGCATGCGTCAGACCCTGTTGTTCTCGGCGACGATGCCGAAGGAGATCCGCCGCCTCGCCGATGCGTTTCTGAGCAACCCGAGAGAGGTGACGGTCGCGCCGCCGGCGACGACCTCGAAGACGGTCACCCAGGGCCTCGTCGTGGTCGGCCACGGCGGCGGCATCCTTGCCAGCCACAAGGAGAAGCGCGCGGCGCTAAGAATGCTGATCGACGCCGAGGATGTCCGTAACGCCTTGATTTTCTGCAATCGCAAGCGAGACGTCGGCGTCCTCGCGCGCTCCCTCTCCCGCCATGGGTACGACGCCGCCATGCTGCACGGCGACATGGCGCAGCCGGCGCGAACGGAGGTGCTCGAGCGGTTCAAGCGCGGTGAAATCAAGTTTCTCGTCTGCAGCGATGTGGCCGCACGAGGCCTCGACATCCAGGACATGAGCCACGTCTTCAACTTCGACGTGCCCGCCAACGCCGAGGACTATGTGCACCGCATCGGCCGCACCGCGCGCGCCGGTCGCGAGGGGCGCGCCTTCACCGTCGCCACGCCAGAGGACGGGAAGTATATCACCGCGATCGAGAGGTTGATCGACATGCCGCTGCCGCGCGTCGTTCTCAACGGAATCGAGTCTGCGGACCTGAAGACGTCCACTCGCCGGGGCGGAAAAGCCGGTCGAACGCGACCCGGTGCGGCGGCGACGGAGATCCGCGCTCCCGAACGGGCGGCCGCGGGGCACGGGCGACCGGGTCGATCGCCCGGACAGGAGCCACGGCCGCCCCGCCGCTCGCGGCCGTCACGACCCGAGAAGTCGGATGCGGCCGTGATCGGCATGGGCGAGCACGTGCCCGCCTTCATGCTGCGCGAGCCGAAAGTCGGCAAGAAGGACGGCTGACGGTCTCCGCTCCGCCGACGAGGAACTGCTGATGCAGACCATCTACGTCCAGGTGAAGTGCGAACTTGGGAGCGCCTATCGGGTCGCTGAAGAAGCCGTCGATCGCATCGAAGGCGTTTCGGAAGTTCATTCTACGTCAGGCAATTATGACTTGATACTAAAGTGTCATCTCGATGACGGGGTCGACATCGGCCATTTCGTCACCGGGACCATTCAGACCCTGCCGGGTGTCAAGGACACCTACACCATTATCGCCTTCAAGGCGTTTTCCTGACGCCCGGATCGCGAGCGAGCCGTCTCCTTCATCCGCTGGCGAGGTATCGGTCGAGGAACTCGATCACCGCTGCGGAAGCCTCAAGGTTTTCGTGGTCGCCACCGGGAATCCACAGCGCTTCCTTGGGAGCCGCTGCGGCGTCGAACAGCATCCGGCCGAAGCGGATCGGAACGACGCGGTCGTGTTCACCGTGAAAGACCAACACCGGCGTTTGCACCGCGCCGATCTTGGCTGTCGATTCGAATCGATCCTTCATCAACCATCGCACCGGCGCCCACGGATAGTGGTGGGCGCCGACATCCACCGCCGAGGACAGCGGGGCTTCCAGCACCAACGCACCGACGGGCTGCATCGCGCGCGCCCGTTCGGCGGCGATGTGTACCGCGACACCGGTCCCGAGCGACTCGCCGTAGAGCACCGTCCGCGCCGGCGGCACCCC
>JBHJOP010000089.1:0-10162 GCA_050329575.1 Rhodospirillales bacterium | reverse complement strand
GTGTACTTGGTGGCGAGGACGAACCGATCGCGCTCTCCGCCGATGAAGTCGCCGACGAGGCTCTCGCTGGTGCCGTTGGTGTAGAAGTTGGCGGTATCGATGAAGTTGCCGCCGCGGCTTGTGAAGGCGTCGAAAATCGCCTTGCTGGTCTCGTTGTCGGCGCCCCAGCCCCAGTCGCGGCCGAACGTCATCGTTCCGAGGCAGATCGGGCTGACCCGAAGACCGCTGCGCCCGAGCAGTCGATAGTGGTCGAGCCTGGTGAAGGGATTGTCGTTCACGCTCGCGTCTCCTTGGGGAACCGGTGAGGACCGCACGACGTCGAACACGCGGCCACGCCTGTTGTAGCGCGACTTCCTTTCCAATCCGTTGCCGCCGCGGCATCGGCGGGATCGCGGCGGGAGGGTCGCATCGGCCGTCCGTCCATTCCAGGGGTGGCGAACGATCGCGCCGGGGGTGTATTTTCGCCGCGAAGCCGAAGAACGGGGAGGAAACATCCATGAACATCGGCATGCTGCTCACCCGGCACGCCCGCTTCCGCGGCGACCACCCGGCGCTCGTGGTCGGCGGCCGGCGGCTGACCTACCGGCAGCTGAACGCCACCGTCAACCGGCTCGCCAACGCGCTGATCGCCGCCGGCCTCGGCAAGGGCGACAAGTTCGCCACCGTGTTGCCCAACTGCCTGGAACTGATGGTCGCCTACTGGGCGGCGGCGAAGAGCGGCACCGTCGTCGTGCCCCTGAGCCCGCTGCTGCAGGACGCCGGGCTGGTGACTCTGCTCGGCGACTCCGACACCGTGCTGGTGATCGGCGACGGTGCGTTCGCGCCGGTGTTGGGGCGCATCCGCGACCAGGTGCCCGGGATCGCCGCCGACCGCTACCTGCTGGTCGGCGAGGGGACCGTGCCGCCCGGTTTCCGCTCCTATGCCGATTTCGTCGCCGCGGCGTCCGAGGACAATCCGCCCGATCCCGGTCTCGATGCCGGCGATGTGTACAACATCATGTACTCCAGCGGCACCACCGGCCTGCCGAAGGGGATCGTCCACACCCACTACGTGCGGGCGATGTACTGCATGATCTTCGCCGAGACGTTCCGGATCGTCCCCGAGAGCATCGTGCTCCACGCCGGGTCGATCGTGTTCAACGGCGCGATGGTCGACCTGATGCCGTGGATGTTCGCCGGCGCCACCTACATCCTGCACGAGAGCTTCGATGCCGAGCGGGTGATCGAGGCCATCGACCGCGAGAAGGTCACCCACATCGTCATGGTGCCGGCCCAGATCATCGCCATCCTCGACAGCCCCGCCTTCGCGCCCCGCAAGCTGGAATCCCTGGAGATGCTGCAGAATATCGGCGCGCCGCTGCTGCTCGAGCACAAGCAGAAGCTGAACGCGCTGCTGCCCGGCCGGTTCTACGAGCTCTACGGCCTCACCGAGGGGCTGATGACCGTTCTCGACAAGCACGATTCGATGCGCAAGGTCGGCTCGGTCGGCTGTGCGCCGCCGTTCATGGAGATCAGGATCCTGCGCGAGGACGGCAGCGAATGCGCGCCCGGCGAGGTCGGCGAGATCGTCGGCCGCAGCCCGTGCATGATGCCGGGCTACTACAAGCGCCCCGACCTCACCGCGCAGGCGATCGTCGACGGCTGGCTGCACTCCGGCGACGCCGGCTATCTCGACGACGAGGGCTATCTGTTTCTGGTCGACCGGATCAAGGACATGATCATCTCCGGCGGCGTCAACGTCTATCCCCACGACATCGAGGAGGTGGTGATCCAGCACCCGGCGGTGCGCGAGGTGGCGGTGTTCGGGGCGCCGGATCCGAAGTGGGGCGAGGTGCCGGTCGCCGCGGTGGTGCCGAAGAGCGGCCGGAAGATCGGGGCGGACGAGCTGATCGCCTGGACCAACCAGCGGGTCGGAGCCAAGTTCCAGCGCATCAAGGACGTCGTGTTCTACGACGAGTTTCCCCGCAACGTCGCCGGCAAGACCCTGAAGCGCGAGATGCGCGACCGGTACGGGAAGGCCTAGCGGCGCCCCGGCCGACCCTCAGCCGCCGGCGACATGGGCCAGGAACCAGCTGTAGAGGTCCGGCTCGGCGTAGGCCTGGTCGGCGGTGCGGACGTGGGGACCGAGGCCGTCCTGCCAGCCGAGCCGATAGACCCGGGTCGCCAGGAGCGGCGACCCCGCCAAGGTCTCGACCACGTGCCGCGAGCCGGCGGCCAGCTCGGCGATCTCGTCGTCGGCGGCGAACGCGACCCACAACGGGCGGGTGGCGAGCACCGGCAAGACGTCCGGCGTCGGGCAGCGGCCGCAGACGGTGGCGACCGCGGCGAAGCGTGCCGGATTCCGGAGCGCGAGACAGAAGGCGCCGATCCCGCCCATGCTGAAGCCGGTCAGGTACAATCGCGACGGATCGGCCCGTCCGCCGTCGACGAGCCCGTCGACCAGCCGGTCGAGGGCGGCGAGGATGTCGGTGTCGCACCAGGTGCGGTCGGGCGGGCACTGCGGGGCGACGACCAGGAACGGGAAACCGCCCGCGAGCCGGGGTTCGCCCCGGCGGCGGAGTTTCGGCAGTCCCCACGCCGCCACCCGGTCGAGCTCGTCACCGCCGTGGCCGCGTTCGCCGATGCCGTGCAGGAACAGGATCAGCGGCGGCGGCGCTTCGGCGTCAGCGCGGTCGTCCGGACCGAAGCAGAGGCAGCCCGTGCGTTCGAGCCAGTGCGTTCGAGGACGTCGAGCATCGCCGCCTCCGATCGCTCGCCGGTTCGCGATCCCGGTCACGGCCCACCGGAGTCGGGCCGCGCGACCGGCGGCGCCGACCACGTGCAGACCTCGCGCAGAACCTGCGCCTCCGCCAGGAACCAGTTGTCCTCGGAGCTTCGATGGGGATCGTTCTGCGCCAGCGCCCAGGCCCGGGCCTCGACGGCAGGGCGGTGGCGATCGAGCAGATCGCGGCGGCAGCCGTGCCACGCTTCCCAGTAGGGCTCGGCCCCCGGACGGCCGCGGCGGATCGCCGCGATCGCTTCGTCGGGCGACAGGCCTTCGACGAAGGTGAGATAGCCGAGCACCGTCAGCGGGGCACGGTTGATGCCGGCGGTGCAGTAGACGTAGACCCGGTGGCCGCGGGCGAGCAGGGCGTGGAGGTGAAACACCGCCGCCGGCAGCCGCTCGCGCTGCTCCTCCGGATCGAAGTCGCGCATCGGCGCATTGACCACGGCGAGACCGAGACCTTCGCCGTGTCGGCGGTGGTCCTCGTAGTCGACGCCGAAGTGGGCGCGGCACTCGTCATGCTGAAGCGACAGCAGCGCGGAGGCGCCCGTTCCCGTGCGGATGACGTCGATATCCGCCGTCGTCATCGGGCAGGAGCCGATGACGATGTCGTCGCGGATGTCGCTCCATTCCAGGGTCCAGGTCCACATCTCGCGTTGCTCCTCAGCGCTCGGCGATGAGCGCGGCGGCGGCGGCGTCGAGCGCCTCGGCGAGCCCGGCGGCGGTGCTGCCGCCGAGGGTGCGGTACTCGGACCGGCGCATCGCCAGTTCGCTGATCGTCCCGTCGAGCAGGACGTCGATCACCCGCCAGCGGTCGTCCCGCCGCTCGACGACATAGGTGAGGGCGACGGCGGGCGCGTCCGTGCGGACGATTCGGGTGTCGACCAGCACCGTCTCCCGTGGCCCCGGCCGCTCGCCGAGGGTTTCGAAGCGCTCGCCGGCGTAGCCGTCGAACCGCGCCGCGTAGGTGCCGACGCTGAAGTGCGCGAACGCGGCGAGCAGCGCGTCCTGCTCCTCGGGCGTCGCCCGGGTCCATCGCGGGCCGGCGGCGATGCGGATCATACGCGGGAAATCATAGGTCTCCCGCACCCGCGGTTCGAGGACCCGATAGCGGCCGTCGACCCCGAGGTCCTCGGCCCGCTTCATCACCTCGAGCAGGGTGGCGTGGAAGTCCTCGATCATCGCCGCGGGACCGCCCCCGGCGCGGAGTGGCGTCACCCATACCGGGCCCGAGAGCACCGCGACGACCAGCCAGCGGATCAACGACGACGATGCGGCGTGCGGCATGACCTTCGCTCCTCGATCATGTCGTGAACCCTAGTGCCTTGCCGCACCACTGGCAACGACCCCGCGGCGGGTCGGCCGGACGACGTCAGTCTCCTGATTGATCGCGCGTCGGTCGGGCGGGGCGGTCGATGCCGACCGCCAGCGGGTAGGGGCCCTGGAACGGGTTCTCGGTCGCCGGAACGGTGGCCGCATCGCCGCAGCCGGGGCGGAGGACCCCGCAGTCCCAGCGGAAGCCGGCCGGGGTGCCGGTGACGGTGCCGCCGCGATCGTAGACGCATTCGCACAGCCGGCCGGAGAGACAGGCGGCCGCACCCAGCACCTCGGCGCGACAGAGCGTCCGGTCGTCGGCGATCGCCGCGGCGCGGCTGCCGGCGACCGCGATCGCGATGGCCAGGACGATCGCGGCGATCGCGGCCGTGGCGACGGTTTCGAAAGAATTGTCTGTCATCATCGCGAACGCCTCGCGGTTGCCGCCCGATTATGCCGACGACCGGTTGCGCGATCGTAAACGAGAGGATGGGATTCGAAAAAAATTTCCGAAAATATAAAGCCAATAAACGGAGTGGCTCAAGAGATTTTCCACACAACGATAACCATATGATCATTGCAAATAAAACTTTTGACCTATCTCGTCTTAAATATTATCGTCATGGTCATGCGTTGGGGGAATGTGTTGTTTTTGAACCGGAGGTAGTTATGAAAACGAACATCCTCGCCAAGCTTCTCAAGGACGAGTCCGGCGCGACCGCCATCGAGTACGGGCTGATCGCTGCCCTGGTTTCGGTCGCCGCGATCACCGCTCTGACGATGATGGGCGGATCGCTGGATACCATGTTCACCTCGGTCGCCACCGTTCTCGGTGATGCGGCGCCGTAAGACCGGGACGGGCAACGCCCAGCCGGACCTTCCTTCCTGAACGACGGATCGTCACCCGCAAGGGTCGGTCCCCGTATCATCGGGTCAATCTCCTCGGCGGGAGGGCGGCGCCTGCGGGCGCCGCCTCGACCCGACCGGAGAGGCGAAACGGAGGAGCGGAGGAACAGCAAAGCGTCGGCTTGCCCTCGGGCGGCCTGAACCGAACGACCTCTTGACCCCGAGACCCCATGTTCGGCCTGATTTCGATCGACCTGTTCGTCATTACGCTGTTTCTCGGCCTGCTCGGGCTCGCTGTCGTGTCCGACATCGAGTCGCTGCGGATTCCGAACCGGATCTCGCTCGCCATCGCCGCTCTCTATCCGGTGCACGTGCTGGCCGGTTCCGGGACGGTCGACTGGCCGGGCGCGGTCGCTGTCGCGGCCGGTGTCTTCGCGCTCGGCCTGGTCGCGTTCGCGGTCGGCGCGGTGGGCGGAGGCGACGTCAAGCTGATGGCGGCGACGGCGTTGTGGGCGGGGCCGGCGATGGTCCTCGATTTCGTGCTGGCGACGACTGCGGTGGGCGGCGGCGTGGCGCTGGCGATGCTGACCCGGTGGCGGTTCGTGCTGGCGCGATTCTTCGAGGGGGTCGGCGGCGAAGACATCCGCGACGTGCTGCTCGGCCGCGCCGTTCCCTATGCCGTTGCCATCGCCGCCGGCGCCTACCTGACCATCGGCCCCCGGCTGCTCGGCGGCTGAACCGCGCAAGGAAGGAACCAAGGCCATGAACCTGCGCACCGTGCTGCTGGTCCTGTTCGCCCTGTCGGCGGCGGCGGCGACCGCCTACGTCGCCAAGAACTGGGTCGCCGGCCAGCGGGCCGCCCTGGAGAGCCGCCCGCCGGTGGTCGAGGCGGCGCCGTCGATGCCGGTGAAGGAGGTCCTGGTCGCCGGCCAGGATCTGGCGACCGGCACCTTCGTCAAGCCGGAGCACCTCAAGTGGCAGCCGTGGCCGGAGGACGGCATCATCGACGGCTACCTCGTCAGGGGCCGGGATTCCGAACAGCTGCTGGAAGGCGGGGTGGTCCGCACCCGGCTGTTCGCCGGCGAGCCGATCACCGCCGCGCGGGTGGTCCGCCCGGGCGAGCGCGGGTTTCTCGCCGCGGTGCTGGAGGTCGGCAAGCGCGCGGTCTCGGTTCCGGTCGACGCGACCAGCGGCATCGCCGGCTTCGTGTTCCCCGGCGACGCGGTCGACGTCATCCTGACCTTCCGCACCACCGTCAAGGACGAGGACTCCGACGAGAACCGGACCCGCTACTTCAGCGAGACGCTGCTCGACGGAATCCGGGTGCTGGCGATCGATCAGCGGGTCGAGAACGCCGACGGATCGGCCAAGGTGGCGAAGACGGCAACCCTCGAGGTGATGCCGAAGGAGGCCGAGAAGATCGCCCTCGCGCTCGAGATCGGATCGCTGTCGTTGAGCCTGCACAGCCTCGCCCGCGAGGACGACTCGGCGGACGGATCGTTGCAGCCGGCCGTCGGCGGCGCGCTCGGCAACGCCAAGCCGAAGCCCAGCTTCACCCGCGATCTCGACGTCCTCTACATGGTCGGCGCCCCCGGCGGCCTGCCGTATCCCGGCGGTAGCGCCCAGACCATCGACGTCCTGCGCGGCAGTCAGGCCGAGCAGGTCAAATTCTAGGAGACCCCGCCATGTGGACCCCGAACTTTGGCACTCTCCTCGGACATCGCATCGCCGGCGCCCTGTGGGCGCTGGTGCTGACCTGCGTCGTGGCGGTAGCGGCGGTGCAGGCCGGCGAGGTCGTCGGCGGCCAGAAGGGGTCGCTGCGCGTCGAGGTCAACAAGGGCAGCCTGGTCCGCCTCGACAGGCCCGCCGCGACGGTGTTCGTGGCCGATCCCGAGGTGTGCGACATCCAAGTGAAGTCGCCGCGGCTCGTCTATCTGCTCGGCAAGAAGCCGGGCCAGACCACCCTCTATGCGGTCGATGCCGGCGAGAACGTGCTCGCCAACATCGACGTGACGGTGAGCCACAATCTCAGCCGGCTCAACGCCGCTGTCCGCGACCTCTACCCGGAGGCCGAGATCACGGTGACCAGCGTCGAAGACTCGATCGTCATCGACGGCATGGTCGACAACGCCGGCATGTCCGAGAACGTCCGCCGTCTGGCCGCGCGCTTCATCGGCGAGGAGGCCGATCTGATCAACCGGATCGGCGTCAGCGCGCCGGTGCAGGTCAATCTTCGGGTGCGCATCGCCGAGGTCAGCCGCGACATCGAGAAGCAGCTCGGCTTCAACTGGCGGATCATCGGCGAGATCGGCAACCTCGGCCTCAGGTTCACCACCTTCAACCCGTTTACCGTCGGGGCCACCCAGGACACCCTGACCGCCAGCCTCACCCCCGGCAGCTGGGACATCAACGCGATGATCGACGCCCTCGACGACGAGGGCCTGATCAGCGTCCTCGCCGAGCCCAACGTGACGGCGCTCACCGGCGAGACCGCGAGCTTCCTCGCCGGCGGCGAGTTCCCGATCCTGGTCCCGCAGGGCAACGATCGGGTGACGGTCGAGTTCAAGAAGTTCGGCGTGTCCTTGGCGTTCACCCCGACCATCCTCGGCGGCAAGCGGATCAACCTGCACGTACGGCCGGAGGTCAGCAAGCTGTCCGACGAGGGGGCGGTGTCGCTGCCGATCGGGTTGGGCGACGTCATCACCATCCCGGCGCTGGTGGTCCGGCGGGCGGAGACGACGGTGGAACTGGCGAGCGGCCAGAGCTTCGCCATCGCCGGTCTGCTGGCCAACAACTCGGCCCACGACATCCACAAGTTTCCGTTCCTCGCCGACATCCCGGTGCTGGGAGGGCTGTTCAAGTCCGACCGGTTCCGGCGCAACGAGACCGAGCTGGTGATCATCGTCACCCCTTACATCGTCCGGCCGTCGCCGACCCAGCTGGCGGCGCCCAACGACGGCTTCTCGCCTCCCACCGACCTGCAGCGGCTGTTCACGACCAGCACCTGGCAGCGCGGCCCGGCCGCGGGAGAACCGTCGACGGTCGACGCCACCGGGACGCGGCTGGTCGGCCGCGTCGGCTACCTGCTCGATTGAGAGGACGCAGTCATGGACCCCAAGCTACGGACGATCGCGCGCGTGCTCGCCCTGCTCTCGATCTCGGCGGTCGGCGGATCGCTGTCGGGCTGCCTGGACCGCTACGACGGCCCGGTCGTACGTCGCGAGCCACAACCGCATCTCGTCCAGTTCCGGCACCAGGTCGCCTTTCCCGCCGGGCAGTTCAGCCTCGAACGCGATCAGGCGCGCGCATTGGAGGCGTTCGTCGGGCGCATCGACGTCGGCTACGGCGACCGCGTCTATCTCTCGGCGGCGTCGCCCGAGGATGCCGACGACGCGGCGGCGCGACGGATCGCCGAGCGGCGGACCGAGGCGGTCGCTGCGTTTCTCCGCCTCAGCGAGGTTCGGGTCGCGGCTCTGATCGACGATCGCGGCGACGGACCGGCATCGGGAGAGACGGTGACGGTGATCGTCCGCCGCCATGTGGTCGGCCTGCCGGCGTGTCCCGACTGGACCCAGCCCCTCTCCGACAACGCCATCAACCGGCCGACCAGCAACTGGAGCTGCGCCACCGCGATCAACTTCGGGATGATGGTGGCCGACCCGAACGACCTGGTTCGCGGCGGCGATCCGGGACCGGCCGACGGCGAACGGCTCGCCGGATCGCTGGAGCGCTACCGCAAGGGCGAGACCACCCCGCTCAGGGACGACGTCTCGACCCAGAACGTGTTCGGCGGCGGCTCGGCGACGGGGAACTGACGATGGCGAAGAAACAGCTGTCGAGAGCCGCCAACGCGGCGGCGCCGCGTCCGTTCGCGGCGTTCGTCAACGACAACGAGACGGAGACCGCGGTGAAGCGGGCGGCCGGCGCGATCGGCATCGCCGATCCGGTGGTCACCCGGGTTGGTTTCACCGATGCGGTGCGCCAGCTCACCGACGTGCCGACGCCGAAGCTGCTGTTGGTCGATCTGTCCGGGATCGGCGATCCGCTCGCCGGGATCGCCTCGCTGGCCGAAGTCTGCGACGAGGGAACACGGGTGGTCACCATCGGCGAGACCAACGACGTCAACCTCTACCGCAGCCTCGTGGCGCTCGGCATCCAGGACTACCTCGTCAAGCCGGTGTCCTCGGAGGGCCTCGCCGAGGCGTTCACGCGGGCCGAGCAGGCGGCCGAGGCACCGCAGGTTCCGGAAAGCCGGCTCGGTCGGCTGACCGCGGTCGTCGGCAGTCGCGGCGGGGTCGGTGCCAGCACGGTGGCGATCAACTGCGCCTGGATGATGGCCCACGAGCAGGGGCTGCGGGTGGCTCTCGTCGATCTCGATCTGTTCTTCGGGACCTGCGGCCTGTTTCTCGATCTCGAGGCCGGACGCGGCTTTCGCGAGGCACTCGAGAACCCGTCGCGCATCGACGGACTGTTCATCGAGCGGGCGATGGTGCGCGAGAGCGAGAACCTGTTCGTACTGAGCGCCGAGGAACCGCTCGACAGTCCGCTGGCTCTGAATCCGACCAGCATCGAAATGCTGCTCGAGCATCTGCGATCGGACTTCCAGTGCGTGGTCATGGACCTGCCCCGGTTCGGGGCGCGGACCCAGATGGCGGCGCTGCAGCCGCCGTCCTCGCTGGTGATCGTTTCCGAGCCGTCGCTCGCCGGCATGCGCGACTGCATGCGCTTGGCCGCACTGGTCGGCAAGTCGGCCCCGTCCGCCGATGTCAAGGTCGTGCTCAACCGGACGGGGGCGAACAAGGGCGGCGAGCTCGCAGCGGCAGACTTCGCGCGCGGAGCCGAGGTCAAGGTCGATTGCGTCATTCCCTTCGATCCGAAGCCGTTCGCCGCCAGTGCCGGGAGCGGCAAGCCGCTGGCGAAGGTCGGCGGCGGCTCCAAGGCGGTCAAGGCGATTCGCGACCTCAGCCGCTCCCTCTCGGGTCCGCGCGCCGCCGCGGCCGATGCCCCGTTCTGGCGACGGCTGTTGAGGAGGCACGGCTAGATGTTCGGACGTCGGCATGGCGGGGGGGGGACGGTGGTTCCCCTCAACGCCGATCGGCCGGTCCCGGGTGCGGCGCGGCCGCCGCAACCGGCGAAGGCCGAGGCGAGCAACCCGTTCAGCGAGGACACCGCGGTCGAGGTCGCGGTCGAGCGGGTGCTGCCGGCGGTGCGCAAGGCGATCGAGGCCGTCGATGCGCT
>JBHJOP010000071.1:0-2717 GCA_050329575.1 Rhodospirillales bacterium | reverse complement strand
GGCTGGCCAGTCATCAGAAACAAGAGCGCGAGGGAATCGCACTACGGCAGATTGTGATTGCCGACTGTTGTGATCAGCACTACCCGGTTTTACCACCGACCTGACGACTTCAACCTCGACACTTGGTGTGCGACGCGTTCCTCGCGTCGTTGCAAAGAAGGGCTGAGCATGACCCCGCAGGAAATCGAGCTGATCGAAGGCAGCTTTGCCAGCGTCGCCCCCCTCGAGGTCGAGGCGGCGGCGCTCTTTTACGGACGCCTGTTCGAGATGGCACCAGAGGTGCGGCCGCTCTTTGCCGGCGACATGACCGAGCAGGGGGCCAAGTTGATGATGACCCTGGCGGTTGTTGTCAATGGCCTGCGGGACGTCGACAAGCTGCTGCCCGTGGTGCAGAACCTGGCGCGCCGGCATGTCGGATTCGGCGTCCGGCCCGAGCATTACCCGACGGTTGGTGCCGCCCTGCTCTGGACGCTCGAGCAAGGGTTGGGCGAGGCGTTCACGCCGGCGACCGAGGCGGCCTGGCAGAAGGCCTATGGCACCCTCGCCGGGGTCATGGTCGCGGCCGCCTATGGCGACCCCGAGGCCGCCGGCTGAGACATGGCGCCCCGAGTGACGGGACTATTCCGCCGGGCCGCGATCGTCGCTGCGGCCAGCTCCTGGTCCCTCGCGCGGGCGCGATGCACGACGCGTTGGATGCCGGGGATGGCCAAGAGCGTCGGCTTGACGATCTGCTCCATCGACAGGAGTGAATAGGGGCAATTCGCGCAGCTGTCGACGAAGCGGATGTTCAGCTTGCCCACGCTCTCGTCGATGCCGAGGATGTCGAGCCGCCCGCCGTCATTGGCGAGCACCGGCGCGATGATCGCCTCGACCACGCGGTCGACCCGCTCCTTCAACGTGCCGGCATAAAGGTCCGCATCATCCAGATCGGCGGTCGGCGACGGCGGCTCGTCCGCGGGCGAGCGCAGTGCTTCGAGCGCTGCGGCATCGGTCGTCGGGTCGAGGACAGCCAGCCCGATCAAGGACTGGGCAAGTGCCGGCGTGACGCGCTTTTGCAGCAGATGCTGGACGAAGCCGCGCCGATGCGCCGGGGCGAAGGCGAGCTTGCGACGATACTCTTCCCAGTCGAGGGGCACCGGGCCATGGAGGACGAAATTCTCGTCACCGGTCCGCACGTAGTCGACGATCAGCTCGCCCAGCCGGTCGAAGAAGCGACGATGCTCCTTGCCGGTCGCCGCGCGCTTGCGATTGATCACGGCACCGCGCAGCCGGGTGAGCTCCGGGTCCTTGGGCAGCACGCCCGTCATCACGTCGACCCGCACGGCGCGGTTGCGCTTGCGATCGACGACGATCAGCGCGCTGTTGCCGATGGCGCGGGAGTGGATCAGGCGTTTGGCGCCGAGATCGGCCGGCGACATCCCGAGAAAGTGCGCCGGGACGTCGCCCGCGCAAGGGATGGCGACGCCGCTGACGAAGGCGAGATCGGCGCGGTGGACAAGGGTGTTCGGCCCGAACAGGCGCTCGAGCCCACGCTTGGCGGCAATGAAGAGCTGGATCGCGACGATCTCTTCCTTGAACTCCAAGACGGCACTCTTGTGGGCGGTCAGCAGGCTGAGATCCGTGGGTTGCCCATCGCTGCCCACGACCGTGACCCCGCCGACGAAATCCGCCAGGATCGGATGCAGGATGCTGTGATAGTCCAGCCGGCGAATCAGCGGCAGCAAGCAGGCGAGGAAGCGCTGCCGCTCGTCGGCCGCGAGGTCGCGAAGCACCACACCGGCTTGCCGCCGGTAGGTGTCGCTCGCCGCATAGCGCTGGAAGAAGGCGACGAGTGCCCCCACGGCCTCGCTCGACAGCGCCTCCGCGTCGGTCTTCGGATCGCGGAGTTGGTCCGGGCGCAGCCAGACGAGCTCATCCGGGTTCTCGCGCTGCGTTGCGACCCAGTCCGCGTCGGTCGGGAAGGTCGCCCGCCAATCGGCGAAGACGATCTCGACGGCACGGTTCAGCGCCACCTTGTCGGCGGCGGCCCACAGCGCCGCCTCCAGGGGGCGGAGCCCGCGCAACTGCACGGCCGTCCGCTTGATCAGGCTCTGATGGGTGAACGGATCGGCGTCGACATAATCGGTCAGGCGATTGACCGCGCCGGGCACGAAGTCGATGAAGGCGGTGCCATGGGCAATCCGCTCGTTGAGCGCGATCTCGGCGATCACTGCCCCGTGGTCGCTGATCAGGCGTACCGGCTCGCCGTCCTCGAGCCCGCGCTCTCGGGCCTCGTCGGGATGCAGCTCGACATGGTGATCGTCCGGATCACGGCCGTAGATCGGCAGCGTCTTGATGCCGGAATTATAGCGACCTCGGCCACGCAAGGCCTGGCGGCCGGGCCGGCCGCGGCCGCTGATCAGCGACAACGTGCCGGGCGGCAGTGGCGCCTCGAGCGCCGCCATGAAGTCGTCCGGGGGACAGACCAGCCGGGCCAGGCCCACCTCACTTCTGCGGATGCCGGGGAAGACGGCCCCCTCGTCAGCCGCATAGCGCCCATCGCCACCCCACTGCACGCCGGTGCCGGCCGCGGCCCGCAACGTTGCATGGCTGATCGGGTTGCCCGTCTGGTCCTCGAGCCGGCAATAGACGTCGAGAGCGCGGCTGACTGCGACCACGTGGTCGAAGACGGTGTCGGGCATGATGTCGCCATCGGCGTCGAGATAGCGGGCGAAGGT
>JBHJOP010000068.1:0-5727 GCA_050329575.1 Rhodospirillales bacterium | reverse complement strand
ACATCTTGTCGTTGCCGCCTTCGCCGAACATGTTGTCGGCGCCTTCCTCACCCCACATCACCTCGCCTTCGGCCGTCCCGACCATGTGGTCCGCGTTCGGGGTGCCGAAATACGGCGGTGCGAAAAATTGTGCCATGGTCGTCTCCTCCCCTGGGTCAAGGCGTCGAGCCTGCGTCGCCGGATGCGGCGATCGGCGGCCATCCTAACGCACGATTGCCCCGAATGGGGTATTAAATTTACGGGTCCGTTCAGGCTGCCGCGGCCGGAACCGGGCGGACCCCGAGACGACCGCCGATGACGGATGGCGCGCGCCGGCGCCATCGCAATTCAACGATCGGGCGACAGCGTCCCGGCGATGCGCCAGGGCTCGCCGTTCAGGCCTTCTTCGTCGGCCCCTGCGTCCCGGCTTCGCTGGGGCTCTCGGCGCTCAGTTCCTCGATTGCATTCTGGGCCGCGTCCTGTTCGAACACCGCCATCGCCTGCTCTTCGATCGCGACCTCCTCGGGCCCCTCTTCGTCCCCGATCCGCGAGACCACCCGGCCACTTTGGGCCTGCAGGGCCGCCTCTTCCTCGGATCGCGCCACGTTGGCCGTGACCCGCACCGTCACCTCCGGATGCAGGCTGACCGACACCGGGTGCAGTCCCAGCGACTTGATCGGCTCGTTGAGCCCGACCTGCGGGCGGCCGATCGTGAATCCGGCCTCGGTCACCGCGAGGGCGATGTCGCGGGCGTTGACCGACCCGTAGAGCTGGCTGGCCTCTCCGGCCTGGCGGATCAGCACGACCGTCAGATGTCCCATCCGCGCCGCGACCTTCTCGGCCTCCGCCTTGCGCTCGAGGTTGCTGGCCTCGAGCTGCGCGCGCTGCGCTTCGAACTTCCTGCGGTTTTCGTCGGTGGCCCGTACCGCCTTCTTCTGCGGCAGCAGGTAATTGCGGGCGAATCCGGTCTTGACCTTGACGACCTCCCCCATCAGCCCGAGCTTCTCGATCCGTTCCAGCAAGATGACGTCCATCATTCACTCCCTCGGCCGGCGCCCGGCCCGACCAGTCGTCGGCGCACCCCGGCCCATTGCTCGATCATCCCCAAGGCGGCGACCGCCACGCCCACGAACGTGAAGAACAGAGCCAGCGTCACGTAGAACGTCGCCAGCAGCAGCCCCCTCCGTTGCGTCCGCCGGACGAGGCTGTGCACCACCGCCAGGCCGAGGAAAAAGTAGGGTCCGGCAAAGATCAGCGCCAGGTTGCGGGCCATATACCCCACATCGCCGGCACTGACCAGTGCCACCACCGCGGTCGCGACCAGCGGCCACGACATCCACTCCGGAAGGACCAACGCCGACCACTGCGGCGACGGCCGCAGCGCCCGGCCGCGGCGGGTCAGCATTCCTTGCGCCAGGGTGCTGTTGACGACCAGCATCAGCAGCCAGGTGAACCCCGACATGCCGATGAACAGCGGCGCCAGCAGGCCGACGAAGGTATCGCGATCGACGTCCGCCAGGCCAGGGACCGCGGCGGCGGCGGCCGTCGCCAGCAGCTCGCGAACCGACGCCTCGACGCCGTCGTCACCGACGAGCGCCACCGCCGCGGCGAGGGCCAGTCCCGCCCCGATCAGCGCCAGCCGGCAGAGGATGGTGCCGGCGAGCGAGGCCGCCGCGCGCTGGTCGCCCGCCCCGTTGCGGAGCGCCTGTTGGACGATCAGCCACGAGGGAAGGGCATGCATGCCGCCGTAGACGCCGGCCGCCGCGACACCCGCGACCATCGCCACCACCACGATCCCGCTCGCCGCGGCGATCAGCGCCTGCGCCGCCCCCAGGCCGAAGCCGACCATCAGCAGCGGCAGCGGCGCGAGGTAGGCGAACACCACGCCGCCCGACGCGCCGAGCACGGGCGCGATCGATGCGACGGCACTCAGGAGTCCACCCCCGAAGGCGATCAGCCCGGCTTTGAGCATGCAGCCCTCACGTGGGGCCGGCCACGAACGCCGCGGTCGCGCCCGGCGCCGCCGCGAGAACGGCCGGCGCGGCAACCAGCAGCGCTGCGGGTACGGCCCCTACTTGACCAGGTAGGGGAGCAGCGCGAGGAAGCGGGCCCGCTTGATCGCTTGCGCCAGTTCCCGCTGCTTCTTCGTCGAAACGGCGGTGATCCGGCTCGGCACGATCTTGCCCCGTTCCGAGACGTATCGCTGCAACAGCTTGACGTCCTTGTAATCGATCGCCGGGGCGTCCGGCCCGGAAAATGGACACGTCTTGCGACGGCGAAAGAACGGGCGGCGCGCGGTGCTCATGAGCCCTCCTGCTGCTTCGGGGCCTCGGCCTCGCCGGTCTCGGCGGCCGCACGGGGAGCGCGGGGCTCGTCGTCGCGGAACCGCGACGGCGGACGATCGCCGTGCCGCGGGCGGTCCTCCCGGCGGCCGCGCTCGTCGCCGCGATGGCTACGGCTCTGCATCATCGCCGAGGGACCCTCTTCGAGGGCCTCGACGCGGACCGTGAGGCACCGCAGAACGTCCTCGCTGATCCGCACTTGGCGTTCCAGTTCGTGGACGGCCGCGGCCGGTCCGTCGATGTTGAACAGCACGTAGTGTCCCTTGCGGTGCTTTCGGATCCGGAAGGCGAGGGTCCGAAGTCCCCAAAGCTCGCGCTTGGCGACGCGGCCCCCCTGCTCCTCGATGGTCTTGGCGAAGCCGTCCGCCAGTGCCTCGACCTGCGTGGCGGACAAATCCTGGCGTGCGATCAGCACGCTCTCGTAATAAGGCACGTCCTGCTCTCCGTTATGGCTTCTCTCAACTCGGCCGCGCCGAGCATAGCCGGACCGTTCCGGCAAGGAGACGGGAGCGCCCGTTATACACGATCGCCCCCGGCACGCAAGCGACCCGCCGCCTCTGGCCTAAACATGGGTCACTTCGCTTGACGGGGTGGTCGGCGTGTGATTCGAAGGCGGATGTCGGAACGACGGGGACCTTCGATGACCGGGACCGAGACCATGGCGGCGGCGATCGAGGAGGATCTGGGGAGAAAGGGGGGGAGAAAGGGGACGCAACCATTCTTGGAGTTCGGCCGCCCGCCGCCGCGGACGTCAGGCGAACATCAGCCGGCCGCGCGGCTCGGGAATGGTCCGGCCCAGCTCGGTGGCGGTGTCGATCCATTCGGCCATGACGACTTCCAGGTTGCGCAGGGCCTCGGCATGGGTTCCACCGTCGGCCATGCAGCCCGGAAGTTCCGGTGCTTCGGCAATGAAAGCCTGGTCCTCCGGGCTCCAGTAAATGATGATCTCGTACTTGAATGGCATCTACAGCTCCAGCTTGTACCTGATGACCACTTTCCGCACCTGACGAACCCGATAGGCCTTGGCTTTCGCGCGGATCGGCTGCGGGTTCATGACCTCGCCGCCGCCGTCCCCTACTCCGTGCGCACCTGGAACTCGATCTTCCAGCGGCGGTCGGATTTGGTGTGTTTCATCCACAGCTCCAGGGTGCCGAGCTCGGTGACGTGGGCTTCGATCTGCACCGGGACGGCCTGGCCCGCCGGCAGGTCGTCGACCGCGGGGAGGTCGATTTCGAGGCGGCTGGTCTCTTCCAGTTCGCGTTCGGCGTCGGGGAGGACCTGGCCCGGCGCGTCGCCGCTCCTGACCTCGGAGGCGAAGAAGCGGAACTCGGCGCGCCGCCCGGTGATCAGGCCGAATTCCCGGCCCTCGATCAGGAGCTCGCTCCCCTCCTCCATGCCCTGCGGGACGACGCACAAGGCCTTGACCGGCGGCCTGAAGCCGGGGACCGCCGGCATCGACGTCTCCAGGCCGACGTAATAGGAGCGCGCGGTGCCGGCCTTGATGCGGATGCCCTTGCCGGTGACCCGGTTGCGGCCGTAGAACGCCGCCCCCTTGGCGACCGCCAGGTCCGGCTCGTCGCCGGCGAGCTCGCGCACCGGCGCGCCGTCGTTCCAGGACGCCAGCAGATCGAGGACGCGGGCGCGGATCGGTGCCGCGTTGAACACGCCGCCGTTGAACAGCACCGCCGTCGGCATCAGGAGCGTCTCGCCGTCGTCCCGGTTCCCGACCAAGGCCTGGAGCGCCTCGCTCGCCCGCACGTTGGCGAGGCTGCGGGCGAGAAAGCGGGCGAGGTGCTTGCTGACCACCGGGTCGGCGGCGTACGGCAGGCCGAACTCCTGCAACCCGGCGCCGCCGCCTTCCTGCGGCAGATCGTCGCTCGCGGTCAGCGGGAAGAAGCCGTCGAGGACCAGGCCTTCGAGGGTGGCGCGGTCGAGCGCGGTGGCGACGGTCCCGGCGAACAGGCTGGCCCCCCGCGACGGCACCGCGATCGGCGCCGCGGCCAGAGTCCGGTCGCGGAACAGCGCCACCTTGGCGCTCGATGCGGCATGGACGAGGGCGAGGAACTGCCAGTCGTCGAGCGCCTTGCCGTCGGCCTCGAGCTTCGCGCGGAGCGTGTACGCCAGCGCCAGATCCATGTTGTCGCCGCCGAGCAGGATGTGCTCGCCGACGCTGATCCGCTCCAGCGCCAGCTCGCCGTCGCGCTCCGAGACCGCGATCAGGCTGAAGTCGGTGGTGCCGCCGCCGACGTCGCAGACCAGCACGACGTCGCCGGGATGGACCGCCTCGCGCCACCCGCCGCCCGCCCGCGCGGTCCAGGCGTAGAACGCCGCCTGCGGCTCCTCGAGCAGGGTCACCTTGCCGAGCCCGGCCGCTTCCGCGGCTTCGGCGGTCAGACTGCGCGCCACCTCGTCGAAGGACGCCGGCACCGTGAGGACGACGTGGCCGCGGGCGAGGTCCCAGTCGCGGCCGGCGGCCTGCTCGGCGGACAGGAACCCGCACTTCAGATGTTCGAGGTAGCGGCGCGAGCAGTCGAACGCCGACAGCTTCGCTTCCGCGATCTCCGAGCGCCACGGCAGCGCCGGTTGCGTCGGGTCGATGTGCGGGTTGGAGAGCCACGACTTCGCCGAGGTGATCAGCCGGTCGGGGACCAGCGCCCCGTGGTCGCGGGCGAACTGGCCGACGATCGCGTCGAGGGCGGCCTCCGCCCACGGCAGCGCCAGCGCGCCCTGCGGGAACTCGTCCGGGTGGGGGATGTAGAGCGCGGATGGCAGCGTCGCCTTCTCGCCGACGCGGTCGGGGCCGAGAATCTGGGTGAGCTCGACGATGCGGGTCTCGTCGCTCTCGAGATCGGTGAGCGCGACGGCGCTGTTGGACGTGCCGAGATCGATGCCGAGCGTGAAGGGGTGGCTCATGGTGCGCAACGTCGATTGGGAACGGAAGCGGCGGACGACCGCCGGGCGCTACTTGACCTTGACCTCGACCTCGGCCGGCGCCAGGGTCGGCAGCCGGTCGCCGCCGGCGCGGACGATGCGCGGCAGCTTGACCCGCTCGGTTCGCCAGCCGCGGTGGACGAGGGTGCCGGTGAACGGCGGCTGGCCGCCGATGTTGCCGACCAGGCGGTACTCGTCGGCGGCATAGCCCGCGGCGACGGTCACCTTGGCGCCCTCCGCCTCGTCGCGGATCGGGCGGATCGTCAGGTGCTCGGCGAGCGCCGCCCGGCAGCCCTGGTGGACGACGCGGGCGGCGGCGCCGACCTGCGCGTTGTCGTAGGCGGCGATGTCGTCCATCAGGAAGTCGATCAGGCGCCCCTTCTCCTGCAGCAGCGCGAGAAAGGCGACCACTTCCGCCTCGGCCTGATGGGCGGCGACCGGCGGCGGGGCCGGCCGCGCCGCCTCGACGCCGGCG
>JBHJOP010000073.1:0-19974 GCA_050329575.1 Rhodospirillales bacterium | reverse complement strand
ACCCGCGACGACGTCGCCGACGACCTGTCCACAGGCCTGTCCACCGGCCGTCCACAAGTCCACAGCCCGGACGCGGGACGTCGGTTCTGTCCCCGCTGGTTTGACATATCCTTGATCGGGCACGCCTCGCCATCCGGTATGATGGCGGGATGACGACAACCCTCGGTGACCGACCTTCGGCGACGCGCGAACCGCCAGCGATCGGGATCGCCCCCTTCCGCCGGCCCCCCCACAACATCGATGCGGAAGTCGCCTTGCTCGGGGCGATCCTGATCAACAACCGCGCCTATGAACGGGTCTCCGAGTTCCTGCGCCCCGAGCACTTCTCCGTCGCCCAGCACCAGCGGATCTTCGCCGCCTGCGCGAAGCTCATCGATCGCCATCAGATCGCCGATCCGATCACCCTGAAGGCCTGCTTCGCCGAGGACGACAGCCTCGCCGACATCGGCGGACCGGCCTACCTGATGAAGCTGGCGGACTCCGCCGTCACCGTCATCAATGCCGCCGAATACGGCCGGATCATCCACGACCTGTATCTCCGGCGGGAGCTGATCTCGCTCGGCGAGGACGTCGTCAACCGGGCCTACGGGAGCGGTCTCGAGGATTCGGCCGTCCAACAGATCGAACGGGCGGAACAGGGCCTCTACGACCTCGCCACCAAGGGCGAATACGAGGGCGGCTTCGAGCCGTTCGACACCACCCTCGACAGCGCGCTCAGGATTGCCGAAGCGGCTCACAAGCGCGACGGCCAGTTGAGCGGGGTTCCGACCGGGCTTCGCGATCTCGACGCCAAGCTGGGCGGGCTGCATCGCTCGGATCTGATCATCCTCGCCGGCCGGCCGTCGATGGGCAAGACGGCGCTGGCGACCAACATCGCCTTCAACGCGGCGCGCAAGTACCGGACCGCGCGGCGCGACGACGGCGGCACGGAGACGGTCGACGGCGCGGTGGTCGGCTTCTTCTCGCTGGAGATGTCGCGCGAACAGCTGGCGACCCGGATCCTGGCGGAGGAGACGCGGATCTCGTCGGACCGGATCCGCCGCGGCCTCGTGCCCTCCGAGAAGTTCCCCGACCTGGTCATGGCCAGTCGCGACCTGTACAAGCTCCCGCTGTTCATCGACGACACCGCGGCGTTGACCATCAGCACCATGCGCACCCGGGCGCGGCGGCTGAAGCGCCAGCACAATCTCGGGCTGATCGTCATCGACTATCTGCAGTTGATCGCGCCGTCGCCCGGCGCCCGCCACGACAACCGGGTCCAGGAGCTCTCGGAGATCACCCGCGGCCTCAAGGCGCTCGCCAAGGAACTCGAGATCCCGGTGCTGGCGCTGTCGCAGTTGTCGCGGGCGGTCGAACAGCGCGAGGACAAGCGGCCGCAGCTCGCGGACCTGCGCGAGTCGGGAACCATCGAGCAGGACTCGGACGTCGTGATGTTCATCTACCGCGAGCAGTACTATCTGGAGCGGTCCGAGCCGGACCCGACCGCCAACGATGCGGAAGGCGACAGCCGATACCGGAAGTGGCAGGAGCGCATGGCCCGTGTGCACAACAAGGCCGAGGTGATCGTCGCCAAGCAGCGGCACGGGCCGATCGGCAAGGTCGACCTGTTCTTCGAGGGCGAGTTCACCCGCTTCGGGGATCTCGAGACGCAGAGCGGACAGGACGACTGAGGGCGCCCTCGCCGATGTCCGATCGCCGCCGCGCGGGGGCCGTCCTCACCATCGATCTCGATGCCGTCGCCGCCAACTACCGGCGGCTCCGGGACCGCGCGGCGCCGGCCGAGTGCGCGGCGGTGGTCAAGGCCGACGCCTATGGTCTCGGTGCCGCCGCCGTGGGTCCGGTGTTGGCGGCGGCCGGATGCCGGACGTTCTTCGTCGCCCATGTCGACGAGGGGATCGCCCTTCGCAAGGCCCTCGCCCGACCGCCGGGCGAGGGCGCATCCCGACCGGAGCCGGCGGTCTACGTGCTCAACGGCCTGCCGCGCGGTGCGGAGACCACGTTCGCCCGCCATCGTCTGACGCCGGTCCTCAACGCGCTCGCCGACGTCGACCCATGGGCCGCGTTCGCCCGCCGCTCCGGCCAGCCGCGGGACGCCGCCCTGCACGTCGATACCGGCATGTCGCGGCTCGGCCTGCCGCCGGCGGACCGCGCCCGGCTGGCCGCGGATCCCGGCCGTCTCGACGGGATCCGGGTCAGGCTCCTGATGAGCCACCTCGCGTGCGCCGACGAGCCCGACCATCCCCTCAACGTCGGCCAGCGAGACGCCTTCCTCTCCCTCCGCCGCGGGTTTCCCGACGCCGCCGGCTCGCTCGCCAATTCCGCCGGGATTTTCCTCGGCGATCGTTTCCACGCCGACGTCGTTCGGCCCGGAGCGGCGCTCTATGGCCTCGCGCCGGTTCCCGGCCGGCCCAACCCGATGGCGCAAGTGGTTCGTCTGCAAGGAAAAATCCTTCAGATCCGTGAGATTGACTCGCCCGAGACCGTTGGCTATGGTGCGACCCATCGAGCCCGAGGTCGCGAAACCATCGCCACCGTGGCCGTCGGTTACGCGGACGGCTATTCGCGAGCGCTCAGCAATCGCGGCAGCGCGTTTATCGGTGACGTTCGAGTGCCGCTCGTGGGGCGAGTTTCGATGGACCTCATCACCTTCGACGTTTCCGCCGTGCCCCCCGCCATGGCTCGCCCCGGCATGATGGTCGACCTGATCGGGTCGCGACATCCGGTCGATGCGCTCGCCGCCGAGGCGGGAACCATCGGCTATGAGATCCTGACCGCTCTCGGCGCCCGCTACCATCGCGTCTATACCCGGTCCAAGGACTGAACGTTGGTCAACCCGCTGCAGCCGATCGGTCGACTCGTCCTCGGCTTCATGGCGACCGTCGGGCGGCTGGTGCTGTTCACCGGGACCGCCATCGGCCACAGCGTCCGGCCGCCGTTCTACCTGCGCGCGGTCGGCCGGCAGATGGTCGAGATCGGCTACTACTCGCTGCCGGTGGTCGGGCTGACGGCGATCTTCTCCGGCATGGTGCTGGCGTTGCAGAGCTACACCGGCTTCGCCCGGTTCTCCGCCGAGGGCGCGATCGCCAACGTCGTGGTGGTGGCGATCACCCGCGAACTCGGACCGGTGCTGGCCGGGCTGATGGTGGCGGGCCGGATCGGCGCCTCGATGGCGGCCGAGATCGGCACCATGCGGGTCACCGAGCAGATCGACGCCCTGACGACGCTGTCCACCGACCCGATGAAGTTCATGGTCGCGCCGCGGCTGATCGCGGGGATCCTGATGCTGCCGTTTCTGGTGCTGATCGCCGACATCATCGGCGTGTTCGGCGGCTATCTGGTGGCCGTCTACAAGCTCGGGTTCAATCCCGCCAACTACCTGCAGAGCACCTGGGACTTCGTCCGCGCCGAAGACGTGATCTCCGGCCTCGTCAAGGCGGCGGTGTTCGGCTTCATCATCACCCTGATGGGCTGCTATCACGGCTACCACTCGCGCGGCGGCGCCCAGGGCGTCGGTGCCGCGACGACCAATGCGGTGGTGTCGGCGTCGATCCTGATCCTCAGCTTCGACTATGTCCTGACCGAGCTGTTCTTCGCCCAATGACCGAGCGCCGACCGAAGATCCGCGTCCGCGGCCTCAGCAAGAGCTTCGGCCACAAGGTGGTGCTCGACGGCCTCGATCTCGACGTCGGGGTCGGCGAGTCGGTGGTGGTGATCGGCGGCTCGGGCACCGGAAAATCCGTGCTGCTCAAGTGCATCCTCGGGCTGATGCGGCCCGACGGCGGTTCGATCCGCATCGACGACGAGGAGGTGGCGGACATCGACGCCACCGCGCGCGGCGACGTCAACCGCAAGTTCGGGATGCTGTTCCAGGGCGGCGCGCTGTTCGACAGCCTGCCGGTATGGGAGAACGTCGCCTTCGGGCTCCTGTCGCTGCGCAAGGCGGGCCGTGCGGCGGCGCGCGAGATCGCCCTCGCCAAGCTCGCGCAGGTCGGGCTGGAGGCCGGTGTCGGCGAGCTGTTTCCGGCCGAACTGTCGGGAGGGATGCAGAAGCGGGTGGCGCTGGCGCGCGCCATCGCGACCGATCCGGAGATCATCTTCTTCGACGAGCCGACCACCGGGCTCGATCCGATCATGGCCGACGTCATCAACGACCTGATCGTCAAGATCACCCGCGAGGTCGGCGCGACGGCGCTCTCGATCACCCACGACATGGCCAGCGCCCGAAAGATCGCACATCGCATCGCAATGCTGTATCAGGGACGGATCATCTGGGCGGGGCCGGTGACGGCCATCGACCGTTCGGGCGACGCGCGCGTCGACCAGTTCATCAACGGCCGCGCCGAAGGGCCGATCCAGATGGCGATCCGGGCCTAGCATGACCGCTGGCGCGCCCGTATCGAGGCCGGCCGAACGAGTGCGGAAGGGCGACTTGACGTTGGCGCGCGCGACCACCGTCTACACCTGCCAGGAGTGCGGTGCCGTCCAGCCCAAGTGGAGCGGCCGCTGCGACGCCTGCGGGGCGTGGAACACGATCGTCGAGGAGATCGCCGTCCGTCCGGGTGCGAAGGGGCAGGGCGCCCGCGGCCGACGGTCGCTGACGTTCAGCGCGCTCGACGGCGAAATCGGCCCCGCCGTCCGTCGGACCACCGGCATCGGCGAGTTCGATCGGGTGACCGGCGGCGGCCTGGTCCCCGGCTCGGCGCTGCTGATCGGCGGCGATCCGGGAATCGGCAAGTCGACGCTGCTGTTGCAGGTGGCGGCGGCGCTGTCGCCGACCACCCGCACGGCCTACGTCTCCGGCGAGGAGGCGGTCGACCAGTTGCGGCTCCGCGCCGAACGGCTGGGGCTGCGCGCCGCGCCGGTCCAGCTCGCGGCGGCGACGCTGGTGGCCGACATCGCCACCGCCCTCGATCAGCCGTCCGGTCCGGAGGTGGTGGTCATCGATTCGGTGCAGACCCTGTACCTGGACGCGCTCGAGTCGGCCCCGGGAACCGTCGCCCAGGTCCGCGCTTCGGCGCAGGCGCTGATCCGCCTTGCCAAGGCCCGCGGGTTCGTGCTGTTGCTGGTCGGCCATGTCACCAAGGAGGGGATGATCGCCGGCCCTCGGGTGCTGGAGCACATGGTCGACACGGTGCTCTATTTCGAAGGCGAGCGGGCCCACCAGTTCCGGATCCTGCGCGCCGTCAAGAACCGCTTCGGCGCCACCGACGAGATCGGCGTGTTCGCGATGACCGATGCGGGCCTGGCCGAGGTCACCAACCCGTCGGCGCTGTTCCTCGCCGACCGCGGCCGCGACGTCTCCGGCGCCGCCGTGTTCGCCGGCATCGAGGGCAGCCGGCCGGTGCTGGTCGAGATCCAGTCGCTGATCGCGCCGTCGTCGCTGGGAACGCCGCGCCGCGCCGTGGTCGGCTGGGACTCCGGTCGACTGGCGATGATCCTGGCGGTCCTGGAGGCGCGCTGCGGGATGGCGTTCGGCGCCGCCGACATCTTCCTCAACGTCGCCGGCGGCCTGCGCATCGGCGAGCCCGCCGCCGATCTGGCGGTGGCGGCGGCACTGGTCTCGGCGGCGAGCGGCCGGCCGATGCCGCCGGAGACGGTCGTCTTCGGCGAGATCGGCCTCGCAGGCGAGATCCGCCCCGTCTCCCGCACCGAGGCGCGGCTGAAGGAGGCGGCCAAGCTGGGCTTCGCGCGCGCGATCGTGCCGGTCCGGCGCCACGCCGCGGCCGATGCCCGCCATGGCCTGCGGGTCACCGAGGTCGCGCAACTGTCCGAACTCCTCGCGCTGGTCGGTGCGGGACCGGACGACGAGCCGTCCCGGCGGGGAGGGCGCGATGCCTGACCTGCCGATCACCGCCGTCGACATCGCCATCGTCGTCGTGCTGCTGATCTCCGGCCTGCTCGCCGTCGTTCGCGGCTTCGTCCAGGAGGTGCTGGCGGTCGGCGCCTGGGTCGGCGCCATCGCCGCCGCGATCGTCGCCTTCCCGCTCGCCCGCCCGTTCGCCCGCGACCTGATCCCCCATGAACTGGCCGCCGACGCGGCGGCCGGCCTCGGCGTGTTCGTTGTCATCCTGGTCGTGCTGTCGCTGGTGACGCGCGCGCTGGCGCGGCGGGTGAAGGACAGCGCCCTCAACGCCCTCGATCGCTCGCTCGGGTTCGTGTTCGGTCTGGTGAGGGGGGGCGTGCTCGTCTGCCTCGCCTACATCGCGGTCGAGTGGCTGGTGGTGCCGGCGCAGCAGCCGTCCTGGCTGCGGGACGCCCGGGCGATGCCGCTCGTCGAATGGGGGGCGGACCAGCTCAAGTCGCTGGTCCCGTCGGAGGCGCGCGAGGCCGGCGGCGACGCCGCCGGCGAGGTCCGCGACCGGGCGCGCGACGCCCTTGAAACCGAGCGGCGGCTGCGCGACATCATGTCTCCCGAGCCGAAGGGCACGCCACCGGGCGACGAACGCGGCGGTTACGACCGCAAGGAACGGCGGGACATGGAACGGCTGCTCGAAAGCGGCCGCTGACCTCGCGGAGGATGGAGATGCGATCCGTTTGCCGAACCGATGCCCCCTGCGGACCGGGTGACGACGATCGGTTCCACGACGAATGCGGCGTGTTCGGCATCTACGGCCATGGCGACGCCGCCGCCACCACCGCCCTCGGCCTCCATGCCCTGCAGCATCGCGGCCAGGAGGCGGTCGGGATCGTCACCTACGACGGCGAGCATTTCCACAGCCACAAGGCCCTCGGCCTGGTCGGCGACAACTTCGGATCGGAGAACGTCATCGGGCGCCTGCCCGGTGCGGCCGCCGTCGGTCACGTCCGCTATTCGACCACCGGCGAGACGGTGCTCCGCAACGTCCAGCCGCTGTTCGCCGACTTCGAGTTCGGCGGGTTGACGATCGCCCACAACGGCAACCTGACCAACGCGCTCGGCGTCCGCAAGGCGCTGGTCCGGCGCGGCTGCATCTTCCAGTCGACCACCGACAGCGAAACGATCATCCACCTGATCGCGATCAGCCACTATTCGACCGTCGTCGACCGGCTGATCGACGCCATGCGACAACTGGAAGGGGCGTATTCGCTGGTCGCCATCTCGCGGCGCAAGCTGATCGGCATGCGCGATCCCTACGGCGTTCGGCCGCTGGTCCTCGGCCGCCTCGGCAGCGCCTTCATTCTGGCGTCCGAGACCTGCGCCCTCGACATCATCGGCGCCGAGTTCCTGCGTGATGTCGAGCCCGGGGAGATCGTCGTCATCGACGAGGGCGGGCTCCGCAGCATCCGCCCGTTCGCCAAGGTCCCCCGCCGGTTCTGCATCTTCGAGTACATCTACTTCGCCCGCCCCGACAGCTGCATCGAGGGACGCAACGTCTACGAGGTGCGCAAGCGCATCGGCGCCGAGCTCGCCCGCGAGAACGGCGTCGACGCCGATCTCGTCGTCCCGGTTCCCGACTCCGGGGTTCCCGCTGCGATCGGCTACTCCGAGGAATCGGGCATTCCGTTCGAACTCGGGATCATCCGCAACCACTACGTCGGACGGACCTTCATCGAGCCCAGCGAGCGCATCCGCCATCTCGGTGTCAAGCTCAAGCACAACGCCAATGCCGCGCGCCTCAGGGGCAAGCGCGTCATCCTGGTCGACGACTCGATCGTCCGCGGCACCACCTCGGTGAAGATCGTCGAGATGGTGCGGGCCGCCGGCGCGGCGGAGATCCACATGCGGATCTCCAGCCCGCCGACCACCCATTCCTGCTTCTACGGCATCGACACGCCGGAGCGCGAACAACTGCTCGCCGCCAGCCGCAGCGTCGAGCAGATGTCACGCCACATCGGCGTCGACTCGCTCGCCTACATCTCGCTCGACGGCCTCTACCGCGCCGTCGGCGAGATCGGACGCGATCCGGTGCGACCGCAGCACTGCGACGCCTGTTTCACCGGCGACTATCCGATCAACCTCGCCGACCATCAGGACTACCCGGTTCCCGAACAACTGTCCCTCCTCGAGGTGTGAGGACTCGGGCGTGACGGACTCGAGCCCGGGCGCGGGACGGCTGGCCGGCCGGGTTGCGCTGATCACCGGCGCGTCGCGGGGCATCGGCCGGGCGGTGGCGGTGCGGTTCGCCCGCGAGGGGGCGGACGTGATCCTCGCCGCCCGGACCGCGGGCGCGCTGGAGGAGGTGGACGACGAGATCCGCGCCCTCGGCCGCAGCGCCACCCTCGTCACCGCCGACCTCACCGACTATGCCGTCATCGATCGCATGGGCGCCGCGGTCTACGAACGCTGGGGCCGCCTCGACGTGCTGGTCGGCAACGCCGGCGTTCTCGGGGTGCTCAGCCCCATGGGCCACATCCCGCCGGAGACGTGGGAGACCGTGATCGCCGTCAATCTCACCGTCAACTGGCGATTGATCCGCAGTTTCGATCCGCTGCTGCGCGCCTCCGACGCCGGACGGGCGATCTTCGTGACCTCCGGAGTCAGCGGCGGGCGGGCCTACTGGGGGGCCTATGCG
The DNA here is from genome assembly GCA_050329575.1 of Rhodospirillales bacterium. GTDB lineage: Bacteria > Pseudomonadota > Alphaproteobacteria > Rhodospirillales > Defluviicoccaceae > JAUXFS01. The sequence continues at coordinate 11,482 of JBHJOP010000073.1, read as the reverse complement.
GCCAGCAAGGCGGCGCTGGAGACGATGGTCCGGACCTACGCCGCCGAGATCGCCCGCACGTCGGTGCGCGCCAACCTGATCAACCCGGGGCCGACCCGCACCCGGATGCGGTCGCAGGCCTATCCGGGAGAGGATCCGCGGTCGGTGAAGGCGCCGGAGGACGTGACCGGGGCGTTCGTCGATCTGGCGGTGGCGGGGTGCACCCGCAACGGCGAGATCGTCGCGGCCTGACCGCGACCCGCATCGCCGGAGGCGACGGCCCGCGTCGGCATCGCGCAAGCCGCTTGCGTGCGACGCGATGCCGGCCGATAACCCTGCCGCCGTCTTCGCCTCCGATCGGACGCTTCGATCCATGGTCTATCTCGAACTCGTCGCGGGCTTCGCTCTGCTCGTCGCCGGCGGCGACTGCCTGGTGCGCGGCGCGGTCGCGCTCGCCCGCCGGCTCGGCGTCTCGCCGCTGTTGATCGGCCTCACCCTGGTCGGCTTCGGAACGTCGACGCCGGAGCTGTTGACCAGCGTGCAGGCGGCCCTGATCGGCTCGCCCGGCATCGCGGTCGGCAACGTGGTCGGCAGCAACACCGCCAACATCCTGCTCATCCTCGGGATCGCCGCGCTCCTCTCGCCGCTGCGGACGTCGCCGGCGGCGTTCCGGCGCGACGGCACCGTCGTGCTGCTGGCGGCCCTCGCCTGTGTCGGCGTGGTCCTGTTCGGACACCTCGATCGGCCGATCGGCGTCGTCCTCGTGGGCCTGCTCGTCGGCTACATCGTCTACACCTACCGTCACGAGCGGGTGGTTCACGACGCTTCGGCGGCGATGCACGAAGCGGAGGCGTCGGCGGCGGAGCCGGTGCCGGCGCGGCTCTGGGTGTCGTTGCTGTTCACCGTCGGCGGACTGGCGCTGACCCTGCTCGGCGCGCGGCTGCTCGTCGACGGATCGATCGGCCTCGCGCGGGCCGCCGGCGTCTCGGAGACGATCGTCGGGCTGACCCTGGTGGCCATCGGCACCTCGCTGCCGGAACTGGTGACCTCGATCGTCGCCGCCCTGCGCCGCCAGGCCGACGTCGCGTTCGGCAACATCGTCGGCAGCAACATCTACAACGTCTTCGGCATCCTCGGCGTCACCGCGATGGTCCGGCCGATCCCGGTGCCGCCGGAGATCGCCCGCCTCGACGTCTGGGTGATGCTGGCGGCGACCCTGTTGCTGCTGCTGTTCTCGGTGACCGGCTGGCGGGTCACCCGCAGCGAGGGCGGCGTTCTCCTGGCCGCCTACGTCGCCTACATCGGCTATCTGGCGTCCGTCGCCCTGGTGGGGTGACGGACGCCCAGGGTTACGGTGGTGGCGGGCCGCCGCCCCGGCGCTTGCCGACGCGGCCGCGGGCGAGCGCGTGATCGGTCTCGGCATCGAGGAGGCTCGCCAGCCGCTGCACCACCCGCAGTTCCTCCTTCTCGAGATGCGCCATCATGTCGGCGATCAGGTCTTCGGTGGCGATCCGGAACCGCGACCAGCGGCCGTGGGTGGCGCCGTTGCGGCGCAGGGCGGAGGCGATGGCGCGCAGCCGGTTCGCCTTCGGTTCGATCGTGCCGTGCTCGCCCAGCAGCACCGAAACCAGATCGACGTCGCCGACGGCCCCGATCAGCGGGAACAGGTTGACCTCCTCGAACCGGTGATGGTCGATGATGTCGTCGAGGCCGGCGATCAGCGCGTCCAACTGGTCGCGATCCTCGGCGATGCGGGGATCGAGCGGATGATCGCGGAATTCGTCGCCGATGCGGTTCTGCAGGCCGCAGATGGCGACCAGGAACCGGAAATGCTCCTCGTGGAGGAGTTGTCCGACCTCGCTCAGTTCCCTCATGGTCTTCGGCCGCGGCAGCCCGTTCGGTCGCCCCTTCTTCTCCCCCGAGGCCCCGCCCCTATCATCGGGTTGGCCGCTCCTTCATTGACGCCCGTCAAGGTCCGCCGCCCGCCGGCGTCCCGTCACCAGGGTTGCGTGTTGGCACGGAGCCAGTCGGCGAGCGCATCCTCGTCCAACGTGCCGGCCGCGAGCGCCACCATGGTCCGCGTCGCCGCGTCCTCGGGAGCGACCAGGCGGGCGCCGTTGCGCCCCAGGAACACATAGGCGGCCATCAGGGCGGTGCGTTTGTTTCCGTCCACGAACGGATGGTTGCGGGCGATCCCGACGGCGTAGGCGGCCGCCAACGCGCAGAGATCCGGCGCGCCGTAGGCAGCGACGTTCCGCGGCCGGGCGAGGGCGGAGTCCAGCAGTCCCCGATCGCGCAGGCCCGCCGGTCCGCCGTGCACGGCCACCAGGCGTTCGTGGAGGGCGAGGACGACGTTGCGCTCGAGCCTGACCACCTGTCCCGGCCGTCATGGCCCCTGTTTCGCCAGCGCGCGCAGGGTGTTGCGATAGGCGGCCATGCCCTCCTCGGCGATCGCCATCTGGCGCTCGAACTCCGGGTCGTAGGGGGTGAGCCGATACCCGTCCGGGGCCTCGGTCAGGAACAGGCGTTCGCCTTCCTTGAGGCCGAGCCGGTCGAGAGCGTCGCGCGGGATGACCGCCCCGAGCGAGTTCCCGATCTTGCGGATCTTCAGCTCGATCATGCTGGCTTGCCCTCGGCGTTATAACGTTCGTGTCAACCCTAGCCGCTCCGAACGAACCTGTCAACGACCTCCCCTCCCCGATCATCGGGTTGGCCGCTCGGTCATTGACGCCCGTCAAGGTCCGCCGCCCGCCGCCTTCGCCATCGCCAGGACCTGCTCCGGGGGATGGCCGCGCTCCCGCAGCGACCGGATCGATGCGGCGCCGTCGCGCTTGGCCAGACGGCGACCGTGCCGGTCGCGGCAGAGGCCGTGGTGGTGCCACACCGGCACCGGCAGGTCGAGCAGGGCATAGAGGGTGCGCTGCACGTGGGTCGCCTCGAACAGGTCCTCGCCACGGGTGACGTGGGTCACCCCTTGCGCGGCGTCGTCGACCACCACCGCCAGGTGGTAGCTGGTGGCGATCTCCTTGCGGGCCACGACGACGTCGCCGAACCGGTCCGGGCGCACGCTCTGGGGCCCGCGGCCGCCGTCCGTCCACGACAGCGCGCCGGTCAGCCGCCGCGCCCGCTCGGCGTCGAGGCGGAGCGCGTAGGGCCGCCCGGCGGCGAGGCGGTCGGCGCGCTCGTTCGCCGCGAGACCTCGACAGCGGCCGGGATAGACGGGGCCGCCGTCCGCCGCCGCCGCGTGGGGTGCCGCCGCCGCCGCCTCGATCTCGGCGCGGATCTCGCCGCGGGTGCAGAAGCACGGATAGACGACGTCGAGGGCGGACAGGCGGCAGAGCGCGTCGCCGTAGCGATCCATCCGCTCGGATTGGCGGACCACCGGCTGCTCCCACGTCAGGCCCAGCCAGCGGAGATCGTCGAGATTGCGGGCGACGAACTCGTCGCGGCAGCGACCGACGTCGATGTCCTCGATCCGCACCAGGAAGCGCCCGCCGCTGCGCGTCGCGAGGTCGTGCGCGAACCACGCCGCGTAGGCATGACCGAGATGCAGATCGCCGGTCGGGCTCGGCGCGAACCGGGTGACCACGGACATGCGGGGCGGCTTCCTCGGCGGATCGGGATCGTGGATCGGCCCACCCTACCCGACGGGGCCGGCTCGACGCCAGTCCGGCGGCGGGCGCCGATCGCGAGGCCCGCCGCCGTCGTCCCGCCGTCTCAGGCGGTCTCGATCGTCACCTCGACCGGCACCGATCGCGACACCACGTCGTAGACCGGCGAGAAGCCGACGAGTTCGCGCAAGGTGTCCGGGTCGGCATCGGTCTTCACCCGCATGCGGACGCGGATGCTCTCGTAGCCCTTGCGCACCTCGTCGGAGAGACCCAGGAAGCCCCGCAGATCGAGATCGCCTTCGAGGGCCGACTCCACCGCCTCGATCGCGATGCCGCGCGCCGCCGCGTGGTAGACCATGCTGGTGGTCATGCAGGCCGCCAGGCCGTGCAGGATGAACTCGACCGGGTTGGCGCCGGAGTCGCGGCCGAGCAGCACCGGCGGCTCGTCGGCCTCCAGCACGAACGGTGTCGCGCGGCTCTCGTCCTCCTTGCGGCATCCGTAGAAGCCCTGGATGGCCGAGCGGTTGTGACCGCCGTCGATCCAGGTGTTGGCCGCCCGGAACCGGAACGCGGCGAGGCCGGAGTCGTTGGCGATGGCGTCGATGGTCGCGAACATGCCGTCGACGTCGACGCCGTTCAGGCCGGTGGACCGGTTCTCCGCCGTCTGATGCTTGGTCATTTCGATCCTCCATCCGTTACGTCGTCTGTCGAACCACCTTGCCGCCCGTCGGCGAAGCAGCGACGGGACAAGGATAGGACTCGACCCGCCCGGCGATAAGAGCGAGAAATGCGAGAAACGGGTCATTCGTGCCACGGAATGCGGAGGTCCGACCATGCCGGCCCATCCCCCCGATCCGATCGACGCCCTGATCGTCGCCGTCCCCGAGACGGCGGGCTCGGCGCTGTACGGGATGATCGACGTGCTCTGCGCCACCGGCAACCTGTGGCAGCTGCTGATCGGCGCCGAGCACCGGCACCGCTACTTCCGCCCCCGGATCGTCTCGCCCGCGGCGCAGCCGTTCCGCTGCGGCAACGGCATTCCGGTGGTCCCCGACCTCGCCGTCGACGCCGACCCGGCGGCCGACATCGTCATCCTGCCGGAGCTGTGGCTGGCGCCCGACGAGGACTTCGGCGGCCGCCATCCCGACCTGATCGACTGGGTCCGGCGGCGCTATCACGCCGGCACCACCCTCTACTCCGCGTGTTCGGGCTCGATCATGCTGGCCGAGACCGGCCTGCTCGACGGCCGCGAGGCCACCTCCCACTGGGCCTACCAGGACCTCTTCCGCACCCGCTATCCGCACGTCCGCTTCCGGCCCGAACCCAACCTGCTGTTCGCGGATGCGTCGGGACGGATCGTCACCGCCGGCGGCACCACGTCCTGGCACGATCTCGCCATCCACATCATCTCCCGCCACTGCAGCCCCGGCGAGGCGCTCTCGATCGCCAAGGCGTACCTGCTCAAGTGGCACGGCGAGGGTCAGCTCCCCTTCGCCGGCCTGGTGCGTCGCCAGTCGCACGCGGACTCGGTGGTGCGCGGCTGCGAGGCGTGGCTGGCGGAGCGGTTCCGTGACCCGCAGGCGATCCGCGGCGCGGTCCGGGCGGCGCGGGTCCCGGAACGCACCCTGAAGCGGCGGTTCAAGGCGGCGACCGGCACGACGCTGATCGAGCACGTCCAGAACCTCCGCATCGAGGAGGCGAAACGCCTGCTCGAGACCGGACCGACGGCGATCGAGGCGATCAGCGCCGCGGTCGGCTACGAGGACCCGGCGTTCTTCCGCCGCCTGTTCCGGCGCCGGACCGGACTGACCCCCGGGGCCTACCGCCGGATGTTCCAACCGATCGTCGAGGCGCCGGCGGCGGTCGACGGCGGTCGCGGCTGAACGGAATGCGGTTGCGGGCCGGCCGATCCGCCCCCACAATGCGGCTGCGCCAGCGGGTCCGGAAACGCTCAGCCTCGCCGATGTCGGTCACGCCCCCGTCCTCCCCGTCCCCCCCGTCCGTCCGTCCCCGCCGCGACCGGCCGCCGCCCGGGTATCCGAAGGGGCGGCGGGTCGATGCCGCCGCCCGCGACGAGATCAGCGGGCTGCTCGGCGACCGGCCGCGCCGCCGCGATCTGCTGATCGAACACCTGCATCGCATCCAGGACCGCTACGGCGGCCTCTCCGCCCGCCACATCGCGGCGCTCGCCGCCGAGCTGCGGCTCGCGCAGGCCGAGGTCTACGAGGTCGCCGGCTTCTACGCCCATTTCGACGTCCTCGACGACGGCACGCCGCCGCCGCCGCCGACCGTCCGGGTCTGTGACGGCATCGCCTGCGCGCTCGCCGGCGGCGAGGCGTTGCGGCGCACCCTCGCCGCCACCCTCGGCGCCGGCGTCCGGGTGATCGCCGCGCCCTGCGTCGGCGGCTGCGACAAGGCGCCGGTGGCGGTGGTCGGCCGGCGACCGGTGTGGACGGCCGATGCCGACACGGTCGCCGCCGCGACCCGCGCCGGCCTGACCGAGGCCGATCCCCCCGCTGCCGTCGGTCTCGAGGCCTATCTCGCCGGCGGCGGTTACCGGGCGCTGCGGGCGGTGACCGTCGGCGAGCGGTCCGGCGACGAGGTGCTCGCCGCCATCGAGGCCGCCGACCTGCGCGGCCTCGGCGGCGCCGGCTTCCCGGCGGCGCGCAAGTGGCGGTTCCTCGGCGGCACGGCGCCGCCGCGCGTGGTCGCGGTCAACGCCGACGAGGGCGAGCCCGGCACCTTCAAGGACCGTCTGCTGCTGGAGAGCGACCCGCACCGGGTGCTCGAAGGGGCGCTGATCGCCGCCCGGGTGGTGGCGGCGGACGCGATCTATCTCTACGTCCGCGACGAGTACCCCGCGGCGCGCGCCTTGCTCGCCGACGAGATCGCGAGGCTCACCGCCGCCGGGTTCGCCGACGGCATCGCCCTGCATCTCCGCCGCGGCGCCGGCGCCTACGTCTGCGGCGAGGAGACGGCGATGCTGGAGAGCCTCGAGGGCCGGCGCGGCCTGCCCCGCAACCGGCCGCCGTTCCCGGCGACCCGCGGCCTGTTCGGCCGCCCGACGCTGATCCACAACGTCGAGACCCTGTGGTGGCTGCGCGACATCCTCGAGCGCGGCGGCGCCTGGTACCGCGACGCCGGCCGGCCCCGCTTCTACTCGGTCTCCGGCCGCGTCAGGGAGCCGGGCGTCAAGCGGGCGCCGTCGACCGTCACCGCCCGCCGGCTGATCGAGGACCATGCCGGCGGCATGGCGCACGGCCACGTGTTCGCGGCCTATCTCCCCGGCGGCGCCTCGGGCGGCATCCTGCCGGCCGCCAAGGCCGACCTGCCGCTCGACTTCGGGGCGCTGGACGCCGAGGGCTGCTTCGTCGGCTCGGGCGCGGTGGTGGTGCTCTCCGATCGCGACGACCTGCGCGCCGTCGTCCGCAACCTGCTCCGCTTCTTCGCGGACGAGAGCTGCGGCCAATGCACGCCGTGCCGGGTCGGCTGCGAGAAGCTGCTGGCGCTGACCGCGACCCCGACCTGGGACGGGCCGCTGATCGGCGAACTCGCCCGGACGATGCGCGACGCCTCGATCTGCGGCCTCGGCCAGGCGGCGCCGAACCCGGTCGAGAGCGCGCTGCGGCTCCTCGCGGCGGCGGCGCCATGACGGCCGCCGTCCGCTTCGTCCTCGATGGCGTCGATGTCGAGGCCGCCCCCGGCGAGACGCTGTGGCAGGTGGCGAAGCGGCGGGGCACGGTGCTCCCCCACCTCTGCCATCGCGACGCCCCCGGCTACCGGCCCGACGGCAACTGCCGCGCCTGCATGGTCGAGATCGAGGGCGAGCGGGCGCTGGCGCCGTCCTGCCTGCGGACGCCGACGGCCGGGATGGTGGTGCGGACCGCCGGCGAACGGGCGACGAGCGCGCGGCGGATGGTCCTGGAGATGTTGCTCGCCGATCAGCCGGCGAAAGCGGTCGCCCATGATCCCGGCTCGCCGTTCTGGCGGTGGGCCGACGCCGCCGGGCTCACCGCCAGCCGCTTCCCCGCCCGCCCGCCGCCGCCGCCCGACCTCAGCCACCCGGCGATGGCGGTGCACCTCGACGCCTGCATCCACTGCGGCCTGTGCGTCCGCGCCTGCCGCGAGGTGCAGGTCAACGACGTCATCGGCATGGCCGGCCGCGGGGTCGGGACGAAGATCGTCTTCGACCAGGACGACCCGATGGGCGACAGCACCTGCGTCGCGTGCGGCGAGTGCGTGCAGGCCTGCCCGACCGGGGCGCTGATGCCGGCGACGCGGCTCGACGCCGCCGGCATCCATGGCGGGCCGGTCGAGCGGCAGGTCGCGTCCCTCTGCCCCTACTGCGGGGTCGGCTGCCAGATCACCTACCACGTCCGCGGCGACCGCATCGTCGCCGTCGACGGCCGCGACGGCCCCGCCAACCGCAACCGGCTGTGCGTCAAGGGCCGCTTCGGCTTCGACTACGTCAGCCATCCGCACCGCCTGGTGCGGCCGCTGATCCGCAGGGCGGACGCCGCCAAGGACCTGGCCGCGATCGTCGATCCGGGCGACCCGCTCACCCACTTCCGCGAAGCGAGCTGGGAGGAGGCCCTCGATCGCGCCGCCGAGGGCTTCCGCCGCATTCGCGACCGCGACGGCGGCCGGGCGCTCGCCGGTTTCGGCTCCGCCAAGGGCTCCAACGAGGAGGCCTACCTGTTCCAGAAGCTGGTCCGCACCGGCTTCCGCACCAACAACGTCGATCATTGCACCCGCCTCTGCCACGCGTCCTCGGTGGCGGCGCTGATCGAGGGGATCGGCTCGGCGGCGGTCACTGCGCCGTTCACCGCCGCGCTGGAGGCCGACGTGATCTTCGTCATCGGGGCCCGCCCGGCCGAGAACCACCCGGTCGCCGCCACCTTCATCAAGCAGGCGGCGAAACGGGGCGCGACCCTGATCGTTGCCGATCCCCGCCGCCAGGCCCTCGACCGCCATGCCGATGTCGTGCTGCCGCTGACACCGGGCACCGACGTCGCGCTGCTGAGCGCGATGCTGCACACGATCATCGTCGAGGGCCTCGTCGACGCAGGCTACGTCGAACGGTTCACCACCGGCTTCGCCGCCCTGGCGGCACGGGTCCGGGAGACCTCGCCGGAGCGGATGGCGACGGTGTGCGGCATCGACGCCGACACCATCCGGACCGTCGCTCGCCTCTATGCCGGCGCCGAGCGCGCGATCGTGTTCTGGGGGATGGGCATTTCCCAGCACGTCCACGGCACCGACAACGCCCGCTGCCTGATCGCGCTGGCGCTGATCACCGGCCAGATCGGGCGCCCCGGCACCGGCCTGCATCCGCTGCGCGGCCAGAACAACGTCCAGGGCGCCTCCGACGTCGGCCTGATCCCGATGGTCTACGCCGACTACCGCCCGGTCGACGACGCCGCGGTGCGCGCCTTCTTCGAGCACTTGTGGGGCACGCCGCTCGATCCCGAGCGCGGGTTGACGGTGGTCGAGATCCTCGCGGCCGCACGCGCCGGGACGATCCGCGGCCTCTACGTGATGGGCGAGAACCCGGCGATGTCGGACCCCGACGCCGCGCACGCTCGCGAGGCGCTGGCATCGCTCGAGCATCTGGTGGTTCAGGACATCTTCCTCACCGAGACCGCGTTCCTCGCCGACGTCGTGCTGCCGGCCTCGGCGTTTCCGGAGAAGACCGGCACCTTCACCAACACCAACCGGCAGGTGCAGCTCGCCCGCGAGGCGCTGGCGCTGCCGGGCGACGCCCGCCAGGACTGGTGGATCGTCCGGGAGATCGCCCGCCGCCTCGGCCTCGACTGGCCCTGCGACCACCCGCGTGCGGTGTTCGCGGAGATGCGCGCCGTGATGCCGTCGATCGCCGGGATCACCTGGGAGCGGCTGGAGCGGGAGGACGCGGTCACCTATCCGTGCGCGGACGAGGACCGGCCGGGCCGGGAGATCCTGTTCGGCGACGGGTTCCCGACCGCCGACGGTCGCGGCCGACTGGTCGTCGTCGGTCTGGTGCCGCCCGACGAGACGCCCGACGACGCCTATCCTCTGCTGCTCAGCACCGGCCGGCTGCTCGAGCACTGGCACACCGGCGCCATCAGCCGGCGCGCCAGCGTCCTCGACGCCCTGGAGCCGCAGGCGATCGCCGGCCTCAACCCGTGCGACCTCGAACGCCTCGGGCTCGCCGCCGGCGACCGGGTGACGGTCCGCACCCGGCGCGGCGCCGTCGAGGTGACCGCGCGCGCCGACGGCGACGTTCCGGAGGGCATGGTGTTCATGCCGTTCTGCTTTGCCGAGGCCGCCGCCAACCTGCTCACCAACCCGAAGCTCGATCCGTTCGGCAAGATCCCCGAGTTCAAGGTCTGCGCCGCCCGCGTCGACAAGGTCCCCGCCGCGGAGTAGGCTGACCCTGGGGGGATGGACTCCCGCGCCCGAGGCGGCGCGATCGGAGAGAACGAAAGAGAGGACACCTCAGATGCCCGCGCTCCGCTGGTTGTTCGCCTGCGCGTTCGTCCTTGCCGTCGCCGCCGCGCCGGATGTCCGCGCCCAGTCGACCTGCGATCCCGACGGCCTGCAGAAGAGCGGCTCGATCTACCGCATCTGCCTGCCGCCGCCGGAGCGGTTCAACGGCAGCCTGGTGGTGTTCGCCCACGGCTTCCAGGACGCCGGCACTCCGGTCCAGATCCCGGAAGAGCAGCTCGCGGCCGGCGGCCTGTCGCTTCCCGGGCTGGTCAACGACCTCGGATTCGCGTTCGCCACCAACAGCTACAGCAAGACCGGGCTGGCGATCCGCCAGGGCGCCGCCGACATCCTCGACCTCGTCGACATCTATGCCGCCACCTACGGCCCGCCCGACAAGGTGTTCCTGACCGGTGCGTCCGAAGGCGGCATCATCACCGCGCTGCTCGTCGAGCGGCACCCGGAGGTGTTCGCGGGCGGCGTTGCGGCGTGCGGGCCGATCGGCAGCTTCCGCGGCCAGATCAATTACTTCGGCGACGCCCGGGCGCTGTTCGACGCGTTCTTTCCGGGGCTGATTCCCGGCGATCCGCTCGATCCGTCGCCCGACCTCGTCGCCGGCTGGACGGACTACTACGCCCAGGTGGTCGCGCCGGTGGTGTTCGACCCGGCCAACGCGGCGACGCTGATGGACTACGCCAAGGTCGCCAAACTGCCGTTCGATATCGCCGACCCGGTCGGGTCGCTGAGGATCTCCGTCAGCGACGTGCTCCGCTATGGCGTCGTCAACTTCCGGGACGCGGTCGCGACGCTGGGCGGCATGCCGTTCGGCAACCTGCTCCGCTGGTACACCGGCTCCGGCGACGACGTCGCCCTCAATGCCGCGGTCGCCCGCATCGCCGCCGACCCGGCGGCGGTCGCCGAGATGCGGACTCATTACGACACCACCGGCCGACTGTCGTCGCCGCTGATCACGCTCCACACCAGCCTCGACCAGCAGGTCCCCGCCTGGCACCAGACCTTGTATTCGGTGAAGACGCTGCTCACGGGCGCCTTCCTCGCCCATCACCTGCCGATCCGGGTCGAGCGCTTCGAGCACTGCAACTTCACCGCCGCCGACGTCCTCGTCAGCTTCGCGGCCCTCCTCCTCTACACCGGCGATCTCGGGCTCTTGACCGGCGTCGGGACGGTGCTGGCCGGCGATGAGTTGGCGCGCTTCGAAACGATGGCCCGGAGCCGCGGCCTGCCTTATCGGCTGGCCGGCGACCGGCTGCGTCTGATCCCGCCGCCGGCGTGGTAGCCGCGGAGCCGCGCACCTGCCCCCCGTCCCGTTGCTCCCGCTGCTGATGCTGCTGGCCGCGTGCGCCGCCCCGCCCGCCGCCGAGCAGCGCCTCCCCGGCGAAGCCGCACCGGCGGCCGCCGCCGAGGCC
>JBHJOP010000139.1:0-6460 GCA_050329575.1 Rhodospirillales bacterium | reverse complement strand
CCGAGGCCGAACCGGCGGCGGCGGCCGAGACCCGACCGGCCGTGGATGACATCCCTTCGGGCGCCGTCGACACGGCCGGCCCGCCGCCGCCCATCGCCGGTCCGTCGCGGGCCTTCGCTCCCGCGAGCCGGTCCGCCGACGAGGACGGCGAGGCCGCGCGGCGGCGCGCCGACGCCATCAACCGGCTGGTGCTGGAGAAGCAGGCGCTGCGCGCCCGGATCGACGCCCTCGATGCCGAGCTCAGGGACTTCGACCGCATTCCGCCGTCCCAGGCGGCGCGGCGCGGCGCGGATCCGTCCGGCCGGCCGCGCATCCTCGGCCGGCAACGGGACCAGGAGCGGACGATCCTCGAGACCCGGGAGCGGGCGGTGGACCGGAACCTGATGCGTCTGCGGGCGAGCCCCGGCCCGTTGTTCGGCGGCGGCCGGTCGGCGCGATAGGCGGGCGTCGTGTAAAGGATGATATTCCTTGTTTCGGCCTCGGCCGGAGGATACATGAAACGCGAGAGAGTCTCGGCCGTCGTCGATCGGGAGGGAGCGGCGGTTCGGGCGCCGCAACGGACCCCGGCCATCTTCTGCAACCCTCTGGCAGAAAACATGTTTTTTGCCGTTTTGACGACTTGATGACGACTTGCTGACGACTTTTGACGATTTTTGACGACGACGGTATCGCGGGCGCGGTCGCGACCCGGGGCGAATGTCGTTGGCTGGCAAGGACTTGGCGGTGGTGGCGGTCGCGAAACGAACAGGAGAATGAAACCTATTGAAATCAATATGTTGAGTGATATTCTGACGACTTTTGACGATTTTTGACGATGACGGCGCGGTCGCGAGCCACCCTAGCGTTTCCAAGGGGTTGGCGTCATGCCGGGGCGGCCGCCGTTCGCCGGGCGGGGGCTACTCGGCGGCCGGGCGTTCGGCGGATCCGACCTCGGCGAGCGGCTGCGGCCGCGCGGCCGGTGCCATCTCCCGCTCGAGGCGCCGGGCGACGTCGCCGGGCGAGCCGGTCCGCCGCGCGAGCAGGGCGTAGGCGACCGGGACCACGAACAGGGTGAACACGGTGGCGACGATGACGCCCGAGAACACCACCGTGCCGATGACGAAGCGGGTCTCGGCGCCGGCGCCGAAGGCGAGGATCAGCGGCACCGCGCCGGCGGCGGTGGTGATCGCGGTCATCGCGATCGGCCGCAGCCGCACCCCCGCCGCCTCGCGGATCGCGTCCTCGAACGCCGTTCCCTGGTCGCGCAGTTGGTTGGCGAACTCGACGATCAGGATCCCGTTCTTGGCGGCGAGCCCGATCAGCATGATCAGCCCGATCTGGCTGTAGAGGTTGAGCGTGCCGCCGGTGACCAGAAGCCCGACCAGCGCGCCGACCATGGCGAGCGGCACCGTCAGCATGATCACCAGCGGGTGGATCCAGCTCTCGAACTGGGCGGCGAGGACGAGAAAGACGACGACGAGGCCGAGCATGAACACGAAGGCGAGGTCGGCGGCGGCGGTCTTGAACTCCCGCGACTGGCCGCGGTAGTCGACGATCGCCGTCTCGGGCAGATGCTCGCGGACCAGGCCCTCGAGGAAATCCAGCGCCGCGCCGAGCGACAGGCCGTCGGCGAGGCCGGCCTCGATGGTGATCGCCCGTACCCGGTTGTAGCGATTGAGCATCTGGGCGTCGGCGATCTCCTCCAGGGTCACGAGGTTGGCGAGCGGGATCAGCAGGCCGGTCCGGTCGGAGCGGACGAAGATGTTCTCGATGCTGCCCGGCGTTCGCTGGTCGTCGCGATCGCCCTCGAGAATGACGTCCCGCTCCTTGCCGGCATCGATGTAGGTGGTGACCAGACGCGATCCGAGGACGGTCTCCAGGGTGCGGCCGATGTTGCCGATGGTGACGCCCAGATCGCCCGCCCGGTCGCGATCGATCACCACCCTGATCTGCGGCTTGGTCTCCTTGTAGTCGAAGTCGATGCCGGTCAGGCCGGGGTTGTTGTCGTTGATCTTGTCGAGCAGCACGTCCCGCCACGCGGCGAGCTCGTCGTAGGTGCCGCCGCCGACGACGAACTGGACCGGTTTCTGGACCCGCGGGCCGAACCCCTGGCGCATCACCGGCACCGCGCGCACGCCGGGCAGATCGGCGATCCGGCGGCCGACGTCGTCCATGATCGCCCACCCGGAGCGGCGGGCCGACCAGTCGGCGAGCACGACGATGGCGATGCCGGTGTTGAAGGTGTCGAGGTTGCCGAACCGGCGCGGCGCCCGCACCAGCAATCGACTGACCTCGCCGCTCTCGACCAGCGGCATCAGCCGCTCCTCGATCACGTCCATGTACTCGGCCATGTAGGCGAACGACGCGCCTTCCGGACCGGTGACGAGGACGAAGAACGCCCCCCGGTCCTCCTGCGGCGCATGCTCGTGCGGCATCCGCACATACAGCCCGGCGGCGACGGCGAGCAGCGCGAGGTAGGCCGCGATCGTCACCGCCGGGCGCCGCAGCGCGGCGGCGAGCGCGCGGCCGTAGCCGCGGCGGACGCGGTCGAACAGGCGCTCGACGACGCCGGCGATCCGACCCCGGTCGCCTCCCGGCACCAGAACCTTGGACGCCAGCATCGGCGACAGGCTGAGGGCGACGACGCTGGAGAACGACACCGCCGCGGCCATCGTCAGCGCGAACTCCGAGAACAGCCGGCCGACCTGGCCCTGCAGGAACGCCAGCGGCACGAACACCGCGATCAGCACCAGGGTGGTGGCGACCACCGCGAACCCGACCTGGCGGGTGCCCTTGAACGCCGCCACCAGCGGCGTCTCGCCCTCGTCCATGCGACGATGGACGTTTTCGAGCACGACGATCGCGTCGTCGACGACGAGACCGATGGCGAGCACCAGGGCGAGCAAGGTGAGCAGGTTGATGGTGAAGCCGAGGGCGTAGAGGATGATGAAGGTGGCGATCAGCGACACCGGCACCGTCACCGCCGGCACCAGGGTGGCGCGGATGCTGCCGAGAAACAGGTAGATGACGAGAATGACCAGCCCGGCGGCGATCAGCAGGGTCTTGAACACCTCGTTGATCGCGCCCTGGATGAACACGCTGGTGTCGTAGCTCTCCTCGATCGACATCCCCTCCGGCAGCGAGGCGTTCAGCCGCCGGGCCTCGTCGCGGGCGGCCCTGGCGACGGCGAGGGTGCTCGCCTGCGCCTGCTTGACGATGCCGATGCCGACCATCGGCACGCCGTTGCCGCGGAAGAAGGTGCGGTCTTCGGCCGCGCCGCGCTCGATGCGCGCCACGTCGACGAGCCGCACCAGGTAGCCGTCGCGTCCCTGACCGAGCACCAGGCGGCCGAAGCTCTCGGGGGTGTCGAAGGCCCGTTCGACCCGCACCGTGAACTGCCGTTCGGTGGACTCGATGCTGCCGGCGGGCAGTTCGACGTTCTCGGCGCGCAGGGCCTGCTCGACGTCGTTGACGGTCAGCCGGCGCGCAGCCAGGGCGTTGCGGTCGAGCCAGATCCGGATCGCGTAGTTGAGGCCGCCGCCGATCCGCACCCGGGCGACGCCGTCGAGAATGGAGAACCGGTCGGTGAGGTAGCGCCGCGCGTAGTCGGTCAATTCGAGCAGGGTCATCCGGTCGCTGGTCAGGTTCAGCCACATGATGACGTCGTCGTCGGAGTCGGCCTTCTGGACCTCCGGCGGATCGGCTTCGTCCGGCAGGTTGCCGAGAATTCCGGCGACCCGGTCGCGGATGTCGTTGGCGGCGGCGTCGATGTCGCGGCTGACGTCGAATTCGACGGTGATCCTGGACCGGCCGTCCTCGCTGATCGACGAAATGAAGGTGATGCCGTTGACGCCGGCGATCCGGTCCTCGATCAGCTCGGTGATCCGCGATTCGACGACCGCCGCCGACGCCCCGCGATAGCTGGTCTCGACGGACACCACCGGCGGGTCGATGGCCGGGTACTCGCGCAGCGGCAGCCGTTCGAACGCCACCAGCCCGAACGCCACCAGCAGCAGGCTGACGACCGCCGCGAACACCGGCCGCTTGACCGACAGATCGGAGAGGATCATTGCTAGCCCCCCGGCGCCGGTGCCGCCGAGGGCCGCGGCGACCAGGCCCCGTCCGCGACCGCCGAGATGGTGACCCGCTGGCCGGGGCGCACGTTGAGCGCCCCGTGGGTGATGACCTTCTCGCCCTCGCCGAGGCCGGTGACGATCTCGACCTCCCCCGGGCGCCGGTTCCCGATCGCGACCTCCTTCTCGACGACTCTGGCCTCCGCCGCCTCGTCGACCACCCGGACATAGGTCCTGCGGCCGCGCGCGATCAGCGCCTCCTCGGGAACGATCAGCGCCCGGCGGGGGTTCTTGAGCAGCTCGACGGTGACGAGCAGGCCCGGCTTGAGGGCGCCGTCGGGGTTGGGCAGGATCGCCCGCGCCGTCAGCGACCGCGTCACCGGATCGACGCGGGTGTCGACGCTGCGGATCTCGCCCGCCAACGGCCGGTTGTCGAGCGCGGGCGTGGTGGCGACGATCGGCAGCCCGGGCCGCAGGTTGGCCAGATAGATCGCCGGAACCGAGAAATCCAGCTTGATCGTCCGCACATCGTCGAGGGTGGTGATCACGTCACCCGGCGTCACCAGGGTGCCGACGCTGATGTTGCGCAGGCCGACGACGCCGTCGAAGGGGGCGCGAATGATGCGGTCGGCGATCCTCGCCTTGATGCTCTCGATCAGCGCCTCGGCCTCCTCGACCGCCGCCGCCCGATCGTCCAGCTGCGCGGTCGGCGCGAACTGGCGCTGCTCGAGCTGGCGGGACCGCGCGAGGGCGAGCCGGCGGGCGCTGAGGATCGCCTCGGCCGCCTTGAGGTCGGCCTCCTGTTCGGCCTTGTTGAGGACGACGAGGATGTCGCCGGCGGCGACCGACTGGCCGTCCTCGAAGTGGATCTCGCGCACGATCTCGGTGACGTTGGCGGCGATCTGCACCGACTCGTCGGCGCGCGTCGTGCCCAGCGCCTCGACGCGGTCGACGAAATCGACGATGCGCGCCGGCGCGACGACCACCGGCGGCGCTGCGTCCCCGGCGGCGTGCGCGAGCGGCCCTGCCGATGCGAGCGCCCCGAGCGCCGACACCACCACCATCGCACCCCGTCTGGTCCAGCTCGCACCCGTCATCGCCGCTCCCACCGGTGGATCGTCCCGACCCTTGATATAGGAATTGCCGGCCGACGGGGACGAAAAGCGGGATCGGGGGGCGGGCGGGTGGACCACGGGATCGGCCGCCGCCCGAAGCGGGGACGGCGGTCGCGACGCGCTCAACCGCCGGCGACGGTATCGACCCGGGTCGCGATCGACGGTGCGACCACCTGATGGCGCCACCACGCGTGCTCGTTGATCGAGTAGACCGGCTCGTAGCGGTCGACGCGGTCGGTGGCGACCACCGGCTTGATCTGGTTGTCGAGCAGCCAGGAGGTGGCGCCGTCGAAGGCGATCAGCACCGCATGGCCGGTATCGCGGGCGGTATCCTTGACCGCCGCCAGCCGCAGGGATTCGGCGCTCCAGCCGAGCCGCCTCAACGCGAAGAACTTGGCGATCGCGTAGTCCTCGCAGTCGCCGGAGCGGGTCAGGAACTCGCCGGGGGTCGCCCAGTAGTCCTTCTCGCCCCAGTTCCGCAGATCGCTCACGTAGGGCCGGGCGTTCATGTAGGCGTTGACGGCGACCAGCTGTTCGTGGCGGCGCTTGTGGCGCAAGGTGTCGAGGAAGGCGTCGAGCGCGCGGTACGGGCAGGCGGCGCCGGGCTCGGCGCAGTCCCTGCGCGCCTCCGCGGCCATCTCGCGGGCGGTGCGGGCGAGGGCGTCGCGCCACTTGCCGAACGGAGCGATGTCGGTCGACGCGAACTCGATGCTCTGGAAGTAGCTCGGCCGTCCGTCGGCGGCGGCCGCCGGACGCGCCGCGACGAAGGCGGCCAGGGCGAGGAGAAGGACCAGCCCGGCGAGCCCCCGCGTGTTCGGGGACCCCTTCGCTCCGCTCTCGCCCCTGCTGCTCGTCATGTCCAGCGCCCCGTTTCGGATGTCGGACCGCCTGCGAAGGCGTCTACTCTTTTAACGTGTAAGTGTTAAAGTTTTTTCTCTCTATAAGGGCTCCATATGGGTTATTCGGGTCGGAGTCAAGAGCATTATCAATCTAAGATCGATTAATTTTAATCTAATGCTCTTATTACGAGTATTTGCCCGCGCGCCGGGGCCGGTGCTCCGTTCGGCGGCCTTTGCTCGGGGACGGTGGCGGCGAACCGCAGCGGGCGGCGTCCCGGCCTGCGCGGGGCCGGCGCGGGGCCGGCGCGGCGGCTCACGTTCCTGTTGCGGGTGGCCCGGGTGCGGCCGCTACCGTCGGCCGAACAGGCGTTCGATGTCGGCGCGCTTCAACTCGACGTAGGTGGGGCGGCCGTGGCTGCACTGGCCGGAATGCGGGGTCGTCTCCATGGCGCGC
>JBHJOP010000057.1:0-27768 GCA_050329575.1 Rhodospirillales bacterium | reverse complement strand
CGGTGCGCGGTGATGACGATCGCAAGTCCGCTCGGGGCGTGCAAGGGCTTGAAATCGAACGCGTCGGCAAAAACGCGGCGATCATCGTCAAAAATCGTCAAAAATCGTCAGAACCGCGTCCAACCGATTGATTCCAAACACGGATCGTCGCCGCCGCGGGACCGCCGCCCGATCCCGCCAAGCCCTTGATTCGCTTGCAGAACCCGGCCGGGCCGCGACCGCCGCTGGGCGGCCGCGATCGTCAAAAATCGTCAAAAATCGTCAAAAGTCGTCATCGGGCGCCGGCGCGGCGAGGCCGTGGCGGCCGCGGCGACGGCGGCGGTTGTCGTCGCTCGCCGCACCGGCGTCGGCGCCGGCCGCGGTGAACCCGCGCAGCCGCGCCTGCAGATCGACGGCGCGGGCGGCGGTGGCGAACTGGTGGTCGACGATCGCGCGGCGGAACACCGTCTCCAGCTTGCCCAGCAGCACCTCGCGGCTGTCGCAGTGCGCGTCCCCCCGTTCGGCCTCGATCGCGGCGATGCGCGCGCCGATCCGCGCCACCCGCAGCAGCCGGTAGCCGGCGTTGTTCGCCGAGCGCGGCGCATACCCCGCCGCCCGCGCCGCCGTGGCCGCGCAGCCGAGTTCGACGAACCGGCGGCAGAACCGCTCCTGGCGGGGCTTCAACGGCGTCATGTCGACCTCGCATCGCGGCTAGAGGAACCGATGCAAGGAATATACACCTATATCGCGCCGCCGTCAAGCCCAGCGCGCCCCGCACGCAGGGCGGCCGCGGCAAACACCGTGACACGCTCGTCGGCGGATCTTTTCGACGCCCGCACGCCAAAGCTCTTCGGTTCGCCGCCCGGGATGCGGTATCAGTCGACGACGGCGCGATCGTCGGGATCGCCGCCGGCCGACAGGACGTCTAAGGATGATACGACCCGCCACCGGCGGCGACCTCTCCGCCCTGGTCGACATCGAGGACCGCTCGTTCGAGACGGACCGGTTCAGCCGCCGGACGTTCCGCTATCTGCTGTCCGAGGCCAACGCCGCGACGCTGGTCGACGTCGACGGATCCGGTCGGATCCGCGGCTACGCGATGGTGCTGTTCAGCCGCGGAACCTCGCTCGCGCGGCTCTACTCGATCGCCGTCGCCCCGGAGGCGCGCAGTGCGGGGGTCGGCGGCCAGCTGATGACAGCCGCGGAGGCGGCGGCACTGGACCGGGACGCCGCCTACATGCGCCTCGAGGTGCGCGCCGACGACCCGGCGACCCAGAGCTTCTACGCCCAGCGAGGCTACCGGCGATTCGCCGTCCAGGAGCAGTACTACGAGGACGCCGCCGCCGCGATCCGGATGGAGAAGTCGCTGCTGCCACGCCCGGATCCGAAGCTGATCCGCGTCCCGTTCTACGCCCAGCGTCTCGACTTCACCTGCGGCCCGGCGGCGGTGCTGATGGCGATGCACGCGCTCGACCCGACGGTGGCGATGAACCTGATCGCCGAACTGCGGCTGTGGCGCGAATCGACGACCATCTTCATGACGTCCGGCCTCGGCGGCTGCAGCCCGGAGGGATTGGCCCTCGCCACCCATCGGCGCGGTTTCGACGTCGACCTGTTTTTGTCGGAAAAGGGAGTCATGTTTATCGATTCGGTGCGCAGCAAGGCGAAGAAGGAGGTGATCCGCCTGGTCCAGCGGGACTTCCGCAGCCAACTCCGGGAGACGACGATCCCCGTGGTCTACCGGCCGCTCACCTTGGAGACGATGCGCGCCGCCTTCGACGCCGGCGGCATCCCGGTAGTGCTGATCAGCAGCTACCGCATCGACCGGGAAAAGAGTCCGCACTGGGTGGTGGTGACCGGCTTCGACCAACGGTACGTCTACCTGCACGACCCCAGCGTCGACGAGGAAGAGGGCAAGAAACCGATCGACTGCATGCAGATCCCGGTCCTGCAGAGCGACTTCGCGCGGATGGCCCGCTACGGGCGTTCGCAGCAGAAGGCGGCGCTGGTGATCCGCAAGAGGAGCCACTGATGCCGGCCCACATCATCGTCGTCGATCGCAAGCGGGATTTCCCGTGGTCGCTGCCGAACTGCTCGGTGGTGCCGGCCAACGAGTTCGTCACCCGCTCCGCCGACCGCACCAAGACCGCCACCCGGGTGATCAACCTCTGCCGCGACTTCAGCTATCTCAGCCGCGGCTACTACTGCTCGCTGCTCGCCGAGGCCCGCGGACAGAAGGTGATCCCGTCGACCGAGGTGATGCTGGATCTGCACTGGCGACGGCTGTTGCGGATCGCCCTGCCGGAGCTCAACGAGCTGTTGCGTTCCACCTTCGCCGCGGCGCCGGACGACCAGCCGCCGTTCAAGGTCGACATCTTCTTTCGGGTCGCGAGCGACCCCCGGCTCCAGGAGGTGGCGACGCGCACCTTCGAGCTGTTCCACTGCCCGATCCTGTCGCTCGATGTCCGCTACCGCAACCGCTGGGAGATCGCGGCGATCCGCACCAAGTCGATCGGCGAGCTCGACGTCGACGAACTGCCGGCGTTCCTGGAGGCCCTCGACCGCTACACGTCGCGGGCGTGGCGCCGGCGCCGGCAGAAGGCGCCGGCCCGCTATTCGATGGCGATCCTCTACGATCCCCAGGAGAAGCTGCCGCCGTCGCGCAAGCCCACCCTCGACAACTTCGTCCGCGTCGGCGCCCGCTGCGGGGTCGAGGTCGAGCTGATCACCCGCGCCGACTACACCCGGCTGCTGGAATTCGACGCCCTGTTCATCCGCGAGACGACGACCCTCAACCATCACACCTACCGCTTCGCCAAGAAGGCGGAGACCGAGCACATGCCGGTGATCGACGACCCCCGCTCGATCCTGCGCTGCACCAACAAGATCT
Organism: Rhodospirillales bacterium; assembly: GCA_050329575.1. Classification (GTDB taxonomy): domain Bacteria; phylum Pseudomonadota; class Alphaproteobacteria; order Rhodospirillales; family Defluviicoccaceae; genus JAUXFS01. The sequence goes on along the minus strand of JBHJOP010000057.1, from coordinate 24,899 downwards.
ATCTCGCCGAGATCCTGGGCACCCACGGCATCCCGAGACCGCGCACGTTGATCCTGGGCCGGCGCGGCATGGCCCGCGTGGAGTACGAGCTGGGGTTCCCGGCGGTGATCAAGATCCCCGACAGCTCGTTCTCCAGGGGGGTGTTCAAGACCACCGATCCCGCCGACCTGGCGGAGATCTCGCGCCGCGTGTTCAAGGACTCCGACCTCGTCATCGTTCAGGAGTACATGGAGACCGAGTTCGACTGGCGGGTCGGTGTGCTCGCCGGCAAGCCGATCTTCGTCTGCAAGTACTTCATGGCCGAGGGCCACTGGCAGATCCTCAAGCACGACACCGACGGCCGGGTGAGCGAAGGCCGCTTTCGCACCCTGGCGGTGAACGAGGCGCCGGCGCGGGTGGTCGCCATCGCCACCCGGGCCGCCAACCTGATCGGCGACGGGCTCTACGGGGTCGATCTCAAGGAGACGCCCGACGGCGTGTTCGTCGTCGAGATCAACGACAACCCCAACATCGACGCCGGGATCGAGGACGCGGTGCTCGGCAACGACCTCTACCGGATCATCATCGAGGAGTTCCTGCGCCGGCTCGACCGCAAGACCCGCTCGGCGACCGGTCCGCTCGCCGCCCCGGTGCCCTGACGACGCCGCACCCGAACCGCCGCGCAGGCTTGCGAACGCCGCCGCTCCCGGTCACAATCGCGACCGGCGCCGGTGCCTCGGGATCGCCCGAGGCCGTCGCCGGCCGGACACCGCGCGGCTCGGGCCGAGCCGCCAACGCCACAAACCCAGGACAGGAGGAGAACCCATCGATGGCCGAAGCCGCCCTGAAGAAGAGTGCCCCCGGCTTGAAGCCCGGCGTCGTCACCGGCGCGGACTACCAGACCCTGGTCGCCGCCTGCAAGGCCGGCGGCTACGCCCTGCCGGCGGTCAACGTCACCAGCACCCACACCATCAACGCCACCCTCGAAGCGGCCGCCAAGCACAAGGCCGACATCATCGTCCAGCTGTCGAACGGCGGCGCCCAGTTCTTCGCCGGCCAGGGCTGCCCCGACGGCAACGCCGCCAAGGTGCTGGGCGCCGTGTCGGCGGCCCGCCACGTCCACCTGATGGCCGAGCACTACGGCATCTGCGTGGTGCTGCACACCGATCACGCCAACAAGAAGCTGATCCCGTGGGTCGAGGGCATGCTCGATCACGGCGAGGCGTTCTTCAGGGAGACCGGCAAGCCGCTGTTCAGCTCGCACATGCTCGACCTCTCCGAGGAGCCGATCGACTGGAACCTCGCCGAGTGCGCGCGCATCCTCGCGCGGATGGCGCCGATGGGGATGAACCTCGAGATCGAGCTCGGTGTCACCGGCGGCGAGGAGGACGGGATCGGCGGAGAATTCGACGAGAGCGCCGACAACTCCAAGCTCTACACCCAGCCCGACGACGTGCTGCAGGCGTACGACAAGCTGAAGTCGATCGGCATGTTCTCGGTCGCCGCGTCGTTCGGCAACGTGCACGGCGTCTACAAGCCGGGCAACGTCAAGCTGCGGCCGGAAATCCTCAAGAAGTCGCAGGACCTCGTCCAGCGGACGCACGCGACCGCGAACAACCCGCTGCACCTGGTGTTCCACGGCGGCTCGGGCTCGGAGAAGGAGAAGATCGCCGAGGCGATCGGCTACGGGGTGTTCAAGATGAACATCGACACCGACACCCAGTTCGCGATGGCCGAAGGGCTCGGCAAGTATTTCAACGAGCATCCGAAGGCGTTCAAATACCAGCTCGACCCCGACGACGGCGCGCCGCTGAAGAAGTTCTACGATCCGCGCAAGTGGATGCGCGCCGCCGAGGTGGCGATGGTGGCGCGGATCGGCGAGGCCTGCAACGACCTCGGGGCCACCGGCCGGTCGCTGGCGCAGTAGCCGCGGGCGCCGGGATCCCTTCGAGGGCCGGCGGCGGACGGCGGGTCCGGCGGGCGGTTCGGGGACGTCCCCCGTTCCGTCGCCGGCCCCGTTCCGTCCCCGGCCGCGTCCCTGCGCCCGCGCGCGCCTCAGCCGAGCAGCAGCGCGGCCCGCTTCTCGAACGCGGCGACCATCGCCCGCGCCGTGCGCGGCAGCAGGCGGTCGATGGCGAGCTGCAGCGGTCGCGCCGCGACCTCGCAGGCGAGCGCCATCTCGATCCGGCAGCCGTTGCCGAAGGAGGAGAGGTCCCAGAAGATGAAGAACTCGCGGAACATCGGATCGCCGGACGAGACCTCGATCCGGGTCGGCCGCCGGAGTTCGGTGTCGGTGACGAAGGTCGCGCGGATCTTTGCGATCCCGACTTCCTGCTCGGTGCGATAGCGGTTGCCGTTGCGCTCCAGGATCCGCGCCTCGCGCCACAAGGGCAGGAAGTCGGGATAGCTCTCGACGTCGGCGACGATGTCGAACACCCGGTCGGCGGGGGCAAGAACGATTCGACTCTCGGCGTGGATGGTCATCCACCCTCCACGATCTCCCGGTGGGCTCTTCCGCGGCCGCGGACGATAACCGAAACCGCCTCGCTTGGCCACAACTGATGCGCGCAGCCCCGGCCCCCGCCCACCGGCGAAAAGGCTACCCAATCGCGGATCGATCGGCTAGGGTGCGCCCGCATCGGCTCCCGCGGGACCCTCGGGGCGGCGGCGCATCCCCCGGGGGATCGGCCGGTCCCGGCGACGCGACGCGCGCACCGGCCGGGCCGGGCGCCCGAGCAGGGGATCGGGGAGCGACAACGTCCACGAGACGAGGCGGCGAACCCATTCAGACCCATCCCCTGCCGACGCGAAGCGACGGCACCGGCGGCGCGCCGGCCGCGTGGACGAGCCGTCGGGCGTTCGCGATCATCTCCCATCCCGACGCCGGCAAGACCACCCTCACCGAGAAGCTGCTGCTGTTCGGCGGCGCGATTCACATGGCCGGCCACGTCAGGGCGCGCGGCGAGCGCCGGCGCACCCAGTCGGACTGGATGGAGATCGAACGCACCCGCGGCATCTCGATCTCCAGTTCGGTGATGACCTTCGAGCACGGCGGCGTCACCTTCAACCTGCTGGACACCCCGGGGCACGAGGACTTCAGCGAGGACACCTATCGCACCCTGACCGCGGTCGACTCGGCGGTCATGGTGATCGACGCCGCCAAGGGCATCGAAAGCCAGACGCTGAAGCTGTTCGAGGTGTGCCGGCTGCGCGACATCCCGATCATCACCTTCGTCAACAAGGTCGACCGGGAGGGGCGTGATCCGTTCGCCCTGCTCGACGAGATCGAGAGCGCGCTCGCCCTCGACGCCAGCCCCATCGTCTGGCCGGTCGGCATGGGGGTCGACTTCCACGGCTGTTTCGACCTCCGCGAACAGCGTCTCCTGACCTCGCAGGGCGGACGCGGCGAGCCCTACGGGCAGGCGATCCCCTGTTCGGGCCTCGACGACCCGGAACTGGATCGGCGCGTCCCGGACGCGGTGCTGACCCCGTTTCGCGACGCCGCCGCCCTCGCCGCCTCGGCCTATCCGGCGCTCGATCCCGACGCCTACCGGGCCGGCCACCTGACGCCGGTGCTGTTCGGCAGCGCCCTCAAGGACTACGGCGTCGCCGAGCTGCTGCGGGCGCTGGCGTCGATCGCCCCGCCGCCCCGCCCCCAGCCGGCGCTGCCGCGCGCGGTCGGGCCCGACGAGGACGCCGTCACCGGATTCGTGTTCAAGGTGCAGGCCAACATGGACCCCAACCACCGCGACCGGGTCGCCTTCGTGCGGCTCTGTTCGGGCCGCTTCCGGCGCGGGATGAAGCTGCGCCAGGCCCGCACCGGCAGGACGCTGTCGGTGCAGAGCCCGATCTTCTTCTTCGCCCGCGAACGCGAACTGGCGGACGAGGCGCTGCCGGGCGACATCATCGGCATCCCCAACCACGGCGTGCTGCGGGTCGGCGATACGCTGACCGAAGGCGAGGACGTCCGGTTCACCGGCATTCCCAACTTCGCCCCCGAGATCCTGCGCCGGGTCCGGCTCGACGATCCGCTGCGCGCCAAGCAACTGCGGCGCGCGCTCGAGGATCTCGCCGAAGAAGGCGTCACCCAGGTGTTCCGGCCGCTGCAGGGCGCAAGCTGGATCGTCGGCGTGGTCGGCCGGCTGCAACTCGACGTGCTCGCGGCCCGCATCGCCGGCGAATACAAAATCGCCGTCGGCTTCGAGGCGGCGCCCTACGAGACCGCGCGCTGGGTGACCGGCGACGACCCCGCCGAAGTCAAGCGCTTCGTCGAGCGCCACCGCGCCGACATCGCCGAGGACCGCGACGCCGCCCCGGTCTATCTGGCCCGCAACCTCTGGCAGCTGAACCGCACCATCGAGACGTGGCCCGGCGTGCGGTTCGCGGCCACCCGCGAACGGGCGTAGGGGATCGCCCCCGGCCGGCGCGCGTCAGTCGGGGCGCGTCAGTCGTCGCGCCGCACCGCCCGGATCAGGTAGCCGCCGGACCGCTCGTCGAATTCGAGCTCGAGCAGGCCCCGGTCCTCCGCCTCCTCCAGCAGATCGCTGAACGACCGGAAGCCGTAGAAGCTCTCGTTGAAGCCGGGGCGGCGGCGTTTCAGGGTCTGCTTGACCATCGAGCCCCACACCCGGTCGCCGCGTTCGCTGAACAGTCCCTCCGCCGTCTCCACCACCAGATCGATCGCCTCGTCGCTGCGATCGGCCTCCTTGCGGGCCTCGTCCGTCGCCGGGGTCTTGGCGACGGCGGTCGCCGCCGGCGGCGCCGGTTTCTTCGCCGTCGTCGCCTTCTTGGCGTCGGGGCTCGGCTTGCGCGCCTTGGTCGAGACGCTCGCCCGCACCAGGTCGTCGTAGAAGATGAACTCGTCGCAGTTGTTCATGAGCAGATCCGAGGTGCTGTTCTTGACCCCGACGCCGATGACCGCCTTGGCGTTCTCCCGCAGCTTGCTGACCAGCGGCGAGAAGTCGGAATCGCCGCTGATGATCACGAACGCATCGATGTGCTCCTTGGTGTAGCAGAGGTCGAGCGCATCGACGACCATGCGGATGTCGGCGGAGTTCTTGCCCGACTGCCGCGTATGCGGGATCTCGATCAGCTCGAAGGCGGCGTCGTGGAGGATCGGCTTGAACTCCTTGAACCGCTCCCAGTCGCAATAGGCCTTCTTGACGACGATGCTGCCCTTCAGCAGCAGCCGTTCGAGCACCAGGCGCAGGTCGAACTGAGGATACTTGGCGTCGCGGACGCCGCGCGCGACGTTCTCGAAGTCGAAGAACACGGCGAGATTGTAGTCCTGATCGTTGCTGGTCATCACACTCCCGGGAGATGCGCCGCCGCACGACGGCCGTCGAGCGGAACGGCCGCCATTATGCGTCGGAACCGGGTGCAGGCACAAACCTCGACCCGTTCGCCGACCGAGATGGCGAAATGTTCATCCTGGCGCCCTCGCGCTCTCTTGGCCGCGGCGCCGGGAACCGCTAGTGTCCGCGCGACAGCGCCGGACGCGGGCGTGCGTCCGGCCGCAACGGGAGAGGGTGGCATGAGACGGTCGGGGATGGGGTTGCGGATGCTGGTGGCGGCGGTGCTGGTGCTGGCGGCGACGCTCGCCCACGCCGCGGGCGGGACCGTCCGCGTCTACAACTGGTCGGACTATATCGATCCCGAGATCCTGATCGATTTCGAGGCCAAGACCGGCATCAAGGTGGTCTACGACGTCTTCGACTCCAACGACATCCTGGAGACCAAGCTGCTCGCCGGCAGCACCGGCTACGACGTGGTGTTCCCGAGCGGCAACTTCCTCGCCCGCCAGATCCAGGCCGGCATCTTCCAGCCCCTCGACAAGGCGCGCCTCCCCAACTGGCAGCACCTCGACGCGGACATCATGGCCAAGGTCGCGGCCTACGACCCCGACAACCGACACGCCGTCGTCTACATGTGGGGGACCAGCGGCCTCGCCTTCAACGCCGAGCGGATCGCGGAACGGATGGCCGATGCGCCGACCGGTTCGTGGGCGATGCTGTTCGACTCGGAGAACGCCGCTCGCTTCGCCGACTGCGGCATCTTCGTGCTCGATGCGCCGGACGAGGTCATCCCGGCCGCCCTCAACTTCCTCGGCGAGGATCCCAACGCCAAGACGCCCGAGGCGCTCGCTGCCGCCGAGACCCTGCTCAAGACGATGCGACCGCTGGTCCGCAAGTTCCACTCCTCCGAGAACATCAACGCGCTCGCGGCGGGCGACATCTGTCTCGCGATGATGTGGTCGGGGGACGCCAAGATCGCCGCCGCCCGGGCCGAGGAGGCCGGCAAGGACTTCACGGTCGACTACGTCATCCCCTTGGAAGGGGCGCAGTTGTGGTTCGACCTGATGGCGATCCCCCGCGACGCCCCCAATCCGGACGCGGCCTACGCCTTCATCAACTACCTGATGGAACCGGAGGTGATCGCCAAGGCCACCAACTACGTCTCCTATCCGAACGCCAACGCGGCGTCGAAGCCGTTCGTCGACGAGGCCCTTCGCAACGATCCGGGTGTCTACCCGCCGCCCGAGGTGATGGCGCGGCTGTTCGTCATCCGGCCGGCCGATCTGCAGGAGCAGCGCCAGCTCACCCGCACCTGGCAGCGCATCCTGACCGGCCGCTGACGCCGCCCGGCGCCAGCCGCAGGATCGCGCCCGATGGCGACGCCGGCCGGTGATCGGTTCGACTCCGGGCCACCGGGTCCGCCGCCGGACCTGCGCAAGCCGCTCGATCCGTGGCGGGATCCGGCGGCGAAACCGCTGATCCGGTTCAAGGATGTCTGCAAGCGCTACGACGGCGTCGTCGCCGTCGACGACGTCTGGCTCGACATCTACAAGGGCGAGTTCTTCGCCCTGCTGGGGCCGTCCGGCTGCGGCAAGACGACGCTTCTGCGCATGCTGGCCGGCTTCGAGACGCCGTCCTCGGGGACGATCGAGATCGACGGCGTCGACCTCGCCCAGGTGCCGCCCTACCGCCGGCCGGTCAACATGATGTTCCAGTCCTACGCCCTGTTCCCGCACATGACGGTGGAGAGGAACATCGCCTTCGGGCTGAAGCAGGAACGGGTGTCGCGCCGCGAGATCGCCGACCGGGTGCGGGAGATGCTGGAGCTGGTGTCGCTGCAGGACCTCGGCCGGCGCCGTCCCGATCAGCTCTCGGGCGGCCAACGCCAGCGTGTCGCCCTCGCCCGGGCGCTGATCAAGCGGCCGAAGGTGCTGCTGCTCGACGAGCCGCTGGCGGCGCTCGACCGCAGGCTCCGCCAGCAGACCCAGTTCGAACTGGTCAACGTCCAGGAGAAGCTGGGGATCACCTTCGTCATCGTCACCCACGACCAGGACGAGGCGATGACGGTGTCGACCCGGATCGCGATCATGGACCGCGGCCGCACCGTCCAGGTCGGCACCCCCGGCGAGATCTACGAATACCCGAACAGCGTCTACGTCGCCGAGTTCGTCGGCGAGGTCAACCTGTTCGAGGGCCGGGTGCTGCTCGCCGGCCGCGACCGGGCGGTGGTCCGTTCGGCGGAGGCCGGCTGCGACATCGCCGGCAACCGCGGCCTCGACGCGGTGGCCGGCCAGGAGGCGTGGGCGGCGATCCGGCCGGAGAAGATCGACATCGCCAAACAGCCGCCCGCCGATCCGTCGGTCAACTGCATGCGCGGGATCGTCCACGACATCGCCTATCTCGGCAGCCTGTCGATCTACCATGTGCGTCTCGACTCGGGTCTGGTGGTCAAGGTCAGCGTCGCCAACCGCTCGCGGCTGGTCGAGCAGGCGATCACCTGGGAGGAGCGCGTCTGGCTGAGCTGGCCGGCCGAGGCCAGCGCCCTGCTGCTGTCGTGACCACCGCCATGCCGGTCCCCGCCGCCGTCGAGACGTCGCTCTACGAGCGGCTGATCCCGTGGCTCGAGCGGTACGGCCGCACCCTGGTGATCACGGTCGCCTTCGGCTGGCTGCTGCTGTTCTTCCTGGCACCGTTCCTGATCGTGCTGAAGATCAGCTTCTCCGAACCGTTGCTGGCGCAGCCGCCCTACGCCCCCGCCTTCCGATGGGTCGAGGCGATGGGCGCGACCGTGCTCGAGATCCGCCTCAACGTCTCCAACTACCTGATGCTGGTTGAGGACAGCCTCTATGTCCGCGCGTTCGCCAACTCGCTCGTCATCGCCGCCGGTTCGACCGCGCTGACCATGGCCATCGGGCTGCCGATGGCCTACGCCATCGCTCGGGCGCCGGAACGCTGGCGGCCGCTGCTGGTGGTGCTGGTCATCCTGCCGTTCTGGACCTCGTTCCTGATCCGGGTCTACGCCTGGATCGGCATCCTCAAGCCGGAGGGGCTGCTCAACGCGCTGCTGCTGGCGATCGGCGTGATCGACACCCCGCTCGCCATCCTCAACACCAACGTCGCGGTGGTCATCGGCATCGTCTATTCGTACCTGCCGTTCATGATCCTGCCGATCTACGCCAGTCTCGACCGGCTCGATGTCAGCCTCGGCGAGGCGGCGGTCGACCTCGGCTGCCGGCCGGGGAAGGTGTTCTGGGTGATCACCGTGCCGCTCGCCCGGCCGGGCATCATCGCCGGCTGCCTGCTGGTGTTCATCCCGGCGGTCGGCGAGTTCGTGATCCCCGACCTGCTCGGCGGCTCGGGCACGCTGATGATCGGCCGCACCCTGTGGCTCGAGTTCTTCAACAACCGCGACTGGCCGCTGGCCAGTGCCGTCGCCATCGTCCTGCTCGTCACCCTGGTGCTGCCGATCGCCTGGTTCCAGCGCAGCCAGGGGCGGGCCGCGGGGGGGGCGTAACCGGTGGGCCGCGGGTTCAGCCCGGTCACCGTCACCGCGCTGACGCTGGGCTTCCTGTTCCTCTACCTGCCGATCGTCCTCCTGGTGCTGTTCTCGTTCAACGAGTCGCGCCTGGTCACCGTCTGGAGCGGGTTCTCGCTTCGATGGTACGAGGCGCTGTTCGCCAACCGGCAGCTGCTGGAGGCGGCGTGGACGACGCTGAAGATCGCCCTCGTCTCGTCGACGCTCGCCACCCTGCTCGGGACCTTCGCCGGCGTCACGCTGGCCCGCTTCGTCCGCTTCCGGCTGCGGTCGCTGTTCATCGGCATGGTCTATGCGCCGCTGGTGATGCCGGAGGTGATCACCGGCCTGTCGCTGTTGCTGCTGTTCGTCAGCCTGGAGTGGGACCGCGGCTTCTGGACGGTGGCGATCGCCCATACCACGTTTTCCATGGCCTACGTCGCGGTGGTGGTGCAGTCGCGCCTGCTCACCTTCGACCTCGCCCTCGAGGAGGCGGCCATGGACCTCGGGGCGCCGCCGCTGAAGACCTTCCTGGTCGTCACCCTGCCGCTGATCGCGCCGGCGCTGATCTCCGGCTGGCTGCTCGCCTTCACCCTCTCGGTCGACGACCTGGTGATCGCCAGCTTCACCACCGGCCCCGGCGCCACCACCCTGCCGATGCGCATCTACAGCCAGGTGCGGCTCGGGGTGACGCCGGAGATCAACGCCATCTCGACTTTGCTGATCGCGCTGGTCACCACCGGCGTCATCGCCGTCGCGCTGCTCCAGAAGCGGCTGCTGGTGAAGGCGGCCCGCACCCCCGGCGGCGGGTGACGGTCCGCCCGCGACGGCCGCGACGCGAACACGGGACTTGGCAGCCACCGGCGTTCGGGCCCATGGTGACGGAGACCTGGGAGAGACTGCGATGGACGGATCGACCCGGCGAACGACCCCGGTTCTGCTCGCGGTGCTGGCCTTCGGCGCCAGCGCGTGCGCCGATGCGCCGCGGACCGTGGTCACCTCCAAGGCGCCGGACACCCGCCAGTTCGTCACCACCGCGTTCCCGCTGTGGGTGGACGTGCGCGGCCGGCCCTTCGGCGACGCCGCGGCGGCGGAGCTGGGCGCGACGATCGTCGCGGCCATGCGCCAAGCCTACGTCTGGAATCCGGCCGCCCGCTTCACCACCAGCGCCGACGAGGCCCGCGGCCGCGAGACCCGCGTGGTGATGACGTTCAACGGTGCCGCCGGCATCGGCGGTCGCGACCAGTGCCAGGACCGCTCGCAGGGCGGCGGACCGCTGCCGGAGGGACGGATCACCATCGTCGCCACCCTGTGCAGCGGCGAAGACGCGCTCGCCAACGTCGGCGGCCGCGTCGCCGCCGGCAGCGGCCCGTCGGACCCGCGGTTCGAGGCGCTGATCCGCCAGGTCACGACCGACATGTTCCGGACCGATCCCGATGCCCGCCGGCCGCGCATCGCCATCGGCGGCGGTGGCGGTGGGATCGGCGTCGGGATCGGGGTCGGCGGCGGCGTCGGCGTCGGCGTCGGCGTCGGGGGCGGCGGCGGCGGTGTCGGCGTCGGCGTCGACTTCTGAGCCCGCCGGCGGCGCCGCCCGCCGCGTCAGCCGATCACCAGGTCGAGGCTCATCATCACCACGAAGCCTGCGACGAGGCCGATGGTGGCGCGGTGTTCGCGGCCGTTGCGGTGGGTCTCGGGGATGATCTCGCCGGAGATCACGAACAGCATCGCACCGGCGGCGAACCCCAGGCCCCAGGGCAGGAGCGCCGCACTCAGGCCCACCGCGGCGGCGCCGACCAGGCCGCCCAGCGGCTCGACCATGCCGGGGGCGAGAGCGCTCAGGGGACGATGCACAACTCCACCGCAAACCGCTCGGTGATCGACTCCTCGCCCGACCACGCCTGCCAGTGGCGGAGGGCCAGCGCGGCCGAACCCGCTGCGACGGCGCGGAAGCGGAAGATGCGGGTGCCCCCGCTGCCGATCCGCATCGGCGGTGCCGGCTCGTAGCGGTCGTCGAGGGCGACGAGCGAGTCGGCGGCGATCGGCTCGAGCGCCCAGCGGAAACCGGTCGTCGGGTTCTCCGCCAGCCGCACCTCGATCGTTGCCCCGACCGGCACGGTGACGGTCGTGCCGTTGTCGGCCGCGTCTAGCGTCACCATCGCCATCGGCCGGCCCTCCGCCCGCCAGCGTCAGCCGTCGTCGGCACGGGCGCGATCCCCCCTCCCCCCCGGGGCTATCGCTTGCGCTCCTTGCCGCCCTTGCCCTCCTCGGCTGCGACGGCGAGTTGCTCCGGCGGCATCGGCATCGGCCCCTCTCCGGTCGCCGCCGCCTCGCCGATCGGCATTGGCGCCGGCGCGGCCCCCAGCAGCTCCAGTTCGCCCAGCGCCACCGGCGTCGGGCCGGCTTCGGGCGCGCCGAGGGCGAGGGCGACGACGTCCATGGGCGGCGGCGGCGGCCCCCCCGCGGTCGCGGTCACCATCGCCAGCGCCTCCGGGGCCATGGGTGCGGGCGCCGCCCCGGCGCCCGCCAGGGACAGCTGCTCGATCGCCATCGGCCCCGGGGCCTCCGTCGCGGCGGCGGCCGAGAGGACCCTGGCGCCGTCAGCGCCGTCCAGCGGAACCGAAATCCGAATCACAATCTCCGATGTCACGGCCGTTCTCCTTCTCGCTGTTCCGCAGGGCGAACCCGCCGCCGGGGCGGCGGAGCGCCCGGGGCCTCCGCCTACATATAGGCGGCGGTGATGTTGCCGGAGCCGTCCGTGGCCACGTAGACCTGCCGGTCGCTCGCCTTCGCCGCGCTCAGGATCAGAAAGACGTTGGTCACGCCGTCCGCAGCCCCGGTCAGCACCTTGTGCCACTTGTTGGTGCCGACCAGATGCGCCCAGGCATTCTGCGAGTGGGAGGTCGAATAGACTTGGTTGATCTTCGTCCACATGGCGTATGCTCCTGCTCCACGGGGTTTGTATCGGGTTGTTACAGCTCGTCCTCGGTGCGCGCTCGCTCCGGCGCCTACAGCATGTAGGCCTGGTAGATCTGATCGCCGTCGGCGTAGACGGAGACCTTGCGGCCATGGGCGCGGGCATAGGTCAACAGCGCCAGGGTGTTGGTGACGCCGTCGTTGCTGACCGGCTCGATCTTGCGCCAGCCGAGCCCTTGCAGATGCGCCCACGCATTCTTGGAATGCGGCGTCGCATACACCTGGGTGACCGTCACATTGCTGTGCCACGCCTTGGCAATCTCCACCTCGACGGTGTAGAACGCCCACTCGGTGTCGATCAGGATGTCGTTCTGGCCGTAGCGGAGGAAACAGAAGCCGCTTTGGCCCCACCCCTTTCCCCAGCTGTTCTTGATGATCCAGTACTGCTGGGCGTCGTTGTAGCCGACGACGGCGATGCAGTGGTAACCCTCCAGCGTGGCGGTCGACGTCTTCTGGTAGATGCCGCTGGAATAGCCGTAGAAATCGGTATAGACGGCCATCCCGGCGAGCACCGGGCCCTTGGTGGCGATCGCGTTCTTGCGCGCCTCCATGGTGCTGTGCGCCGCGTAATCCTTGATCTTCGTCAACCGGTTCTGCCAGTCGCTGCAACGGCTCGCCTGGCAATTCATGTTCTGCGGCTGATAGGGCATACAGGCCTCGTCGGTGACGCCCGTGCTCTTGGCGAAGGCGAGACCGGAGGTGAGGCCCCAGCCACTACAGCTGCCGCCACCGCAGAACTGCATGAACGCTTCCGAGAGGTCGACGGCGTAGCTGGGATTGCCGAGCTTGATGCGGATCGCCGACTCGATCACCGCGCAGCTGCAGAACGACACGCACGAGCCGCATGAGCCCTGGTTCTTGACCTCGGTGACGTAGTTGGCGCCGCTGACGTTCCGCCAGTCGAAACTGGCCGGCGCCGCGAACCGGGTGGCGAAGGTCTGCTGCTCCACCGCGGCCATCGACCTGCATTCGGCGGCGAGTCGCGCCCGCTCTTCCGGCGTGACCACGACGCCGAGGAAGCGGCGGCGCTCCTCGTCGGCCATCGCCGTCAACTGGTTCTCCCCCGCTTGCCAGTCCAGCCCTTCGCGGGCGATCGCGGCGGACACCTCCCTCAGCGAGAACGTACTCTCAGCCATGTGATTTCTCCTCCAACGGTTGGCTCCCAAGACGAAGCCAAGAGATCAACGCCAAGACCCGCAATCGAAAGGAACTTCTCTCCGCAAAAACCGAATACCTTCATCGTACGCACGCCAGAAAATAAAGACTCCACTGATAATCCATGAACAAACCACAGCTCTCCTCTCCGCCATTACGATACAACGATGATTGAGTCTATAAATCAGACCACTCAACGTTGCTCAGGAGACGTGGTTACGCAACAGAACGATGGAAATTTTGCATCCGCGCTGACGTTCCCTCCCCGAAAAACGGTGGCCGATACATAACGCCACCACCTTATCGACCGAAAAACGGCAGAACGATTCCACTTTAATTAGAGACAAGATTACCCCATACCGGGGTCTTCGTCAAGTCGATCCGACCGCGACTGCTCGCCGGCGCCGCCGTCGGGGGCATCCCAAGGAGAGGTCGGAGCGCCGGGTTCGGGACGCGACAGCGGTGGCGTGTCTCGCGCCCGGAGCCCCCGGTGCATCCCGATGCCATGCCGATCGGCGACGTTCGGAACGCGATCCGCCCCGCCATCGATCCCGGTCCGACTGTGGCCGTCGCCGCCGGTCAGTGGCGGAAGTGGCGCATGCCGGTGAACACCATCGCCAGGCCCCGCTCGTCGGCCGCCGCGATCACCTCGTCGTCGCGCACCGAGCCGCCCGGCTGGATCACCGCGGTCGCGCCCGCATCGGCGGCGGCGAGCAGGCCGTCGGCGAACGGGAAGAAGGCATCGGAGGCGACCACCGCGCCGTCGGTTCGCCGCCCGCTCTCGCCCGCCGCCACCGCCGCATCGGCGGCCTTCCAGGCGGCGATGCGGGCCGAATCGACGCGGCTCATCTGGCCGGCACCGACCCCGACGGTCGCCCCGTCGCGGGCGAAGACGATAGCGTTGGACTTGGTGTGCTTGGCGACCCGCCACGCGAACGCGAGATCGGTCGTCTCGGCGTTGGTCGGCGCCCGTCGGGTCACCACCCGGAATTCGCCGGCGGTGAGCGCGGCGTCGCGGCTCTGCAGCAGATAGCCGCCGGCGAGCGAGCGCAGCGTCATCCCCGCCGCCGTCGCATCCGGCACCGCGCCGGCGACCAGCACCCGCAGGTTCTTCTTCGCCGCCAGCACCGCGCGGGCCTCGGCCTCGACCGCGGGCGCGATGATCACCTCGACGAACAGCCCGGCGATCGCCTCGGCGGTGGCGGCGTCGAGCGGCCGGTTGACGGCGATGATGCCGCCGAAGGCGCTGACCGGATCCGAGGCCAGCGCCTTGGCATAGGCTTCGGCCAGGGTGTCGGCGACGGCGACGCCGCACGGATTGGCGTGCTTGATGATCGCCACCGCCGGCGGTTCGAACTCGGCGACCAGCTCGAAGGCGGCGTCGGTGTCGTTGAGGTTGTTGAAGCTGAGTTCCTTGCCCTGGATCTGCTCGGCGGTCGCGACCCCCGGCCGCGCCTCGCCGGAGCGATAGAAGGCGGCGCGCTGGTGGGGATTCTCGCCGTAGCGCATCACCTGTCCGCGGGTCCCGGCCCACACCAGCCGCTCGGGGAACGGCTCGCCGAGCACGCCCGCGAACCAGCCGGCGATCGCCGCGTCGTAGGCGCCGGTGCGCGCATACGCCTTGGCGGCGAGGCGGCGGCGGAAGGCGTCCGAGGTGGCGCCCCCCGTCCCCATCTCCGCGATCAGTTCGCCATAGTCGGCCGGATCGACGACGACGGTGACGAAGGCGTGGTTCTTGGCGGCGGCGCGGATCAGGGCCGGCCCGCCGATGTCGATGTTCTCGATGCAGTCCGCGAACGGTGCCCCGGCGGCGACCGTCGCCTCGAACGGATAGAGGTTGACGACCAGGAGATCGATCGGCGCGATGCCGTGCTCGACCATCGCCCGTGCGTGGTCGGCATCGCCGCGGACGGCGAGCAGCCCGCCGTGGATCTTCGGCTGCAGGGTCTTGACCCGGCCGCCCATGATCTCCGGAAATCCGGTGTGGTCGGAAACCTCGACCACCGGCACGCCGATGGCGCGGATCGCCTTCGCCGAGCCGCCGGTGGACAGGATTTCGACGCCGCTGGCGGCGAGGAAGCGGGCGAGCGCCTCCAGACCGGTCTTGTCGGTAACGGATATCAGCGCCCGGCGAATGGTCTCGGTCATCGGCCCCTGTCTCCCCCGCGGTGATGCCATCGGCTGGGCGGTATAGCAGAGGACGGCCGCGGTCGCACCCCCCTCAGCCGGCGTCGCCCTCGCGGCGGAACGCCCACTTGACCAGCGCGCCCTTGCCCGCCAGCGGGCCGGAGACGACGATCTGCTCGGTTCGTCGCGGCACGTCGGAGACACCGAGGTAGGCGCTTTCGTCGAGACCGATGCGGCCGCCGACGGCGAGGAACCGCCAGCCACGCCCGGTCGGCGGCTTCAGCAGCACGGCGGTGCCGTCCTGGGTCAGCGACGCCTGCACGTGCGGATGCAGGTGGAAGCGGACCCCGAACGACCGCCCGCCGCGGCCCTCCAGCTCGTCCTCGCCGCGGATGTCGTCGCCGTCGGCCGCGAGGTACAGCCGCCGCTTGTGGACGAGACCGAACCGCCGGCGGTAGCCGTCGTGACTGGCCTCGAGCCAGATCGCCCCGTCGGCCTCCCGCCGCAGCGCGGTGACGCGGACCCGCCGATGCCGGAGGCCGCCGTCGGCGGCGACCGCCAGCGCGCTGGCGCTGTCGACGGTGACCGTCGAGTGGGCGAGGGTCGAGCGCATCGCCGCCCGCCAGCGCGGGTCGTCGCCGACGAAGGTGCCGCAATTGACGACGATCCGGTTGCGGCCGGCGCTCATCTCGAACGCCAGCGGGCCGGCGTGGGCCAGCCTGTCGGCGCCGGGTGGCGGCGGTGCGCCGGTATCGACGACGATCGCCGTCCGTCCGGCGGCGAGGCGCTCGAAGCCGGTGTGGGGGGCGCTGGCGAGCGCCTTGTCCTTGCCGCCCGCCTTGGCGAGCACCGCGCCGATCAGCCGGTGGTCCTCCTCCTTGCCGCCGTTGAACAGCGCCAGACCGCCGTCGCCGAGACGGAACGTGCGCAGCATCGGCGTCATCCGGTCGATGGCGCCCTGCAGCACCAGCGGCGGCTCCCGCTGCGCGGACTGCAGCGCGGCGCGGATGCCGAGCAGGTCGCGCAGCACCGCGAGATGGACGGCCGGGCAGCGCTGGACGTGACCGCCGTCGGACAGCACCTGGCGATCGATCTCCCGGCGCAACTGCTCCAGCGCCGCGTCCAGGCTGCCGAGGCCGAGGCAGAGCACCGCCGCGATCCGGCCGGCGACGGCGGCGATGGCACCGGCGTCGCCGCTCCGCTGCCCGGCGGTGCGCAGGTGGTGGCGGGCCTGGACGGCGGCCGACTGCACGAACCGCTGCCGGAACGCGTCGTCGGCACCGGCGAGCAGGAAGTCGGACGCGGCGAGCCAGGCGGCGAGGCGCCGTCCGAGCACGTCCGCGCGCCACGCTGGCAGGCTCCACCCGGCGTTCGACGCGATCCAGCCGTCGACCAGTTCCCGCGCCCGCACCTGGGCCGCCTCGTCGCCCGCCGCCTTGAGATCGGCGAGCCACGCGAACCCGTGCAGGCGCTCGGCGACGACGCCCGCCGGCGGCGGCGTCCACGGCACCCGCCCGACCGGCAGTCGGCGGCCGGCCAGCAGCAGCTCGCCGCCCAGCAGCGCCTCGGCGGCCGGCTCGTCCTCGGGCCAGTTCTCCGGATAGACCAGGCGGACCTCGTCGACCGGCCGGGTCCCGAAGATTCCGCGCCCGAGGATCCGGCGATAGAGCGCCGATCGGTAGAACAGCGCGCGCAACGCCTCGCGGCCGCGCGCCGGGGAGAGGGCGACCGCAAGGCCGGCCACCGCGTCACCAGCCGATCGCACCAGGGAGGCGGTGACGGACGGGGGGCGGGAGGGCGGATCCTGAAGAGACATCGCGACCGGGCTCTGGTACCAGGATCCGACCGCCCCCGCAAGGCGGCGCGCCGCTCACAGGCGGCGCAGCCGGGCGGCATAGAAGCCGTCGACGCCCCCCTGGTCGGCGAGGTGACAGGGCAGGCTGCGGAGATCGCCGTTGCCGTCGAGCAGTTCGGCGAGGCCGCCGATCTCCGGGGCGGCGACGGGGACGCGCCGGATGCGAGGGTCGGCGGCGAGCCGGGCGGCGATCCGCGCCGGTCCCTCCTCGGGCTGCAGCGAACAGGCGGCGTAGACCAGCAGCCCGCCGGGGCGCACCATCTCGACGGCGGCGGCAAGCAGCCGGTCCTGGGCGGCCGCCAGGCTGGCGGCGTCGGCGGCGGTCTTCAGCCAGGCGACGTCCGGATGGCGGCGGATGGTGCCGGTCGCCGAGCAGGGGACGTCGAGGAGCACCGCGTCCGCCGGTTGCGACGGCCGCCACCCGGCGGCGTCGGCGACCACCGTCGCGGCGTCGAGGCCGAGGCGGGCGAGGTTGCCCTGCAGCCGCGCCACCCGCTCCGGGGTGCGATCGACGGCGGTGACGAGGGCGCCGGCGGCCGCCAGTTGGGCGGTCTTGCCGCCGGGCGCGGCGCACAGATCGACCACCGTCGACCCGCGGACATCCCCCAGCAGCCGGGCCGGCAGCGCCGCCGCCGCGTCCTGCACCCACCAGGCGCCGCTGTCGAACCCGGGGAGAGCGGTCACCGGGCCGCGCCGGTCGACGCGCACGGTGCCGGTGGGAAGAACCGTGCCGGCGAGCCGGGCGGCGAGGTCGGCGGGCGCGCGCGTACCGTTGACGGTGAGGTCGAGCGGCGGCTCGCGGAGATGGGCCTCGCCGATCCGCCGGCAGAGGTCTTCGCCATAGGTCTCGGTCCACGATCGCCACAGCCAGTCGGGCGTGTTCAGCCGGGCGGCGTCCTGGGCGGCGGCGAGCGCCGGACCTTCGCGCGCCAGTCGGCGCAGCACGGCGTTGATCAGCCCGGCATGCGCGGCGTGGCCGCGGCGGCGGGCGAGGGCGACGGTGGTGTCGACGGCGGCGTGCGGCGGGGTGCGCAGAAACACCAGCTGGCAGACGCCGAGCCGCAGCAGGTGGCGCACGGCGGCCGCCTTCTCGGGCAGCGCCCGCGCCAGGCAATGGGCGATCAGCGCGTCGATCTGGCCGACGCGGCGGATCGAGGTGACGGCGAGGTTGAGCGCGAACGCCCGGTCGCGGCGGTCGAGACGGCCGGCGTCCGGATGGCTCTCGAGGGCTTCGTCGAGCGGGCGCCGGCGGCCGAAGACACAATCGAGCAGATCGAGCGCGAGCGCCCGCGCCGCCACCGCCGTTGCCGCCGGCGGCGGCGGTGCGCCCTGCGCCGTCGCGGGCGTCATCGCGTCAACCCCAGGGCCCGCTCCGGCCACTCGCGGCCGCCAGCTCGCGCAGCTTGCGCACCCGGTTCTCGATGCTGGGATGGGTCGAGAACAGGCCGTCGACGGAGCGCATGTGCAACGGGTTGACGATGAACAGATGCGCCGTCGCCGGATTGTCCTCGGCGGCCCGGTTGTCGACGCGGCGGGCGCCGGCCTCCAGCTTCTGCAGCGCCGAGGCGAGCCACAGCGGCCGGCCGCAGATCTCGGCGCCGAGGCGGTCGGCGTCGTACTCGCGGGTGCGCGAGATCGCCATCTGCACCACCATCGCCGCCAACGGCGCGAGGATCATCACCAGGATGGCGCCGACCGCGCCCAGCGGGTTGTTGTTGCGGTTGCCGCCGAAGAACAGCGCGAAGTTGGCGAGCATGCCGAGCGCCCCGGCGAGGGTCGCGGTCACCGTCATGATCAGCGTGTCGCGGTTCTTGACGTGGGCGAGCTCGTGCGCCATCACGCCGGCGACCTCGTCGTGATCGAGCAGCTGCATCAGCCCGGTGGTGGCGGCGACGGCGGCGTTCTCCGGGTTGCGACCGGTGGCGAACGCGTTCGGCTGCGGGTTGTCGACGAGGTAGACCTTGGGCATCGGCAGCCCGGCGCGCTCCGCCAGTTGCCGGACGATGCCGTGCAGCGCGGGCGCCGTCCGCGCGTCGACCTCGCGGGCGCCGTACATCCGCAGCACCACCTTGTCGGAGTTCCAGTAGGCGAAGGCGTTCATCGCCACCGCGAGGCCGAGAGCGATCAGCATGCCGCCCTCGCCGCCGAGCAGGAAGCCCGCGGCGAGAAACAGCGCCGTCAGCGCGGCGAGAAGAAGTCCGGTGCGGAAGGTGCTCATGGTCGAAGACCGCTGGTGTCGATCTGGTCCTGGCGGGATGGTGCCACGATATTGTAGTAAGCGTCGAACATCGATGCCGCAAGGGCTGCGGCCGGGACGGGACCTGCGATGACCGCCAACGACACCACCAAGACCGAAACCGCCGCCGCCGAACCGGAGGAGAGCGGACAACCGGCCGCTCCGGCCGCCGGCGATCGCCCCGCCGCCGCCGAGATCGGCGGGCCGCAGGGACCGGAGCCGACCCGCTACGGCGACTGGGAACGCAAGGGCCGCTGCGTCGATTTCTGAACCGCGTCGGCCGCGCCCGAGCGCAGGGGAACCGTTCGCCGTGAAATCGTTGACACGCCGCCTGTTGCGCCTCGTCGCGACGGCGGTGCGCGATCTCGCGCCGATCACCCTGGTCGTCGCCTTCTTCCAGCTGGTCGTCCTGCAGCAGCCGTTTCCCGATCTCGAGCGGGTGCTGGTCGGCGTCGTGTTCGTCGCCCTCGGGCTGATGCTGTTCGTGCGCGGCCTGGAGATGGGGCTGTTCCCGCTCGGCGAGTCGATGGCCGACGCGTTCGCCCGCAAGGGCAGCCTCGTCGCCCTGCTCGCCTTCGCCTTCGCCCTCGGCTTCGGCACCACCGTCGCCGAGCCGGCGCTGATCGCGGTCGCCGGCGAGGCCGCCCGCGCCAGCGCCGAGGCCGGCCGCATCGGCCCCGGCGCCGAGTCGCTGCACCGCTATGCGCTGGAGCTGCGGATCACCGTCGCGGTGTCGGTCGGCGTCGCGCTGGTGATCGGGGTCGTCCGCATCCTCAAGGGCTGGCCGATCCAGTATCTGATCATCGGCGGCTACCTCGCCGTCCTCGCGCTGACCGCGCTGGCGCCGCCCGAGATCGTCGGCATCGCCTACGACTCCGGCGGGGTGACCACGTCGACCATCACCGTGCCGCTGGTCACCGCCCTCGGCGTCGGGCTGGCGACCGTCATCCGCGGCCGCAACCCGGCGATCGACGGCTTCGGCCTGATCGCCTTCGCCAGCCTGACGCCGATGATCTTCGTGTTGATCTTCGGCATGGTCGTCGGCGGCATGTGAATGGACCTGGCCGCCGCCACGCTCGCGACGCTGGCCGCCACGGTCCGGGACGTCGCCCCGATCGTCGTCGTCCTGATCGTCTTCCAGGTCTTCGTCCTGCGCCGCCGGCCGCCCAATCCGCGCCGGATCCTCGTCGGCTCGCTCTATGTGCTGCTCGGTCTCGGCCTGTTCCTGGTCGGGCTCGAGGAGGCGCTGTTCCCGATCGGCCGCACGATGGCGACGCAACTCACCGCACCGCGGTTCACGGGGGCCGAGGCGGTCGCCGACCCGCAATGGACCGACTACCTCTGGGTCTACGCGTTCGCCTTCGCCGTCGGCTTCGCCGCCACGATCGCCGAACCGGCGCTGATCGCCGTCGCGATGAAGGCGCGCGCGGTCTCGGGTGGGGCGATCGGCGTCCTCGGCCTGCGGCTGGCGGTGGCGTTCGGGGTCGCCACCGGCGTCGCCCTCGGCACCTTCCGCATCGTCACCGGCACCCCGCTGCCGTACTACATCATGGCCGGCTATCTGGTGGTGATGGTGCAGACGTGGCGCGCCCCGCGGGCGATCGTGCCGCTGGCCTACGATTCCGGCGGCGTCAGCACCTCGACGGTGACGGTACCGGTAGTCACCGCCATCGGACTGGGGCTGGCGTCCTCGATCCCGGGGCGAACCGCACTGGTCGACGGATTCGGACTGATTGCATTCGCCTGCGTCTTTCCCATCATGTCGGTGCTCGGCTATGCCTCGCTGATCGCCTGGTTGTCCGGCCGGCGCAGCCGCGCGGGAAAGGAGAGACCGCAATGAAGCTCAAACTGATCATGGCGCTGGTCGCCGACGAGAAGACCGAGGCGGTGCTCGCCGCCGGTCGCCGGGCCGGCGCCACCGGCGCCACGGTGATCACCAGCGTCCGCGGCGAGGGGCTGGAGCCGGAGAAGACGTTCCTCGGACTGGACCTCACCGCCCAGCGCGACGTGGTGCTGTTTCTGGTCGCCGCCCCGAAGGCGCGCGAGATCCTCGAGACGATCGCCGAAGCCGGCCAGTTCGACGATGATCCGGGCGCCGGCATCGCCTTCCAGATCGCGATCGAGGACGCCGTCGGCCTGCGCACCCAGGAACGGGTGCTGCTCAGCGAGATCGAGGACCGGCTATGACCGGCGGGATCCCCGTTCGGGTCGGCGACGTGATGACCGGGTCGATCCGCAAGATCGGCCGGACGGCGACCGCCGCCGATGCGATCGAGGCGATGCGCGAGGCGGGCGTCAGCTCGCTGGTGGTCGAGCGCCGCGACGATACCGACGAGTTCGGCCTGGTGACGATCACCGACATCGCCCGCGAGGTGACCTCCAAGGACCGCCCCGCCGACCGGGTCAACGTCTACGAGGTGATGAGCAAGCCGGTGCTGACCCTGCCCGTCGACATGCGCACCGAGTACGCGGTCCGGCTGCTGGTCCGCTTCCAGCTGTCGCGGGCGCTGGTCGTCGACCATTCGCGCCTCCCGGTCGGCATCGTCACCCTGCGCGATATGGTGCTCCGCCACCACGCCGACGGGCAGCGGACCCGCCATCCGTGACGGACGCCGCCGCCGCCCGCCGGCTGATCCGCCGGGCACGCACGGCGGCGCTGGCGACGACGCTGCCCGACGACCGCGGCGGCCGCGCTTACGCGTCGCTGGTCACCGTCGCCTGCGACGGCGACGGCCGTCCGCTGCTGCTGCTGTCCACGCTCGCCGAACACACCCGCAATCTCGCCGCCGATGCGCGCGCCGCGCTGCTGTTCGAGGCCGCCTCCGGCCGTGCCAGTCCGCAGACCGGGCCGCGGGTGACGGTGCTGGGACGGATCGAGCGGAGCGCCGCCCCCGAACGCCATCTCCGGCGGTTCCTCGCCCGCCATCCCGGCGCCGCACGCTACGCCGGGTTCGCCGATTTCGGCTGCTACCGGATGGCGGTCGAGCGCGCCCACTTCGTCGGCGGCTTCGCCCGCGCCCAGTGGCTGGCCGGAGACGAACTCGTTCTCGCCGGCGCCGCCGCTGCCGCGATCGCAGCGGCCGAGCCGGACATCCTCGCCCACATGAACGCCGACCATGGTGATGCGATCGGGCTGTACGCCAACCGCCTGCTCGGCCGCCGCGGCACCGGCTGGACGATGGTTGCCGTCGATCCCGAGGGCTGCGACCTGCGCCGCGGCAGCGTCCTTGCCAGGCTCGACTTCCCGCGGCCGGCGACCGACATCCACGCCGTGCGTGACACCCTGACGACCCTCGCCGACGAGGCCCGCCGGCGGGGGGGCTGACGACCGGATCCCGCTGACAGCGCCTAATACCCTGAACCGCCACGAAGTTGGTTTGCAGCACGGCAACTGTTCGGAGCGGGGCGGCCAAGCGGGAGATGTTTCGCTTGCCTACAATAGCAAAGCGAACGATGTTTCGCTTGCATGCACCATGGAATCGCTCCACTATGCCGCACAGGAAGCGTGGGGATCAACCCGACCGACAGCCAGACACCGTCCGCCAGACCGTGAGCCCAGGGAGGGACGCGCTGCGGAGGAAATTGTAATTCGATAGTGCGAGGGAAAGACATGACGACAACTGCAAACCCACCGACCAAACACAAGGAGCTGATCGCCTGGGTCGACGAGTGGGCGAAGCTGTGCAAGCCGGACAGCGTCCACTGGTGCGACGGGTCGCAAGCGGAATATGATCGTCTCTGCCAGGAACTGGTGGATTCCGGGACCTTCATCCGCCTCAACCCGAAAAAGCGGCCCAACTCCTATCTCGCCCGCTCCCATCCGAGCGACGTCGCCCGCGTCGAGGAGCGGACCTACATCTGCTCGGAGAACGAAGTGGACGCCGGGCCGACCAACAACTGGATGGCCCCGGGCGAGATGCGCAAAACGCTGCGCACCCAGTACGACGGCTGCATGCGCGGCCGCACCATGTACGTGATCCCCTACAGCATGGGCCCGATCGGCTCGCCGATCGCCTATCCGGCGGTGCAGCTGACGGATTCGGCCTACGTGGTCATCAACCAGCGGATCATGACGCGGATGGGCCAGAAGGCGCTCGACGCCATCGGCTCGGACGGCTTCTACGTCAAGTGCGTGCACTCGGTCGGCGCGCCGCTGGCGCCGGGACAGAAGGACGTTCCGTGGCCGTGCGAGGGCGACATCAGCCGCAAGTACATCGTCCACTACCCGGAAACCCGCGAGATCTGGTCCTACGGCTCCGGCTACGGCGGCAACGCGCTGCTCGGCAAGAAGTGCCTCGCGCTGCGCATCGCCTCCGCCATGGCCCGCGACGAGGGCTGGCTCGCCGAGCACATGCTGATCCTCGGCCTCGAGAGCCCGCAGGGCGAGAAGACCTACCTCGCCGCCGCCTTCCCGAGCGCCTGCGGCAAGACCAACCTCGCGATGATCACCCCGCCGCAAGGGTTCGACGGCTGGAAAGCCTACACCGTCGGCGACGACATCGCCTGGATCAAGCCGGCTCCCGACGGCACGCTGCGGGCGATCAACCCCGAGTACGGCTTCTTCGGCGTCGCGCCGGGGACGGCCTACGACTCCAACCCGATGGCGATGGAGACCCTGAAGAAGGGCAACTGCATCTTCACCAACTGCGTGCTCACCGACGACGGCGACGTCTGGTGGGAGGGCATGGACGGCCCGCCGCCGGCCCACGGCATCGACTGGAAGGGCAACGACTGGACGCCTCAGTCCGGGACCCCGGGCGCCCATCCCAACGCCCGCTTCACGGCGCCGGCCAGCCAGTGCCCGACCATCGACCCGGCCTGGGAAGATCCGGCGGGTGTGCCGATCAGCGCCTTCCTGTTCGGCGGGCGGCTGTCGAAGACGTTCCCGCTGGTCTACGAGGCCCGGGACTGGAACCACGGCGTGTTCATGGCAGCGTCGATGGGCTCCGAGGCGACCGCGGCGGCGATCGGCCAGGCCGCCATCCGCCGCGATCCGTTCGCGATGCTGCCGTTCATCGGCTACCACATGGGCGACTACTGGGCCCACTGGGTGAAGATGGGCAAGCGGACCGACATCAAGCTGCCGAAGATCTTCCGGGTCAACTGGTTCCGCAAGGACGCCAACGGCAAGTTCGTGTGGCCGGGCTTCGGCCAGAACATGCGCGTTCTCGCCTGGGTCATCGACCGGGTGCGCGGCCGTGCCAAGGCGGTGGACAGCCCGTTCGGACTGATGCCCCGCTACGAGGACATCACCTGGGCTGGAATCGACTTCAGCGCCGACAAGTACCGCGGCATCACCGACATCGCCCGCGAAGGCGCGGTGGCGGAAGCGGAAGCGCTCAAGGAGTACTTCGCCTCGTTCGGCAGCCACCTGCCGCCGGAGCTCGAACAGCAGCGCCAAGCCCTCGCCGAACGCGCCAAGAAGGCGCCGGAGGTATGGAGCGCGGCGGCCTGATCGATCCTGCGGCCTGATCGATCCTGCTGATTGTCACCGGAAAGCCGGCCTTCGGGCCGGCTTTTCTTATCGCGGGCGGCGATCCGCGGTAGCCGCTGTTGGCACCACAGCGGAACGCGGCGCGTCAGATCGGGCGGCGGCGGCGAGGGCGGCCGGCGTCCGCTACCGCCGCAACGGTCCGAAGATGGCCACTCCCATCAGGGTCAGCCAGCCGGCCATCATCAGGAAGCCGCCGACCGGGGCCGCGCCGGCGACCGGAACGACCGCGGCGAGCCCGAACCAGTAGAGGCTGCCGGAGAACAGAAGGGCGC
>JBHJOP010000016.1:0-20122 GCA_050329575.1 Rhodospirillales bacterium | reverse complement strand
GCCGTTCTGGCCGCCGCCGGAAAGGGACAGAAGGTTCAACGCGTGTCCGCGCTGGCGCTCCAGGTAGCGGATGAGATTGTCGCCGGGAACGCTCAGGACATCCGCGTAGATCGGCGAGGGGCGGGTCGGATCCAGCGGGTCGACCCCGGTGGGGAGCGTGGCGTACGACGGTGACCGCTCGGAGAGCGTCCGCTCGGCGGGCGTCGCGCAGGCCGCGAGGAGCAGCACCGCCAGAAGCCCGTGGAAACCCAACCAACGCTTGTGTCTCATGCCCCCTCCGGTCCCTTGTCGACGAGGCCCTCCCGTCGCGCCCGCGAGGCTCCGCGCCTCCCCTGACTAGCACGCGCCGCCGGGGCGCGGAACGGTTTTGAGCAAGGTCGTGCCCCCGCGCGCGGCGGACGGTGGCTCTCACTCCACCGGCGGCGGCGGCCGCGACGGCAGGCCCGCGCGGATCGCCTCCGAATAGTCCGCGTCCGGGGACACGGCCTGGGCCCTCGGGTTGATGTAGCTGACCGATTTGAGCGCCGCGAACGGCAGATCCCGGTTGACGACCCCCCGTTCGTGAAGCAACTCGTCCAGATAGCCGTTCGCCAGCCAGCGCCAGTCACGAGGGACGCCATCGACCGCATGGCTCGCGTGCAGCCGGATGGTGGTGGTGCAATTCTGGGTCAGGGCATTGTACCAGGTGGGCTCGCGCGCCAGGCGATTGATCGTTTCCAGGTAATCCAGCAGGATCGCGCGGGCGCGGGCGGGCGGCGTGCGGAGGCGATAGAGGTACACGTCCTCGTTCCGGTAATTGGTCCGCAGCCCCGCCACGTCGGCCTCGTCGGCGACCACGTAATAGAGCTCGTACTGGCGGAAAAAACCGCGGAGCGCCGAATAGCTCTCGCCCACTTCCTTGCGGGTCTCGATGGAAATGGCCAGCGGCGGGCCGTCGTCGAACTGCCAGCTCAGGATGGTATGGGCGATGCTCGGGGAGCCCCAGTAGATCATGAACAGATCCAGCCCCTGCAGCTTCGACAGATCGTAGGTGCGGGTCTCCCAGCGTTCGGTGTAGTCCGTCTCGGAGCGGTAGACGAAATTCCGGACGTTGTGGAGGGTGACCGTGTCCCCTTCGATCTCCGCGCCGGGAAGCCGGGCCACGTCCCGCTGCCACTCGCGGTCGTTGCCCGGCTCCAGGCTCAACCACCATCCGAGCACCACGGCGAACGGCACCGCACCGGCGGCGAATGCGCGCCCCCGCGGCCGCACCAACGCCAGCAGCGCCAGCGAGGCCGCCACGGAGGCCCCGGCCAGCGCGGCCGCCAGCGGCCGGGACACCGGCCCGTCGAACCACAGCGCTGCCGCGCCCCAGGCGAGGGCCCCGAGCAGGACCCCCCACGAGGCCAGAAGGCCAAGCATCTTCGCGACCGCCCTCACGACGGGGTGAACTCCATGGGCTCGGTCCCGGACGATGGGATCGGGATCGCTCACCCTACACCATCGGTCCCAGATCGGGACTCCTTCCGACGCCGGCGCGAGGGTTCGGGCCAGACCCGCCGGAGATCGCGTCGGCACAGCCGCTGTTGCACCACGCCCCGGGGACACGATCGACGGCGATCGATGCTCCCACGCCCGGCCTGCTCCGGAGTCCGACGCTCATGACCGTCTCAACGAGTTCAACGAGGGCCGAGGTGGCGCGGCGGCGTTCGCATTATAGGACGATAAACCTTGCCGTTGGGCCGGAGCGCGGATACATAGGGAACAAAGGGTCTTGGACATCGTAGGACATCGTGGGACATCGTGGGACGTCGTGAGACATCGTGCCTCGTCGGCCGGCGTCGGGCGCACGGCATGGCGCGGCAGCGGTGATTTCGCGCAACGCGTTGAGAAAAAGCGGGTTTTTTTCGGTTTTGACGATCGTCTGACGACAGCGTGACGACTTTTGACGATAAATGACGATCGGCGGTCGGCGGACGCGCGCCCCGGCGGCCGGCACTTTCGTTGCCGATCAAGGCGTTGCGGGTGGTTGCGGATGCGGAACGAAGGGGAATTGAAAAACGTTCCGAATCAATCGGCTAGAGGCTGTTTTGACGATTTTTGACGATTTTTGACGATGCCGCCGGCATCCGCTCCGGCCCCTGCGGATTCAAGGGG
Organism: Rhodospirillales bacterium; assembly: GCA_050329575.1. Taxonomy (GTDB): domain Bacteria; phylum Pseudomonadota; class Alphaproteobacteria; order Rhodospirillales; family Defluviicoccaceae; genus JAUXFS01. Next base: position 17,986 of record JBHJOP010000016.1, on the reverse strand, counting down.
TTGGCCGATTTCCCGCGCCCCGATCGCGGCGGCGATGGCCCCGCGCTCGCCGCGGGCTTCCGCCGCGGGCGCCCGGACGGGACTGGTCGGGGAGACTGGATTCGAACCAGCGACCCTCTGCTCCCAAAGCAGATGCGCTACCAGACTGCGCCACTCCCCGCCGCCGCCACCATATGGAGTTTTCGCGGCGCCGGCAACGTGTCCGGCGGGCCGTCGCTCAGAGGGCGTACAGCGCCCCGGCACCGACCGGGCGCGGCGACGGGCGACGCTCATCCACGGCGACGCGGGGCAACAGGCAGTCCATTCGCGCCAGGATCCCCAGCAACCCGTCGAAATCGTCGCTGACGGTCAGCGCCCAGCCGTCGAACCCGGTGGCGAGGAAGCGGCCGTCGCCGACCTTCGCCACCTTCAGCGGACACGCGGTCGCGCCGACGACGACGATCTCGAGCACGTCCTCGCCGTGGCCGCCTTCGCGGCGCCGCCACGCCTTCGATCCGGAGATGCCCCCGAACCACGCCAGGAACCGGCCGAGCTCGTCAGAGGTGAATTCGATCGCGGGCACGGAACCCTCCTGATGCGCAGCATCCAGAAGACGCCCTCCCCACCTCGGCGGTGATCTCCGTCACCTTCGCACCGTCACCGCACGACGCCCGCGGAACGGGAATTGTGCAGCGCACAAGATACGTTTAACAGATCCGGCCGGCGATATCAATCGCCGCCTCGACGGAACGTCTGCCCCGTTCGGCGTCGTCCGGATCCGCCGCCCGCGCCGCTCACCCTCCCCGTCGATCCGGCCCGCCGGTGCCGGCGGCGAAGATCGGGTGGCGGACGCGGTCTCCGGGCCGCACCCCCAGCCGCGCGGCGGTGCCGGCGGCGACCTCGAGCACGGCGAGCGCCGGACCGGCCGAGACGATCGGCACCAGCGAGAAGGGGACGGTGTCGGCGGCGATGTTGAGAATCACCCCGTCCTCGCCGACGAACAGCATGTCGAGCGGCAGGGGGGTGTTCTTCATCCACATCGACACCGGTTGCGGCGTTCCGAAATCGAACAGCATGCCGGCGTTCGGCGCCAGCGCCCGACGCCCCTGCAACCCCTGCGTGCGCCGGGCCGCGGTGTCGGCGACCTCGACGTCGAAGACGAACCGGCCGCGGGCGGTCTCGATCGCCAGCCGGGAGAGCGGGAACGCACCCGTCTCGCCGGCGGCCGAACCGCGGGCCGCTGCGGCGGCGAGGCCCGCGATCAGGAAGGCGCGGCGCGTCCAGGTCATGATCCTGCTATAGCCCCGGCCGGCCGCCACCGCCAGCCGATCGTCGCCCTTGCCATCCGCGGGCGCAAGGCGCATACAGCGGATCGAACCATCACCCTCGGGGGGAGCCGGCGGTCCGGCTGAGAGGTCTCCGCAGCGGAGACGACCCCGCGAACCTGATCCGGGTCATGCCGGCGTAGGGACAAGGGAAGCGATGCGCGGCGACGCCGACCCCGATCCCGTTCCGTTCTCCGTATCCGTCCAGGGCGCGCACCTCGCCTTCGGTGGCGCGGCGTTGTTCGACGGCCTCGATCTGACCCTCGAGGGCGGCCGCTGGACCTGTCTGCTCGGCCCGAGCGGGGTCGGCAAGAGCGCCCTGCTGCGCCTGATCCTCGGTCTCGAGGCCGGCCGCGGCGCCCGCGCCACCGTCACCTGCTCCGACCGCCGGCCGCTCGCCGGGCGCGCCGCCTACATGGCGCAACGCGACCTGCTGCTGCCCTGGCTGACGGTGCTCGACAACGTCGTCCTCGGCCACCGGCTGCGCCGGTCGCGCGACGAGACCGGGGCGAACGCGCGGGCGCGCCACCTGCTCGCCCGCGTCGGCCTCGCCGCCAACGCCGCCGACCGCCCGGATGCCCTGTCGGGCGGCATGCGTCAGCGGGCGGCGCTGAGCCGCACCCTGCTCGAGGACCGGCCGGTGGTGCTGATGGACGAGCCGTTCTCGGCGGTGGACGCGATCACCCGGGTGCGCCTGCAGGAGCTGGCGGCCGACGTGCTCGGCGGGCGGACGGTGCTGCTGGTCACCCACGACCCCCTGGAGGCGCTCCGGCTCGGCCATTGCGTGCGGGTGATGGCCGGGCGGCCGGCGACGGTCGGGGACGCCCTGCGGCCGCCCGGGCCGCCGCCGCGGCGGGTCGACGATCCGGCGGTGCTGGAGTTGCAGGGGGTGCTGCTCCGCCGGCTCGCCGAGGCGGCGGGATGACGGCGGCCCTGCGCCCGCTGGCGGTGCTGGCCGGCCTCGTCTGCGGCTGGCAGGTGCTGGTGTCGATCACCGCGCTCCCGCCCTACATCCTCCCCGGCCCGGCGCGGGTGGCGACGGCCTGGGCGGCGCACTGGCCGCTGATCCTCGACAACGCCGCCCTGACCCTCGCCGAGATCGCCCTCGGCCTCGCCCTCGGCACCGCCCTCGGCTGTGCGAGCGCCCTCGCCATGGCCGCCTTCCGCCCCGCCCGGCGGTGGCTGCTGCCGGTGCTGGTGGTGAGCCAGGCGGTGCCGGTGTTCGCCCTCGCGCCGCTGCTGGTGCTGTGGCTCGGCTACGGCATCGCCTCCAAGGTGGCGATGGCGACGCTGATCATCTACTTCCCGGTGACCGCCGCCTTTCACGACGGCCTGCGGCGGACCGATCCCGGCTGGATCGACCTGGCGCGGACGATGGACGCCGGCCGCTGGGCGCTGTTGCGCCGGGTGCGGATCCCGGCGGCGCTGCCTGCGCTGGCCTCGGGGCTCCGCGTCGCCACCGCGGTGGCGCCGATCGGGGCGGTGGTCGGCGAGTGGGTGGGGGCGAGCGCCGGCCTCGGCTACCTGATGCTGCACGCCAACGCCCGCATGCAGGTCGATCTGATGTTCGCCGCCCTGGCGACGCTGGCCGTGATGGCGGTCGCCCTCTACTTCACCGTCGACGGCCTGTTGCGCCGCGCGCTGCCGTGGCAGCCCGACACCTCCCCCACCGACGAACGACGAGGAATGCCATGACCGGACGGACCCGATTGCGCCTGCTGGCGCTCGCGATCGCCCTGGTGCTCCAGACCGCGGCCGCTCAGGCGGCCGACACGCTGACGGTGATGCTCGACTGGTTCGTCAACCCCGACCATGCCGCCCTGGTGGTGGCGCGCGAGCGGGGCTATTTCGCGGCCGCCGGACTCGCGGTCGAGCTGATCGCGCCGGCCGATCCCAACGACCCGCCGAAGCTGGTCGCCGCCGGTCGCGCCGACCTCGCCGTCTCCTATCAGCCGCAGCTGCATCTCCACGTGGCGGAGGGGTTGCCGCTGGTCCGCGTCGGCACCCTGGTGGCGACGCCGCTCAACGCGCTGGTGGTGCTGAAGGACGGCCCGGTCGCCACGATCGCCGACCTGCGGGGCCGCAAGGTCGGCTTCTCGGTCGGCGGCTTCGAGGACGCGGTGCTCGGGGCGATGCTGGCCACCCATGGCCTCGGTCTCGCCGACGTCACCCTGGTCGGCGTCAACTTCGCGTTGTCGCCGGCGCTGCTTACGGGGCGGGTCGACGCCGTCATCGGCGCCTACCGCAACTTCGAGCTCAACCAGCTCGACCTCCACGGCAAACCCGGGCGGGCGTTCTTCCCCGAGGAGCACGGGGTGCCGGCCTATGACGAACTGATCGTCGTCGCGAGGGGCGACCGGCTGGCGGATCCGCGGCTGAGGCCGTTCCTGGACGCCGTCGAGCGCGGGGTGCAATACGTGATCAACCATCCGGACGATGCGTGGGCCGCCTTCGTCGCCGCCTACCCGGCGCTCGACGACGAGCTCAACCGCCGTGCCTGGCGCGACACCCTGCCGCGCCTGGCGCTGCGGCCGGCCGCCCTCGACCAGGCCCGCTACACCCGCTTCGCCGCCTTCCTGCAGGCGCGCGGCCTGATCAGGGACGCCCCGCCGGTCGCGGCCTACGCCGTCGAGCTCGCGCCGCGATGACGATCGTCCCGACCCGCGGGGACGCTCACCGGGGATCGAAGCAGTTGGTGCCCCCGAGGTCGTTGCCGACGAGCCGGGCGGGCGGCGACACGTTCGCGCCGGACTCGGCGTCGAAACACCAGATGCCGTAGCCGTCGTTGCGCTCGATCCTGACCTCCCCCTCGATCTGGAGGAACGAGTCGAAGTTCAGCCGGACACCGTGGCCGGCCAGTTGTACGGGGCGCGGCAGCAGCATGGGCTTGCTCAGATTGCCCGACACGACCCCTCGGTTCATGAACACGGAACTGGAATTGCCGGCAGCGATCCCCGGTCCGCGATTCTCGGCGATCACATCATCGACGGTGGAGAACCCGATCGTGACATGGGAGTTGTGGTAGACACCGATTCCTCCCCGCCACATCGAGAAGTCGGCGTTCGCGCGGATCGTGTTGCCGCCCCAAAGACCGGCGACCGAGTTGCCGCTGACGTCGACCCCCGAGAAGGCATTGGACTGAATCGTGTTGCCGACCAGTTGCGCGCTGGCCCCGTTCAGGACCTGCACCCCGTTCTCGCCGTTGGCCTCGACCGTGTTGTTCTCGAGCCACGCCGACGAGCTCTCGGTGATGCGAACCCCGTTGCGGTCGTTATGCGACACCGTCGAAGCGACGAGCGATGCCCAGGCGTTGGAGGTGACGGCAACGCCGTGTCCGGCGTTCTGCGAGAACGCGCAGTTCTCGACCTGCACACTCGCGCTGCGGCCGACCCGCAGGCCGTCGAGGCCGTTGCGGACCGTGAGCCCGGTCATCCGGACCATCCGGGCACCCCGGACGGTGACGACGTGGGTGAGAATGGCCAGTCCGGTTGGCGGCATCCCGTCGATGACGGCGCCGTTTCGCCCGACGAGGCGAACCTCGTCGTGGCGGGGCAGCAGGGTGATGACCTCGTGGCACGTCCCCTCGATTTCGATGGTGTCGCCTGCGCCCGCCGCGTCGAGGGCACCGGCGATCGTCCCGCCCTGGTCGCAGTCGACCGACAGCGTCTTTGGCCCGGAGGGGCCCGTCGGCGCCACGACCAGCGCGGTCGGCCCGGTCTCCCACCGGTGGCAGGCAACCCCCTCGGCGACGACCCGAAGCCGACTGGTGTAGGTGTTGAGACAGACGAGCATGGTGCCGTCGGCGGCCATCGAGCCTTCGGTGACGATCGAGGTCGACAGCAGCAGTGCCGCCACAGCGGCACACCTTCCGCGCGCTTTCATCGGCGTTCCTCCCCCTTTCCTTTCACCTTTCGACGCAAGAGGTTCCCTAGAGCATCGACATCCTTTCCGCAAATCAAGACTGAAATCGACTCTCATTCTTAATAAAAGCCGAAGTAAGGAAACAATGGTAATAGGATCGAGGACGACAATCAACAGTGTCAAACGCGCGGAGTCTTCATGCGCGTGGTCGGAGTTCGAACCGGAATGACGCAGACCCCGTTGCGGTGCCGGCCACCTGTGAGGTCATCGGCCGCCGACTGGGGCGAGCCGTTCGGCATCGGGGGATCGGCAAGCGTGACATCCAGGACCGCGATCGGCCTCGTCACCGCGGAATGCGATCCGGGACGCAACCCGATCGGGCCTTCTGGATTGGGCGGAATGGGTGTAACTAGTCGCTCGCGAGGCCGCCCGCCCGCCACCGCCCGGCGGGTCGAGACGAAAGCGCCTCGGGGGGCGCCGATGAACCTGCGACCGCTCGATGCCGAGGAAGCGCGCCTCTATGCGGCGCTGCTCGACCTGGTTCGCGACCAGCTGGCAACCGTGCGCAAGGCGGCGCGCCGTCGCTTCGACCTGTGGGGCAAGGTGTGGGGCAAGGGCCGGATCCGGTCGCGCAACAGGGACATCGAGGCCTGCCTGCTCAGGATCATCGAGCACAAGTACGCGACCCACGGCGACGAGGCGTTCTCGGCCATTCTCGTCGACCTCGCCGCCATCGAAGAGCACCGCGCCGACTGGCCCGGGGTCTCCGACGACGACATCGCCTGCGTCCGCCAGATCCTGCGCAACGTCTGACGGCGCTAACCGTAGGCGGCGAGCAGCACGGTCCAGATCATCAGATTGGCGACGGCGAGAACGATGGAAGCGATCTTCAGTTTCATGGCATTCGACCCCTGAGGATGCTACTTTTGCGTGTTTTGTATAACATTAGGTACCGCCAGGCTAGAAAATTAATTCGCGCCGCATTTTAACGGTCTCTCGCCCGTCGCCGGCGCCTCCGCCCTACCGAGCGTGCGGATCCCGGTGCGTGTGGATCCCGCACGCCACGCACCGCGAGTGCCGTCGCTTGCGTCGCCGCCGTCCGCCCCCACCTCAAGAGCGGAGCTTCCACCCGCTGCCACCGGAGGAACGCTGACCCGCATGCCGGACGGCCGGGACCCCCACACCGTGAGTGTCCTCGCGTCGATCGGCGAGGTGGACCGAGCGGCCTGGGACGGTTGCGCCGGCGACGACGATCCCTTTGTCGGCCACGGCTTCCTCGGCGCCCTGGAGGAATCGGGCTCGGTGGCGGCCGCGACCGGCTGGATGCCGCGCCACCTCGTCGCCCGCAACGCCGACGGCCGTGTCGTCGGCTGTGCGCCGCTCTACCTCAAGAGCCATTCCTACGGCGAGTACGTGTTCGACTGGAGCTGGGCGGAGGCTTACGAGCGGGCCGGCGGCCGCTATTATCCGAAACTGCAGGCCGCGGTGCCGTTCACCCCCATCGCCGGGCGCCGGTTGCTCACCGCCGCCGATGCGCCGTCCGGCACTGCCGACCTGCTCGCGCGGGCGATGGTCCGCCTCAGCGAGCGGCTTCAGGTCTCGTCGGTGCATGTCACCTTCCCGACCGTGGACGAGTGGCGGCGGCTCGGCCGCGACGGCTGGCTCCTGCGCGCCGGCCACCAGTTCCATTGGCAGAACCGCGGCTACCGCAGCTTCGAGGACTTCCTCGCCGATCTCTCCTCGCGAAAGCGAAAGGCGATCCGCAAGGAACGGGCCGCCGTCGCCGATCAGGGCGTGAGCCTGCGGACGGTGACCGGCGGCGAGATCGAGGAGCACCACTGGGATGCGTTCTTTCGCTTCTACCGCGACACCCACGGCCGCAAGTGGGGCCAAGCGTATCTGACGCGGGCGTTCTTCTCGCTGCTCGGTCAGGGGATGGCCGACCGGGTGATGCTGGTGGTCGCCGAGACCGCCGATCGCCGGCCGGTCGCCGGCGCCCTCAACCTGATCGGCCGCGATACCCTCTACGGCCGTTACTGGGGATGCGACGCGCCGTTCCGGTTCCTGCATTTCGAGGCCTGCTACTACCAGGCGATCGAGTTCGCGATCGGGCGCGGCCTCGCCCGCGTCGAGGCCGGCGCCCAGGGTGAGCACAAGATCCAGCGCGGCTACCTGCCGCAGCCCACCTACAGCGCCCACTGGATCGCCGATCCCGGCTTCCGGCGGGCGGTCGACCGCTTCCTCGCCTCCGAACGGCGCGCCGCCGACGCGGAGATGCGCCTGCTCGCCGATGCCTCACCGTTCCGCGAGCGCCGCTGAGACCCGCCGTCATCGGTCGTTAACCGGCCGCGCCCTATCCTCGAGCGCTCGCTCCGACCACGGACCCGACGATGATCCGCCACGCCTTCGCCCTCGCCCTCGTCCTGGCGCTTTCAGTGCTGTCGCTGCCCTCGCCGCTGCGTGCCGACGGCGAGGACGATTGGGAGGGCGCCGCCGCCGCCCGCTCCCCCGCCTGCGTGCAGTTCGGCGAGACCCGCGAAGGCGACGTCGTGTTGGTCAATCCCTGCGCCGTCTGCCGTCAGGTGGCGGTCGAGCGGCTCGACGTCGTCGGCCGGCTCAGCCGCTGGTCGGCCACCGTCGGACCGAAGTCTTCGGTCGACCTGCCGACGATCGGGGCGGCGGCGGTACGGATCATCCGCGACGATCCCTGCCGCTGAGCCGTGCCGCCGGTTCCCCGGGGCGCGGTCAACCGCCCCAGGCGGCGATCACCGCGGCGGCGGCGGCCTGCTTCAGCGGAGGCCTAGGCGGCGGCGGCCGGCCGTCGACGTAGGCCGGAAACAGCACGTCGACGATGCCGTCGCTGCGACGCACCAGCCCGCGCGCCGCAATGTGCGGATGGACGGCGACCTCGGGATAGTCGAGGACCGCCTGGAAGCAGCAGTCGGCGTCCGCCAGCACCGCCTCCCAGTGGGCGAGCGGTCGGCTCGCGAACAGCGCCGCGACCTCGCCCGTCAGCGTCGTCTGCGGCATCGGCTCGAACTGCCGGGCGATCCACTCCGGGCGGTCGACGGCGCGGCAGAAGTTGGCCCAGAACTTCGGCTCCAGCGGGCTCAGCGAGACGAAGCGGCCGTCGCCGGTGCGGTAAATCTGATAGAAGGCGGCGCCGCCGTTGATCACCCCCTCGCCGCGCGGCGGTGGCATCGTCAGCCCGGGCCCCTGCCAGGACAGGAGCGATTCGGTCAGGCTGATGTCGAGAACGGCGCCGCCGCCGCCGCGGGCACGGGCGAACAGCGCGGCAACGATGGTGAGCGCCGCCTGCATCGCGCCGGCATGGTCGGCGATCGGCGGATAGGTGATCGTCGGGGCGTCGCGGGAGCCCGATACGCTGAGCCCGCCGGTCATCGACACGTAGCCGATGTCGTGTCCGGAGACCAGTCGGTAGGGACCGGTCTGGCCGAACCCCGACAGGGCGCAGTGGATCAGCCGCGGATTGAGCGCGTTCAGCCGCTGTGCTCCGAAGCCGAGCCGGTCGAGAACGCCGGGGCGGAACGATTCCAGGAGCACGTCGGCACGCTCGACCATCGCCGCGAACGCCGTCTCGCCGGCCCCTGTCTTGAGATCGACGGTGACCACCGTCTTGCCGGCGTTGATCATCGCATAGAACGGCGACGAGCCGCTCTTGCCCTCCGGATCGAGGGTCTTCAGCGGATCGCCGGCCGGCGGCTCGACCTTGACGACGTCAGCGCCCATGTCGGCCAGCAGCCGCGTCGCGAACGGCCCCGGCAGGTATTGGCTGAGATCGAGGACCCGCGTCCCCTTCAGGAAGTCCGAGAGCATTCCTTCCCCCCCCCCCGAACGACGGTTCGCCGGATCGCCGCCGGTTCGGTTCACGTCGGTCAGCGGGCCGGCACCGGCGATCGGTTCTTGCGCCGCTTCGGCGGCGGCACCGGCGCCGTCGTCTCCAGATACGCGAAGACCGGCCTGCCGCTCTCGATCGTCACCCGCACCACCCCGCCCTTTTCGAGCTTGCCGAACAGCAGCTCCTCGGCCAGCGGCTTCTTGATGTGCTCCTGGATCACCCGCACCAGCGGCCGGGCGCCGAACCGCTGGTCGTATCCCTTCTCCGCCAGCCAGCGGCGGGCCTCGTCGGCGAGTTCGATGATCACCTGGCGGTCGGCGAGCTGGGCCTCGAGTTGCATCACGAACTTGTCGACGACCCGCCCGACCACCTCCGGCGGCAGGCTCGCGAACTGGATGATCGCATCGAGGCGGTTGCGGAACTCCGGCGATAACATCCGCTCGATCGCTTCGATGTCGTCGCCGGTCCGTGCCTCCCGCTCGAAGCCGATCGCCGGCTTGGCGAGATCGGCGGCGCCGGCGTTGGTGGTCATGATCAGCACGACGTTGCGGAAATCGACGCTCTTGCCGTTGTGGTCGGTGAGCTTGCCGTGGTCCATGATCTGCAACAGGATGTTGAACAGATCGGGGTGGGCCTTCTCGATCTCGTCGAGCAGCAGCACCGCGTGCGGCTGCTTGTCGATGGCATCGGTCAGCAACCCGCCCTGGTCGAAGCCGACGTAGCCCGGTGGGGCGCCGATCAGCCGCGAGACGCTGTGGCGCTCCATGTACTCGGACATGTCGAACCGCACCAGCTCGATGCCGAGGACGTGGGCGAGCTGGCGTGCCACCTCGGTCTTTCCGACGCCGGTGGGGCCCGAGAACAGATAGCAGCCGATCGGCTTCTCCGGTTCGCGCAGGCCGGCACGGGCCAACTTGATGGCGCTGGAGAGCGCGCCGATCGCCACGTCCTGGCCGAACACCACCGTCTTGAGGTCGCGCTCCAGCGTCTGCAGCGCCTTGCGGTCGTCGCTGGAGACGCTCTTCGGCGGGATCCGGGCGATCTTCGCCACCACTTCCTCGACGTCGCGGACCGTCACCGTGGTCCGGCGGCGATGGGGTGGCAGCAGCATCCGCGCCGCACCGACCTCGTCAATCACGTCGATCGCCTTGTCCGGCAGCTTGCGGTCGTTGATGTAGCGCGCCGACAGCTCCACCGCCGACCGCAGGGCCTCGGCGGTGTAGCGGACCTTGTGATGACCTTCGAAGTACGGCTTGAGGCCGCGCAGGATCTTCACCGTGTCCTCGACCGAGGGCTCGTAGATATCGATCTTCTGGAAGCGGCGGACCAGCGCCCGGTCCTTCTCGAAGTGGTTGCGGTATTCCTTGTAGGTGGTCGAGCCCATGCAGCGCAGATTGCCGGAAGCCAGCGAGGGCTTGAGGATGTTGGAGGCATCCATCGACCCGCCGCTGGTGGCGCCGGCACCGACCACGGTGTGGATCTCGTCGATGAACAGCACCGCGCCCGGGATCTGCTCCAGCTCCGAGATCACGCCCTTCAGCCGCTCCTCGAAATCGCCGCGATAGCGGGTGCCGGCGAGCAGCGCGCCCATGTCGAGCCCGTAGATGGTGGCATCGCGCAGCACCTCCGGGACCTCGCCGCGAACGATCCGCCACGCCAGTCCCTCGGCGATCGCGGTCTTGCCGACGCCGGGGTCGCCGACGAACAGCGGGTTGTTCTTGTTGCGGCGGCACAGAATCTGGATCGTCCGTTCGATCTCCGCGTCGCGGCCGATCAGCGGGTCGATCCGGCCCTCGGACGCCTTGCGGTTGAGATCGACACAGTAGGCCTCGAGCGCCTCGTGACCCTTGCGGACCATCTTTTCAGCCCCCGTATCCTCGTCGGTGCCGTGGACGGTGCGCCGGCGGGTTTCGCCCGGCACTTTGGCGATCCCGTGCGAAATGTAGTTGACGGCGTCGAGCCGACTCATGTCCTGGATCTGCAGGTAGTAGACGGCATGCGACTCGCGCTCGGAGAACAGCGCGACGAGCACGTTGGCGCCGGTCACCTCCTCGCGTCCCGAGGATTGCACGTGGATGACGGAGCGCTGGATCACCCGCTGGAAGCCGGCGGTGGGTTTGGGATCGTTCGTCCCCGCCGACCGCAGGCTGTCCAGCTCCTGATCCACGAACTGCGCGAGATCGTGGCGCAACTGGGTGATGTCGACGCCGCAGGCCCGCATCACCGGAACCGCGTCCTGGTCCTCTACCAACGCCAGCAGCAGATGTTCAAGGGTGGCGTATTCGTGACCGCGCTCGGTCGCGAGGGCCAGCGCCCGGTGCAGCGTCTGCTCGAGATTACGTGACAGCATGACAGCCCCTCACTCGCTTCCCTCTTTCTCGATCGTGCACTGGAGCGGGTGCTGATGCTGGCGCGCCGTCTCCATGACCTGGTTGACCTTGGTCTCCGCGACCTCGTAGGTGAACACGCCGCAGACCCCGACCCCGCGCTGATGGACGTGCAACATGATCTGCACCGCCTCCTCGTGTCCCTTGCCGAAAAAGCGCTCGAGCACGTAGACGACGAACTCCATCGGCGTGTAGTCGTCGTTCAGCATCAACACCTTGTACATCGACGGCTTCTTCGTCTTCGGCCGGGCCTTGGTGACGACCCCGGTCGAGGGCACGCTACCGGTCTTGCGCTTATCGGAGCCGCTCATCGCCGTGTTCGTTTCCTCATCCGCGATCGCCTTCCATCGCAGGGCGCTCACGCCGCGCATCCGCAGTCGACCTCAAATATATTCGCTTTTTCCCGGCGACAAAACCCGGCAGCACGATCGGCGGAAAAAACGGCGACCGAAAACAACGGCGCCCGGCGGGGGGGCCGCCGGGCGCCTTCTCGGGACCTGAGCCAAGGGGGGCGGATCAGGCCGCCGATTCTCGGAGCACTTCGCCGACCGTCGCCTCGATGCGACGGCGCAACGGAACGGCCGCGTCGTCGGCCACCTGCAGGGCCATCTCCGACAGCATGGCGGCCGTGCCCAGCATGCGCCCGGTGGCGAGCCGCAGCACCTTGCCCTGAAATCCGACCCAGTCCGCCGCGGATCGACATCGCGCCAGCCCGTGGGGAACGGCCAAGGCCTGCTCCAGCGACATCAGGACGACCCCTGCCGACGCCATCCCGAGGGCCCGGGCACCGCGCAGCAGGATGGAGCGCGACATCGCCATCGCCTCGACGTTGAGAGACGCAAAGCCCACCCACCCGGCGATGCCGGCGGACGGGGGCACGTCCGCCGCCGCGGACGATTCGCGCCGAACGGTCGCACCCTTCGTCTCGCCAGCGGTGCCGGCGTCGTGGACCAACCGCGGACCATCCTTGTTGCTGCAGTGCGTCATGGCGGCACGAACCCTAGTCCGCCTGCCGCACCGCCGCAAGCGCGTTTCGTGCAACCCGACACTGCAGCCGCCGCAACCCGCCACGGCGCGGCGCCCGGCGGCGCCTGCGGACTTTCGCACGACGGCGAAAACAGCTACCGTCCCGGGAACGGCGACGGGAGACGACGGTGAACGACCGGGATCCGCACGAGGCCGAGATGGAACGGCGCCTGGAACAGCAATGGGGGCCGGAGACGCCGATGTGGAAGCGCCGGCTGCTCGGCGCCTTGATGATCCTCGCGCTCGTCGGGCTGGTCGTCGGCGCGCTGATCATCGCACCGCGTTGACGACCGACCGTCCCGCCGATCCGTCGCCGACCGTCCGCCTCATGCCAGCACCAGCTCGACCAGCGTCGCCCAGTAGCTGGCGCCGACCGGCAGGATGGCGTCGTTGAAGTCGTAGCGGGGGTTGTGCAGGGTGCAGCCGCCCTCGCCCGGGCCGTTGCCGATCCAAACGTAGCAGCCGGGTCTCTCGCGCAGCATGAAGGCGAAATCCTCCGAGCCCATGCTCGGCATCGGATCGCGGTCGACATTCTCCCGGCCGACCACCGCCACCGCCGCCGCCGCCGCGCGCTCGGTTTCCGCCGGGTCGTTGACGGTCGGCGGATAGCGGCGTTCGTAGTGCACGGCCGCGTCGGCTCCGAAGCCGGCGGCGACGCCCGTGGCGACTCGGCGCACGCCGGCCTCGATCGCCTGTTGCACCTCCGGGCGCAGCGCCCGCGCGGTCCCGCGCAACAGCGCCCGCTCGGGAATCACGTTCCAGGCGTCACCGGCATGGAACTGGGTCACCGAAACCACCGCGGAGTCGAGGGGGTCCACGGCCCGGCTGGTCACCGTCTGCAACGCGCCGACGATCGCCGCGGCGGCGACCACCGGATCGCAGCCGAGATGCGGCATCGCCGCATGCGCGCCGTGACCGGCGACGGCGATCTCGAAGGTGTCGAACGCCGCCATCATCGGCCCGGGGCGAACCGCGATCGATCCCGCCGGCCGCCCCGGCCAGTTGTGCATGCCGTAGACGGCGCGCACCGGGAACCGTTCGAACAGCCCCTCCTCGACCATCCGGCGGGCGCCACCCTCGTTCTCCTCGGCGGGCTGGAAGACGAAGTGGACGGTGCCGCGGAACCGCCGCGTCTCGGCGAGGAAACGGGCGGCGCCGAGCAGCATCGCGCTGTGGCCATCGTGTCCACAGGCGTGCATCCGGCCGGGATGGGCCGAGCGGTGGGCGAAGTCGTTGGCCTCCTCGATGGGGAGGGCGTCCATGTCGGCGCGCAGCGCGATCGCCGGGCCATCGCCGCTGCTCAGGGTGCCGACGACGCCGGTGCCGGCGAGGCCACGGTGGACGTCGAGGCCGAACTCGGCGAGACGATCGGCGACAAAGGCGGCCGTCAGGCGCTCCTCGAACGCGAGCTCGGGACGGGCGTGCAGATGACGGCGCCAGGCGGTCATCTCCTCTCGGCGTCGGGCGATGTCCTCGATGATCGGCACGGCTCCGCCCTCTCCCGGCGCCGGACGTCGGCGCACGCCCCCTGGCCGCAGCTCCGGCTGCGCCCCATATCTTCGCAGTCCGCAACCGATCGGGAAAGCGCGCTTTGACCCCCGTCACCCAGCTGAAACCGGCAGCGACCGCGATCGGCGCCCCGTCGCCCTGCTCCAACCCGCTCGTCGACTGGCTGCTGACCGAAGGCTGGAGCATCCGCCTGCCGGGCGAGTTGGTGCAGCGACTGGCGGAGCGGCTGGTCGCGCTCGCTCTCCCGGTCTATCGCTTGCGGGTCAACATCCGCACCCTCCATCCCCAATACGTCGGGACCGTCTATGCTTGGCAGCGCGGCCGCGACCAGATCGAAGAGATCACGCCGTCCCACGACATCCTCCGCGAGGAGCGCTACCTGCGCAGCCCCTACGCGCCGATTTTCCAGGGTGCCGGGGCCGTCCGCCGACGTCTCGAGGGCGCCGAGACGCCGCTCGACTTCCCGGTCCTCGAGGAGCTGCGGGCCGAAGGGGCCACCGACTACGTCGCGCTGCCGGTGGTGTTCTCGGATGACCGGATCAACGCCATTACGCTCGCCACCGACCGTCCGGGCGGCTTCACGACGGTGGACCTGGAGATGGTGTACGGCATGCTGCCGGTCCTTGCCCGCCTGCTCGAGGTGCATGCCCTCAGGCGCACCGCGCGGACCATCCTCGAGACCTACCTCGGCAGGCAGGCCGGGGAGCGGGTTCTTCAGGGGAAGATCCGGCGCGGCGACGGCGAGAACATCCATGCGGCGATCTGGTTCAGCGACCTGCGCGGCTCGACCGCGCTCGCCGACGGCATGCCGCGGGAGGACTACCTCGCGCTGCTCAACGACTTCTTCGGGTGCATCGCCGGCGCCGTCGTCGACCACCAGGGCGAGGTGCTGCGGTTCCTCGGCGACGCGGTGATCGGCATCTTCCCGATCGACGCCGTCAGTGACCGGCCGGAACTGTGCCCGCAGCACACCGGCGCCTGCGGGCGAGCGATCGCCGCGGCGCGGGACGCGATGGGCCGGATGGCCGAGCTCAACCGGCGCCGCGGCGACCGCGGCGAGCCGCCGCTCGGGTACGGCATCGCGCTGCACCTCGGCGACGTCCTCTACGGCAACATCGGGATCCCCGAGCGCCTGGACTTCACCGTCATCGGACCGGCCGTCAACGAGGCGGCACGGCTCGAGGATCTGTGCCGATCCCTGCACCGACCGGTGCTGATCTCGGCCGAACTGGCCCGCCTGGTCGGGGAGCGGCTGGTCTCGCTCGGCTTCCATGCGCTCCGCGGCGTTCGCGAACCGCACGAGATCTTCACCCTCCCCGACGACCGCTGACGGCGTTCACAACGGCCAGGGATCGACGCCGAACAGCCATGGGTGGGTGGCGAGCAGACCCACATAGAGGGCGATCCCGAGCGCCGGCCGCCACCAGCCGATCTCGGCCAGACCGAGCCGCGTGCGGCCGGAGAGAACGGCGGCAAACGGCCAGAATGAGGTCTGGTCGCAGAACGCCTTCCACGACGGCTCGTCGCCCAGGGACTTCTTGGCGTCGATCGCCCGAGCGCCGGCGAGCGCCAGGATCGTCATGCCCCCGAACAGGATGATCCCGGCCGCATCGCCGTTGGCGAGCAGGTGCGAGATCCCCCACAGGCCGAACCCCCACATCACGGGGTGTCGGGTCACCCTGAGGATGCCCCGCGGCCCACGGGCGGCGACGGCACGGCCGTCGGTTCCGACGGCCGAAGGATTGGCGGTGGTGAGCCCGGCAACCACCAGGATGCAGGCGAACGGCATCACGCCCAGCGACAGGTGCCGGAGGCCGGTCGGCGGCGTCCAAACCTCGACGAACGGAGCATCGTTGTATGCGGCCGCCGTCCACACGATCAGCGCCACCGCCAGCAGCGAATAGAG
This sequence comes from Rhodospirillales bacterium, assembly GCA_050329575.1. Lineage (GTDB taxonomy): Bacteria > Pseudomonadota > Alphaproteobacteria > Rhodospirillales > Defluviicoccaceae > JAUXFS01. Next base: position 2,134 of record JBHJOP010000016.1, on the reverse strand, counting down.
GGCGAGAAACGGCCGTTCGCCGAGGCGGGCGACCAGCGGCCCGCGCAGCGGCGGACTGGACAGCACGAAATGGCTGCCGACGAACGCCAGCGTCGCCATCGCCACGTGCCACACGCTTCCTGTCATCGGCTCCGGTCTCCTCTTCGCTCCCGGCGATCGTTCCCCAGGCTGCCCCGCCGACGGCGGGGAGTAAAGGCCGAAGCCCCGGTTCGCCGCCGCGCCGGCGGCGGGGCGACCGCTCGCGAGGCAAAGCCCTTAAATCTGTACGGGTTGAAATCGCCGATCCGATGCGCTATGCCGCAGACAGCGTGCTGCAATGATGATCGCCCTTCAAGAGGCGCACGAACGTCGGTTGTGGATCGCCCGCCTTATATCCGTAATCCGGGATGATCCGATCCACTGTGACACTGTTCCGATAGGACGAGAGTCGACCGCCCCGCACGCAGTCACGCACGCCCATGTCCGTCGGGGCCGCAGAGGAGGAAAGACATCACCATGACCGAACAACGCGCTGACCTGGCTCGCCGGCCCGACCTCAGTCACAAGAGCACCATGGCGGGTCCGCTGCGAACCCGTCGGCCGGTCTATGTCGATCTGCTTCCTCCCTGCAACAACGCCTGCCCGGCCGGCGAGGACATCCAGGCTTGGCTCGCTCATGCGCAGGCCGGCCGGTTCGAGGAGGCGTGGCAGACCATCCTGCAGGACAATCCCATGCCGGCGGTGCACGGTCGCGTCTGCTACCATCCGTGCGAGAGCAGCTGCAACCGCAACAGCCTCGACGGCACCGTCAGCATCCACGCCGTCGAGCGCTTCCTCGGCGACAGCGCGCTCAAGGAGGGCTGGACGGCGCGCATCGACGCGGCACCGTCGGGGAAGCGGGTGCTGATCGTCGGTGCCGGCCCCAGCGGCCTGTCGGCGGCTCATCATCTGGCCCGGCTGGGCCACAGCGTCGAGATCCACGAGGCCGGGCCGATGGCCGGCGGCATGATGCATTTCGGTATCCCCGCCTATCGTCTGCCGCGCGACGTCCTCGACGGCGAGATCAAGCGGATCGTCGACATGGGCGTCAGGATCGTCCTCAACCACAAGGTCGTGGATCTGGTCGCCGAGAAGGAGAGGGGGGGGTTCGACGCGGTGTTCGTCGCCGTCGGCGCCCATCTCTCGAAGCGGACCGAAATCCCCGCCCGCGACGCCGGCAAGGTTCTGGACGCGGTCTCGTTCCTGCGAGACGTGGAGACCGGAACGCCGCCGAAGCTCGGCCGCCGGGTTGCCATCTACGGCGGCGGCAACACGGCGATGGACGCCGCCCGGGTCGCCATGCGGCTCGGCCACGAGCCGCTGATCATCTACCGGCGCGACTACGAGCACATGCCCGCCCACACCTTCGAAGCCGACGAGGCGATGGAGGAAGGCGTCAAGATCCACTGGCTGCGGACCATCAAGTCGATCGAGGAGACCAAGTTCACGGTCGAAGTCATGGAGGTCGACAAGAACGGCCGGCCGCAGCCGACCGGCGAGTTCGAGACGATCGAGGCCGACGATCTGATCCTGGCACTCGGACAGGACACCGACACCGGGTTCCTGCGCAGGGTGCCGGGCGTCGAGTTCCAGAAGGACGGGACCGTCATCGTCTCGGAGAACATGATGACCGGCCATCCGGGCCTGTTCGCGGGCGGCGACATGGTGCCCTCCGAGCGCACGGTGACCATCGCCGTCGGCCACGGCAAGAAGGCGGCACGCAACATCGACGCCTTCCTACGTGGCGAGACCTACAGCAAGCCTGCGAAGCACGCGATCGCCAGTTTCGAGAAGCTGCACCTGTGGTTCTACACCGACGCCGCCCAACGGCCGCAGAGCCATGCCGATCTGATCCGTCGCAAGACGTCCTTCGAGGAGGTGGTTGCGGGACTGAGCGAGAAGGAGGCGGTCTACGAGGCCAAGCGCTGCCTGTCGTGCGGCAACTGCTTCGAATGCGACGGCTGCTACGGCGCCTGTCCCGAGGATGCGATCATCAAGCTCGGCCCCGGAAAGCGCTACAAGTACAACTACGATCTCTGCACCGGGTGCGCGGTCTGTTACGAGCAGTGTCCGTGCTACGCGATCGAGATGATCCCGGAGCCCGCAGCCGCTCGCT
>JBHJOP010000135.1:0-38455 GCA_050329575.1 Rhodospirillales bacterium | reverse complement strand
GCGGGCGCCCGTAGCTCAGCCGGATAGAGCACAGGATTCCTAATCCTGGGGTCGTGGGTTCGAATCCCGCCGGGCGCGCCACCGAGAACAAGGACCGAGACCCCGCTTCGGGGCCTTCTGCGGGGCCCGGAACCGCCACCGGGCCACACCGGGAACCCCGACGTCGGCCGCCGCCTCGCATCCCCGAGCGGCGCCAGGGGTCGGCGGCGACGATCGCGGCGCCGCGAGCCGGCGCCAACGCCTTGACGGCGAACGGCCCGGAGCGGGCGTCGCAACCATCGTCAAAAATCGTCGAAAGTCGTCGAAACTGCCCGCGAGCCATTGATCTCAAACGGCTTTCTATACCCCTTCATTTCGCGATCGCACCCGTCGGCAAGTCCTTGATCGGCAACGAGACCGCCCCCCGATCGCGACCGGGTCCGCCGCCCGGCCGGGGCGCGACATCGTCAAAAATCGTCAAAAGTCGTCAGCACGTCGTCAAAACCCAAGAAAACGTCTTTCTTCCCAGCTACTTGTGGCCCACGGCCGGTGCCGCCCTGCGGCTCGCGCGGCGGCCGCTCTCGATCCACGATGTCCAACAGCTTGTCACCCTTCGTGTATCCCCCCGCCGGCGGCGTATCAAGGACTTTTTTCCTTTCCGCCGTCGCCAACCGCCCCGCCGCGATCCCCGCCCGCCAAGACGACCGTGCCCAAGCCGCCCACCTCGGTTCGGTCATCGGTCCCATCCGAACCGATGCCGAGTCCGACCATCGGCGCCGGGTCGCGTTCGCCATCGAAGAATGCGGACAAAACGAAGCGAGGCCCTATCGACGCGGATCGGCAGAAGGCGGACTTGATCGGCTTCGCCCCAGGCCGCAGTGGCCGGCTGGGGAATCCCAACCAACTTCCGCCGGCACGCCCCTGGTGGTTCCGACGCTTACGGTATACTAGATTCGAATCGGACTCCTCAGTGGGGATGGGTCATCACGATGCGAGCACGCATGACGGTTCATGCCACCTCCTGCCGGTCTTCGTCCGATAGGGGGACTGCAAGGCTCATCGCCCGGCGAAAGCCGCGCGGCCGATGACGGCATGCGGAAAGTGAGATGGCAATGAACGCAGAAAACGGCACGCCGCCCTACCTCGGCATGGCGCGAACGGCTCAACAGGAAAGTTTCGGCGATGCCTTCCTGCTCGCGGTCGCCAGTGTTGCCGGCTGCGCCGCATCTCGGCCCCGGCCGGACGATGACAGTGTCGACTGGACCCTCTCATGCAGGCTCAGGTGCAGGCCGAAGCTCGATGTGCAGATGAAGACGATCTCGACGGACGACGCGCCCGGCGATGTCATCCGCTATGCGTTAAAGAAAAAGAATTATAGCGATCTCATTCTGACAAATGTCCTGGCGCCGCGCATTCTTGTCCTCGTGACAGTGCCGGAAAAGATAGAGAATTGGCTCTCGCTGACCACGGAAGGGCTTGTCCTCAGACGTTGCGGATATTGGGTTTCGCTCGCGGGAGAACCCGAGAGCGACAATGAGACTTCGGTGACGGTTTCCGTTCCGCGAAGAAATTTGCTGACACCGAAAGCGGTCCGCCAGATGATGCACACAATAAACAAGGGAGGTGCCCTATGAAGGTTGAGGTGCGCGACCCGACCGTCTTGAGCGCCGTGAAACCTCTGGAAATGGCCGCTTACTTGCGCGCAAGGGGCTGGTACAAGGAGGCCGATCTCGATGGCAAGGGGAGCCTGTGGCTGCATGCGGTCGAGGACGGCGAGGAGTTCGATGTCACGCTTCCCATGAGGCGCGACCTGGCCGACTACGCGTTGCGCATGGGTGAGCTCCTGCAGACGCTCGCGATGGCGGAGCGTCGCTCCGAGCTGGAGGTCCTGCGCGATGTGATGACGACCACCGCAGATCTGGTCCGCGTTCGGGCAGCGAGCCATTCCGCGGAGAATGGTACACTGCCACTCGACCAAGCGGTGAGCTTCGTCGAGCGCAGCCGCGACATGATGCTTTCCGCGGCCTGCGCCGCCCTCGAGAAGCGGGCCTTCTACGCAAAGAGGAAGCCGCAGCAAGCGATGGACTACGTTCGGCAGGTGCGCATGGGTCAAACGGAGCAGGGCAGCTATGTGCTGACGATCCTGTCCCCGGTTGCCCCGGAGCTCAAGGCGGCACAGGGAGAGCTACTTCCGAAGGAGCCGGTAGAGCCCTACGAGCGGCAAGTGACCCGGACTTTGGTGGCGGCACTTGCCGCCCTCGACGAGGCGGCACGGCGTGCGGCGATGAACGGAGATATGGCGCCGTTCACGGAAGCTGTCGGCCGCGGCGTGTCCGCAAACCTGTGCGATGCCGTCGTGGGGCTGGCGGAAGTGAGCCCGGGCGGGGCGCTCGATGTCGAGGTGTCCTGGTCACGAACGAGGCCGGTCAAGGGAAAGGCGCCCGCACGCGTGTTGCTCGGCAGCGACAGCATCCCAATCATCGTCGAAGCCGCCCGGCACTTCCGGGATACCGCGCCGGTCGAGGACTTCGAGGTCGAAGGCTTCGTGACCCGGCTCCACCGCGGGACGCAGGCAACGGAAGGGGACGTGACGATCGAGGGAATCGTCGAGGGCCACATGCGGCGCATCGGGGTGCGGCTGGGGCCGAACAACTACAGCGACGCCGTGCGCGCCCATGACGAACGCCTCAAGGTCAAATGCACGGGCGAGCTCGTCAAGGCGGGACAAGGCCATCGCCTCGAAAGCCCGCGTCATTTCGAGGTGTTCGCCGACGACGAAGCTGCTTAGCCGCGACCGCCTGGCGCCAGTGGGAGCCGTCCACTTCATTGACAGCGGACTTGGCCGGCTTCTCCAACGCTCGTTTGCCGAATAGCGACTGCTAGAGGTCACGTCAGCAAACTATGATCACGGAGTTGGCCGATCAGACCTCGGTTTGCTCGGCCATTGCGAGCGCGTCGTCGTCCTCCATTGCAAGGCGCACCGCCCAGCGGGCTGCTCTCCTCAGAATTCTGATGGTCGGTCATCCTCCGCCGGTCGCTCACAGATGGCCGCTTCGCAGAGCCGGGCCACCCACCCAGGATCAGACGCGCCCGATCCTGCGCGAGCCGGATGACGACGGCGTCGACCGGGCCTTCGGAGACGACCCCGGCGGTGTGCCCCTTGCCGGTGGTGTCCGCCATCAGCCACGCATTGCCGGCGGCGTTGGCCTGAGGGTGGCGCCGACCGTGGGAAGCGGCAGCGAGCGGCCTGTTGCGATCGGGGCGGCCGTGCTAAACGGCGGGCCATGCTGCGCATCGACAATCTCACCTATCGGATCGGGGCGCGGGTGCTGCTCGACCGGGCGGACGCGGCCGTCAATCCCGGCCACCGGGTCGGCCTGGTCGGGCGCAACGGCTGCGGCAAGACCACGCTGCTCAGGCTGATCGCCGGCGAGGTGGAGCCGGACGGCGGCCGCATCGAGACACCGTCGCGCTGGCGGGTGGGGATGACCCGCCAGGAGGCGCCGGGCGGTCCCGAGAGCCTGATCGACACCGTGCTCGCCGCCGACCGCGAACTGGCGGCGCTCACCGCCGAGGCCGAGAGCGCCCGCGATCCCCATCGCATCGCCGAGCTTCACGCCCAGCTCCGCGACCGCGACGCCCATACCGCCCGCGCCCGTGCCGCGCGCATCCTCGCCGGCCTCGGCTTCGCGGAAGCCGACCAGCGGCGCCCGTGCCGCGAGTTCTCCGGCGGCTGGCGAATGCGGGTCGGGCTGGCGGCGCTGCTGTTCACCCGCCCCGATCTGTTGCTGCTGGACGAGCCGACCAACCATCTCGATCTGGAAGCGACCCTGTGGCTGGAGGATTACCTCCGCCGCTACCCGGGTACCGTGCTGCTGGTCAGCCACGACCGCGATCTGCTCAACCGCGCGGTCGGCGAGATCCTCCACCTCGAGGGCGGCAAGCTGACCCTCTACGCGGGCGGCTACGACCGCTTCGAGCGCACGCGCGCGATGCGGCTCGCGCTCGACGACAAGCTGCGCGCCAAGCAGGAGGTCCAGCGCGCCCACATCCGCGCCTTCGTCGAGCGCTTCCGCTACAAAGCGACCAAGGCCCGCCAGGCCCAGTCGCGCCTGAAGATGCTGGAGCGGATGGAGCCGATCCCGGAACGTCCCGACGCGTATGACGTCACCTTCGCCTTCCCGGACCCCGAACCGCTGCCGCCGCCGCTCTATGCCCTCGACGATGTCGCGATCGGCTACGACGGCCGACCGGTGCTGGGCGAGCTGTCGCTTCGCCTCGATGCCGACGACCGCATCGCGCTTCTCGGCGCCAACGGCAACGGCAAGTCGACGCTGATCAAGCTGCTCGCCGGACGGCTGGAGCCGCTGGCCGGCAGCGTCGTCCGCTCGGGCAAGCTGCGGGTCGGCTATTTCGCCCAGCACCAGGCCGACGAACTCGACCTGGACGCCACCCCGGTCATCGAGCTGGGCCGCCGGCGGCGCGGCGAGCAGGAGGTGAAGCTGCGGGCCCATCTCGGCCGCTTCGGCTTCACCCAGCAACGGGCCGACACCCGTATCGCAGACCTGTCCGGCGGCGAGAAGGCGCGGCTGTTGTTCGCGCTGATGAGCTGCGACGCCCCGCACGTCCTGCTGCTGGACGAGCCGACCAACCACCTCGACGTCGAGTCGCGCCAGGCCCTGATCCAGGCGCTCGGCGAGTTCCGCGGCGCCGTCGTCATCGTCGCCCACGATCCGCACGTCATCGAACTGACCGCCGAGCGGTTCTGGCTGATCGCCGACGGCCGGGTCACCCCTTACGACGGCGACCTCGAGGACTATCGCGGGTTGCTGCTGGCCGGCGACGACCGCGCCGGCGTGGCGACGACCGACGGTGCCGCCGCTGCTCCCGACCGGCGCCGGCAGCGCCGCGAGGCTGCGGAGCGCCGCCAGGTGCTGGCGCCGTTGAAGAAACGCCTCCGGCAAGCGGAGGCCGCCGTCCACCGCCTGGAGACGGAGAGAGCGAAGCTGACCGAGGCGATGGCCGATCCCGCCCTCTACCAGGGCGACAGCGGCAGGCTGATCGACGTCAGGATGCGGCTTGGCGAGCTGGAGAAGGATCTCGCGGCCGCCGAAGAGGCCTGGATCGAGGCCCAGGAGGCCCTGGACCGCGCCGAAGCGGAACCGGCGTGACCTCGCGGGTCGTCCTGCCGCCGGGGATCGCCCGTCGCCGTCTCGGCCGCCTCAGGGAGCGACCATGTCCCAGGCGAGCGGGGTGCCGCGCCGCAGCGGCCGGACGGCACGGCGGCCGAGGATCGACGGCAGATGCTTGGGCGGCAGCCCGTGGCCGGGGCGGATCGAACGCAGGTTTGCGGCACTGAAGGTCTCGCCGGCGGCGATGTCGGCGACGACGAACAACGAGCGCCGGAACGCCGCGCTCGCCTTCTCCGAGGGCTTCCGCCGGTAGTCGACCCGCCCCAGCGCCCGCCAGGCGGTGCGGCAGTCGTCACAGAGTGCTCTCAATTCGGCCGGCTCCAGCGAGAACCCGGCATCGGGCCCGCCGTCGGCGCGGGCCAGGGTCAGGTGCTTCTCGATCATCGCGGCGCCCAAGGCCACCGCCGCGGTGGCGACCGCGGTGCCGAGGGTGTGATCGGAGAGGCCGGCGACGACACCGAAGCCGGCCGCCAAGTCGGCGATCGTCCTGAGGTTGGCGTCGGCGGGGTCGGTCGGATAGCCGCTGACGCAGTGCAGAAGCACCGGGTCGGCGCAGCCGCCGGCGCGGGCGGTGGCGACGGCCTCCCGGATCTCGCCGCGGCTGGCCAGGCCGGTGGACAGGATCAGCGGCCTGCCGGTCGCCGCGACCCGCTCGATCAGCGGCAGATCGGTCGCCTCGAACGAGGCGATCTTGTAGGCCGGCGGGTCGAACGTCTCCAGGAAGTCGACCGCGGTGGCATCGAACGGCGTGCTGAACACCGGGATGCCGAGCTCTCGGCCGCGCGCGAACAGCGCCCCGTGCCATTCCCAGGGGGTGTGGGCCCGCTGATAGAGACGATAGAGCGTGCTGCCATGCCACGGGCCGCCGTCGATGCGAAACAGCCGGCCGTCGTGGTCGATGGTCAGGGTATCGGCCGTGTAGGTCTGCAGCTTGACGGCGTTGGCGCCGGCCGCCTTCGCCGCTTCGATCAGGGCGATAGCGCGACCGAAATCACCGTTGTGGTTGCCGGAGATCTCGGCGATGACGTAGGGCGGGTGGCCGGGCCCGATCGGCCGGCCGGCGATGCTGACCGTCTCTGCGCTCATCGCCCTCTTTCCTCCGATGCCGGTCCATGGATCAACCAGCCGTCGCGACGACGGTAGCCGGCATGCGCGAACAGGGCCTCGGAGGCGGTGTTGCCCGGCTTCACGCGTGCAACCAGCACCGCTTCGGGAAGCAGATCGCGGCAACGGGCGAGCCCGCCACTGGCGATGCCTCGGCGGTAGCGGTCCGGTGCGACGAAGATCGAGACCTCGTAGGCGTCTCCGATCCCGTCCACCGTCCTCCGATCGAGACGGACCACGCCGGCCGGTTCGCCGTCGCAGGTGATCATGTTGAGGATCGTCCGCGGATCGCGGAGGCGTTCGGCCAGCCAGCGTTCGTGCTCGTCGCGCCGCGGTGGATGGGGGTTGAAGGCGAACCGTCGGGTGCGCGGGTCCCGCTGCCAAGCCAGCATGGCTTCGCCATCGGCCAGCGACGCCGGCCGCAGCGCGATCGATTCTCGCTCCGCGGACGGCTGCAACCCCAGTTCCGCAAGGAGACGCGTCACACCCCTGCCGTCGCACACCCGCGCGGCAGCGCGGGCCATCGCCCGTCGGCGATCGTGGTCGGTGGCGAGGGCACACAATGATCCGGCGATCATCGCCGGCATCACGTCGCGGTGGCGGCCGATGACAATGCAGGCGCCGGTCGATGCCAGCATCGCGGCGGCCTGCCGCTGGTTGTCGGCGGTGACGATCACCTGCGATGGCAGCCCGAGGCAGCAGCGTTCCCAGGCGGTGATGCCGGCGGCCCCGATCGCGAGATCGGCCGCAACCATCCGTTGGGCGATGTCCGCGCAGTCGACGTGGATGCGGGTCTCCTGCGACATGGCCGCCACTTGATCGGTGATCGCGCGCAAGTGGGGCGCTCCGGCGCCGAGCACCACGTCGACCGCCGCCGTGAGACCGCTGTCACGAATGCCCTCGAGAACGAGGCTGGTGACGTTGTCCGGATCGGTCAGGCCGATCGCAACCAGGATGCGCGCCACCGTCCGCGACTGTTCCCGACGCGCGAGGGCGCGCCCGCGACCGGCGGAGAATGCCGGACGAATCAACGCGAAACTCGGTCCCGCCAACACTCGGCAGTGAGCCGGCACCAGCGCCGCGTACTCGGCGGCGTTCCGCCCCAGGGTCTGATCGAGCAGGACGTCGGCGTCGTGGCGGCGATCGGCAAGATCGTCGATGACCAGGATCCGCTTTGCCCAGCGGCGACAGGCGCTTTCGAAGCAATGGTCCCGCCGGTAGTGATCGACGACCAGCAAGTCCCACGGGTTGCCGAACGCGTCGGCCATGCGGGCCGGTTCGTCCTCGGCCAGACCGTCTAGAACCAGAAGCCGCTCGACCGAGTCCGCCAGCCGCGGCATCACGGCCGGCGTCGCGGAACCGACCGCGAACGCGCATCGCCAGCCGCTGGCGGCCAAGGCCTCGGCCAGCGTCAGGCAGCGTTGGACATGCCCGCCGCCGATCGCCGCCGACCCATCGCAGCGAAACACCGCCAGCGAACGAGCCCGGTTGTCGGGATGGGTCATCCGCTCGACGCCATCGACGTCTTCAGCCCCTCGTAGCGATCCTGTCCGGCGTTGATTGCCAACAGTGCGGGATCGGACCCGGCGATCGCCAGCGGCAGACCCCAGTCCCAAGCCGCCGGCCCCCGAGGCAGCCGCGCGCACAGGTTGGTGAGGAAGCGGTAATCGCGTTCGTTATCGAGGGTCCAGCGGTGCGTCGCAGCCCCGCTGCCCGGCATCGGCAGATTGACCCTGCGTGCGTCCGGGTGGCGGCGAACGTAAGGGGTGACGTGTTCGCGCTCCCAGGCCCGGGTCGCCTCCCGCGCCGAACGCTCCAGCCAGTGGAACGTCACCACCTCACAGTCCAGACCGTGCGGCCACGTCGGTGGGCTGTTGTTGCAGGCATAGTCGGCGCCGGTCGCCGCGCGCAGGCGCAGCACGTCGGCACAGACCGCGGGGTCGATCAGCGGGCAGTCGGAAGTGACGCGCATCACCGGGTCCATATCGAATGCACGGGCGGCGCGGTAGTATCGATCGAGCACGTCTGTTTCCGAGCCGCGGAACACCCGGGCGCCACAGCGGGCGGCCTCCTCGGCCACCGGGTCGTCGGCGCTGCCCTCGGGGACGGCACAGCAGACGACGGCGGCGCCCTCGATCGCAAGGCAGCGTTCGATGACATGGGCGAGGACTGTTCGGCCGCGGAGCGGCAGCAGCACCTTGCCCGGCAGCCGATGAGAGCCGATGCGGGCCTGAACGACGATGCCGGTGACCGTCACGCCACCGCCTCCCGAAGCGACGCCGCCAGGGCGTCAACCACCCGCCCGACGTCCGCCTCGCTCATGGCCGGGAACAGCGGCAGGCTGAGGCAGCGGGCGTAGTAGGACTGCGCCCCCGGCATGGCCAGCTCACCATATCGGCGGCGGTAGTAGGGCTGCAGATGCAGCGGTACGTAATGCACCTGGGTCCCGATCCCGCGCCGCTCCAGGCGCCGCATGAGTTCGCCGCGCCCGATTCCCACCGCCTCGAAGTCGATCAGGACAACGTAGAGGTGCCAGGCCGGACGGCACCCCGAAACGCGGCCGATCGGTCGAACGAGCGGCAGTAAGGGGCGGAGCATCCGGTCGTAGCACTTGGCGAGATGGCGACGGATGGCGACGAACCGGCCGAGCTTGTCGAGCTGGCTGAGGCCGAGAGCGCAATGGATGTCGCTGGCGCGGTAGTTGTAACCGACCTCCGGCAACTCATAGTACCAGGGGTTTGGGGTACCGTCTTGTCCGTGTCCCAGCCCCGGGTCCTCGAAGGCGGCGGCCTCCCGGACGATCCCGTGGTTGCGCAGCCGGCGGAGCCGCCGGAAGAGCGCCCCGTCGTTGGTGGTGACGACGCCACCTTCGCCCATCGTCACGGTCTTCACCGGATGCAGCGAGAACACCGCCATCTCGCCGTGGCGACAGCCTCCGACCGGATGCCAGGTCCCATCCGCGGAGCGGTACCCGGCGCCGACGGCATGGCAGCAGTCCTCGATCACCCGCAGTCCCTGCCGGCGGGCGATCGCCGCCACCCGCTCGCCGTCCGCCGTCTGGCCGTTGAGGTGGACGGGACAGACGGCCTTGACGCGGATCCCCGAGGTCCATGCCCGGGAGATCGCATCGGCGAGATGGTCGGGACGCATCAGACCGGTTTCGGCATCGACATCCGCAAAGACGACCTCGGCGCCCACGAACCGGGCACTGTTGGCGGTGGCAGCGAACGTCAGTGTCGGCACCACGACGCCATCGCCGGGTCCGAGGCCGAGGGCAAGACAAGCGAGATGCAGGGCGGCGGTTCCACTCGAGCAGGCGACCGCGTGCTCGGCGCCGACCTTGGCGGCGAACGCCTGCTCGAAACGATCGACAGTCGGCCCGCCCGTCAGCCAAGGCGAGCGCAGCACGGCGGCGACCGCGGCGATGTCGTCCTCTTCGATCGTCTGGCGACCGTAGGGCAGCAGCCGCCCGTGCGCGGTCATGGGATCGGCCCGAACTCCCGAAGCATCGCGCCGAGCCTGTCGGCATCGATCCAGTCCGTGTTGAGATCGCTGGAGTAGACGAAACCGTCGGCGACCGGTTTGCCCGGGTCGAGTTCGGCATCGCGACCATCGTCCGACCAGAACTTGAATACCGGCCGGACGATGTATCGATCCTTGAGCTCCACCGCCGTGCGCGCCTCCTCGGCAGTGATCAACACCTCGTGCAGCTTCTCGCCGGGACGGATACCGATGACGTCGACGGGAATGCCGGGAGCGAGACAGTCGGCGAGATCGGTGATGCTCATGCTGGGGATCTTGGGCACGAAGATCTCGCCGCCCTTCGCCATCTTCATGCACGACAGGACGAAGTCGACGCCCTGTTGCAGGGTGATCCAGAACCGCGTCATCCGCGGATCGGTAATCGGCAGGCTCTTCGCGCCCTCGCGGCTGAGCTTCTGGAAGAACGGAATGACACTGCCGCGCGATCCGACGACGTTGCCGTAGCGAACGACGGCGAACCGAGTGCCGATGCGGCCGCTCAGATTGTTGGCGGCGACGAAGATCTTGTCGGCGGCGAGCTTGCTGGCACCGTAGAGGTTGACCGGGTTGGCGGCCTTGTCGGTGGAGAGGGCGATCACCGTCTTCACGCCGCAGCGCAGCGCGGCATGAACGACATTTTCGGCACCGAGCACGTTGGTGTGGATGCATTCGCTCGGATTGTATTCGGCGACCGGCACGTGTTTGAGGGCCGCGGCATGGACGACGCAATCGACGTCGCGCATCGCCATCTCCAACCGCTGGCGGTCGCGGACGTCGCCGATGAAGTAGCGCAGGCATCGGTATCGGCTCTCGCCGAGTTCCTGCTGCATCTCGTACTGCTTGAGCTCGTCTCGGGAGTAGATGATCAGCCGTCGCGGCTCGTAGCGGTCGAGGACGGTCCTGACGAAACGCTTGCCGAACGATCCGGTGCCGCCGGTGACCAGCAGAGACTTGTCCTTCAGGTCGACCGAGAGATCGTAGTAATTGGAGATCGGCAGGTTGTAAAAGCGGGGCGGCGTGTCCTGGCAGGGCTCGCCGCGGCGGCAGGGAGAGGTCCGTTGAGCCTGGGTCATGGCCGAGTTATCGGCCAAAATTTTTGCTAATTCGTGAAGGTTGCGGCGGAGATCGACGGGGGAGATCCGGCACCACCGTCCAGCACCGTCCTGTCCAGGTCGATCGACGTGAGGAGCTCTCTCGAGATCTGGGCCATCTCGACGCAGCGTTCCCGGTAGCGATCGAGGAAATACTCGAAGAATGCCCGTCGCTTGTCGGCATCGGTGATCCGGTTCGCAAAGAAGCTGCCGATCCGCAGCATCGACACCATCGACGACAGCGCGAGGCTGAAGAACCCGTCGAACTCCGTGCGGCGTTCGCCGACCAAGGCGCACAGGCGCACCTCCATGTCGAAGAAGCTGTCGACATCACCGCCAATGGTGGCGAGGAAGCGTTCGAACGTCGGCACGAACTCCTCGCAGCCGCGGATGTGCCGGTCGAGATCGACCTTCGCCAGCATCTCGCCGGCACCATAGCCGGGCAGCTGCGCTTCCAGGCGGGCGCGCACGTCCTGGCGCCGGGGAAGAATGTCGGGCAGGGTCACCGAAGCGGCGACCCGCGGTTTGGCGCCATAAATCTTGGCACCGTCGCTGCAGTTGACCAGATTGGTGCGGCATATCCGCTGCATCTGACTCAACATCTGCCGCCCCAGGTCGAACGCCCAAAACGTCTCGACGGTGCCGCCGAAGTTGCCGGGGACCTCGCGGTCGAATCGCTTGACGTACATTTCGTCGAGGTCCGCGTGCTCGTCCGTGAAGTAGATGGAATCCTTCGAATGATGCCGACCGGTCAGCTTCTGCGCGAGGTCGATGCCAAAGAGATAGATCTGGCTGAAGCCGAGAAAGGCGGCGGCACTGAAGGCGGCGTTGCAAACCAGAGGATCGGCGCCGAGCAGCGGTTCGCCCTCAGCCTTGAGCAGGGTCGTCGGACTGAGGCCATGCCGAAAGAAGAACCACCGCGCCGGGAACAACTCCGAAACCCGGGGATCGACGGTGGTCGAGGCGATCAGGGTGATCCCCTCGAAGCCATGTTCGTCATGAACGCCGGAGAGGAGAGTGTAAGTCAGCTCGCCTCGCTCGACCTCGACGTGGAAATCGGGACGGATGCCATTCTTGAGCAGGATGCCGAGCGCGGTGCCGCATGAGAACACGATCACCCGATCGCGCAGTTTGCGGATGTGCGGCATGTCGTCGTCGATCGACGGGCCGGCGCCGAGAATGAATACGGGAAGGCTCTGCTCGCGGTGGGGACGTGACTGGACCAGGCGGAAAGGCCATCGCTGCAAGTTTAGAACGCAGTTGCGAACCATTTCAATCTCGTCTTCGAAAAACCCCGTAGAGATGTAATGATTCTTAAGTCTCTCCTTGAGCAGGACGTATGTTTGCTTCAGCTGCCACGAATAATAGTGGGCGCAGAAAAATGATCCGTCGAGAAAGGTGTTCCCCTCGCGCGAGACGATCATCTCCACGTGGCTGGCGATGGCTTCGGGGTCACGTTCGAGAACGAAGTGCAGGGCGATTCCGCGCTCGTTGGCGGTCGCGAAGGCGTCGCCCCAGTCGATCACCGACAGCGAATGAAGCAGGAATTCGGCGACCGGCTCGATCAGCACGATGTGCCGGGCCGAGGTCTCCGCGACCAAGTCCGGAATGTGGTACCCGAGGCCGACGCCGAACACGAAGAGATATCCAACATCGACCACCGGCAGTCCCTGCATGTTCGCGGAGAGGTCGTGTTGCCGCGCATAGCGGCCGAGGTCGGTGAGGAGCTTCAGGGAGATCTCAGACAGGTTGCAGTGACTGGGATCGCTGAAGGCGATACGGTCGGGGAAGCGGCGGAATCCATCGAGCTGGTTCTTCGACCACTCGGGTGCCGGGTCCGGATAGAGGACGCCGCCGCCGAGATCGATGTTGACGGCCTCCCCATCGTCCCGGACGATCGTCGTCACCGGCGTGCCGATGCCCTCGAGCCGCTGCCAAGTGGTGGCATGGTGTTCGGAAAACCAGGCGTGGTTGCGTTCGAACAGCGCGTGGCTCGGCATCTCAGCGGTGTTCATGCTGCCGGCGCCGACGATCGGTTCGAAGCCGGAGACCGATCCACGCTCGCCCGCCACATCTCCTCGTAGACCGATTCCAGATCGCGTGCCCGTGCTTTCGGGTCGAGTGCTCTCGCCCGCGGCAGTCTCTCTCGGATGGAGGCGCGAAACGCCTCCCGGCGTTGGGTGTCGACGGCCCAGGCGACGGCAAGAGCGACGTAGTCGTCGTGGCATTCGGCGATCATCGGCTCATCGAGGTCGAGGTGGTGCAGGAGGCTCGCCGCGAGTCGGGTATGCCGGCCGCTGCCGGCAGGGCAGATGGCCGGTATCCCCGCCGACAGGGCGTTCATCGCCGTCTCGGGGGTCGGGAATGGCATCGGCAGCAGACAGACGTCGGCGGCCCGGAAGAACGTCGCCGGCGACCGCTCGCTCAAGACGTCGACCCGGTGCGCCAGTCCGAAGTCTCCGAACAGCCCGATGAGATCGGCGAGATTGTCCGGGTCTCGGAAATCGTGATCCCGGAGAGTCAGGGTCGATCCGGGAACCGCATGGAGCACCCGGGCCCAGCACTCGACCGTGGCCGGGTTGAGTTCACGCAATGTCGCGTCGGCGGCAAAGGCGACACCCATCGTCTCGGTCGACCGGTCCCCCGCGTCGGCCGACGACGGCGGGACGGCGACCACGCAGCCGAGATCAAGATAGGCCAGCCATTCGGTGTAGCGGCCACCGCCCCAACGATCGGGATCCACGAATCCGTCGGTGAGCAGGAAATCCATCGCCGTCAGTCCGGTGCCGGCGGGACTGTCCAACCAGGCGACCTGACAGGGTGCCATTCGCGTTCCGAACGCGACCAGCAGCTCGGGCGCCGAGAACCCGGCGAGGTTGACGAGGATATCGACGCCCTCCGCTCGCACCATCGCCGAGAGAGTCAAGGGATCCCCTGTCGGAACGGCCTGCCACCGGTCGACAGCCTTCTGGAAAGGGACATTGACGGGAGCGTCGAGCGACCCGTAGCCGAAGCCGACGGTCGCAAAGCGGCGTGGATCCCGGCATGCGAGGATCTCACTGAGCGCGCGCATCTCGGTCGAGGCGCGACCGCCGGCGATCAGATAACCGATGGTGAGCGGACCATCCGCGGCAACGACGCGAGCATCGGCCGCCCCGCCCTGCCGGAGGCCGAACCGACGGCCCCAGTCGCGGAAGGACGCGACCGTCTCGTCGGTTCCGGCCCGAAAGTCGAACAGTTTCTGGACCAGCGGCGCAGCGGCGATCGCCGCGTCGTCGGGCCGCTGGGCCCGTGCCCAACGGTGGCAGGCTTCGGCTTCCTCGAACCGTCCCAGTGCCGCCAACGCCTTGCCGAGTAACGACGCGATGTCCGGATCGCTGGCGAGCTGTTGCTGGCCCGCCCGAAGGGCCGCCACGGCCGCCCGGGGCGATGCCGCCGCCATCAGGCAGCCGCCGAGCGCCAGATAGGCCTCGCGGCTTTCCGGCTCGAACGCGAGGTGCTGGCGCAGCCAGAATTCGGCACCGGCCCAGTTCTCGCTCGCCATCGCCGCGCCAGCGCGGCGAAGCAGCGGTTTCTCCTCGATGGCTTGCAGGACGGCGACATAGCTCGGCAGCGAGGCGGCCATCCAGGCGCGCAGGTGCGGACGGGGCTGCAGCGTGATCGCCAGCTTGGCGTAATAGACCGACGTGTTGAGATCGCCGGCAAGGCCGTGGACGACCGCCAGCAGGTCGACATACTCCTGCACGTCCGGATCGCTCGCGCACGCGCGCTCGGCGAGGGCAACCGCGGCGGCCAGATCCTGTTCCTGCACCGACACCAGAGCCAGCGCGAACAGGGCTTCGGCGTGCTCCGGAGTTTCCTCGAGGACCGATCTGCCGGCGTCCCTGACCAGCGACCATTCCTTGTTCGCGAGGGCGCCTTCGACGGTGTGGTGGAGATTGGCGATGTTCAACGACCGGTCGGAAACCACTTCGCGGCTCACGTCCATCATGTCGAGATCCTGAGGGACGCCGTCACCGGGAGATCGCCTTGCAACGGGGGGCCCATCCGACCGACCGCGCCCGGTTTCGTCGGCCCGTCGACCGCCATCGACGCGCTCTCGCCGGCCGGGACCCGACTCTCGGCTCCAGGAGTGGTGAAGAGGCCGCCGGCAAGCTCCCTGTTGATGCCGATCAGCACGTCCAGGTGCCGAGGCGACGGATTGCCGATGATCGCGACGGTATGTTTGTCGACGAACTGGGCAAGCGACAGCACGTTGGTGCGGATATCCATCGGCACCGCGCACTGCGGATCCAGGAGTTCCGCCTGGATGATCGTCCACAGTCTCCAGTTGAGACGAATGGCGGCGAGCATTCGATCATGATCATCCGCGTCCCGTGCCGCCTTCATGCTCAGGGCCGCCTGGGTCAGCGCCCATGCCTCCGTCCCGCGCGGGTTCCCCGGCTGAGGCGGCGCATCGTAGGTCTTCAAGAAGGCGCTCGTGGGCATGAGTCAGGACCTCTCTTTCGTGCGCGATCAGTTCCTGGGCCTTCTTCAGCGCCGCATAGTATTGCTGTTCGACCACGGACGCGCAGACGGCCTCGATGATCGGCCCCGAACTGGGAGCCGCACGCCCATAACTACCGATCAGCTCCTTAAAATGACGTAAATAATCCTCTCGTCTGTCAGGAAAGAGATAAACGCACTGCAGAGCGTAATACACACGGCCGGCGGGGGTCAAGGCAGAGTCAGGCGTCAGAATGTCACTTGATCTTAAAATAGACGCTTCATTCTTTACTGCAATAGATACGGTCTTTCCTGTAACGTTTTCAATGACAGCCCCATTTATGATGATTTGCTGCCCCTTCTTTATATTTATGACCAATGCCATTTTCGCGTTTCCTGTGCCACGCCACTTTCGCGTTTCGGCCATGCCGTCGCCCGACCTCATGCCGTCGACGGCGAGGCGGTGTCGCGCGGTGCGCGAACGCCGCCGCACCCGAAACCATGTCAGGTCGGGTCGGTTGGCGAAAGGGGGAAAGACGGAGGCGAGTTCGCTGGCGCGAAAGGCGTACCGGGGAGGCGGTCGACCTCCCCGGTCTGCTTAGGTTGTAGGGGATTAACGGAACAGCCCGATGATGCTCTGTTCGGACTGACCAGCGAACGCCAAGGCCTGAATGCCGAGCTGCTGGCGGGTCTGCAGGGCGAGCAGGTTGGCGCCCTCCTCGTTGAGGTCGGCCAACGTCAGCTTGTCGGCGCCCTCCTGCAGCACGTTGGTGTATTCCTTCGTGAAATCGAGTCGGATCTTCAGGATCGAAGCATTCTGGGCAATTGTCGAAGCCTTCGAACGGAGGTTGTTGATGGTCCGCTCCAAGCTCCTGATGGCCGTATCCGCCCTGGCATTGAAGGAGGCGAGGTTGGCCGCGACGCTGAGGGCGTAGGCGCTCAACGCGTTATGAAACCCGAGCTTCGTCGCGATGACAGCCGCGGTATCCGCCGCCGAGATGCCAAGCGCCGTGCCCCCAGAGTTGACGAAGAACTGGGCCGTATTGAAGTTGACACCCTTGATGTCGAGTTTCGAATTCGACTTCTCGCTGAATCGAACGCTGAGAGTCGACGTCGAGCTGTTCAGAAGATTGAGGCCCTGATAGCTGGCATCGTCGACCAAGCGCTGGATCTGCGTTACCAACTCCTTGAGCTGGGTGCCAAATTCCTTGCGCTCGTCCCGGCTGCCGCTACGCGCCGAGTCGATGATACCTTTCATCTGCTGCGTGAGGTCCTCCATCGCGGAGGTCGCCTCGATGACCGTCTCAAGGGCGCTGACACCCTGGTCGATGGCGTTCTTGCGCTCGTTGAGGTCATTGGCGCGCGAACTCAAGGACTTCGCCTGGAAGAACTTCACCGCATCGTCGATCGGGCTCGAGACCGCGAGGCCGGTGGACAACCGGTCCTGGGTACGGCCGATCAGGCTGGCGGTGTTCTGCAACGAGAGCAGGTTGCCCCGCACCGACGCGGACAGCGTGATGTCTGACATTTCAAAGCCTCCGTTTCTAAGGCATGGACCACGAGGCGCAATTCTCGCGCCGTTGACAATCACGCGTTGTATCTGCTCTTTTAGCGGGTGTCGACATATTTTTTTCTACTAAAATTTGCTTCGAATATCCTGTTGTTGATCTGCGGTTGGTCTCCGAGCGAGGCAGGAAGTCGGCAAGGTTCGAAGGGCAGGGCGGCAGGAAGTGCCGGGAGCCGATCTCGACCGGCGTCGCCCCGCCCCTCCCGAGAAGCTTTTTTTCTTTTTGTTCTCAGTGAGTTGACAGCGCGAAGCGACCTGGCCTGTCGTTTGCTTGGAACCGGGCGGCCCCTGGCAGCAGGAAAGCGACCCAATGGACGACGTAACCATCGCCGCCGGTGACGGGTTTCAGGGCAGTGCCCTTGGCCGCCGGACCGGCCGCACCGCCACCATGCCCGGTGTCGCGAAGGCTTTCGACGATCTCCTGCGCGGGTTCGCATTCCGCTCGAGGGTCCCCGGACATGCCCCGGCGTCGTCGGTGGAGCCGCGGCAGGCCGCAGCCCGTCCGGACCATCGCAAGCCTGTGCCACGCGCAATCGAGGACCGCGCGGACGATGCCGTCGACCGCGATCCGGATCGCCCCCGCGGGGCGGCGCCGATCGGGGGCGGGGAGGCTCCGAGATCGGAGCGACGAGATCCGCCGCCGGCGCGGGCGACCGCGCCGGAGCACGATTTCGCCGTCGCGCTCGCGGTCGCCGAAGCTCCGGCCGACGAGGTGCCATCCCCTGCCGCCGCCCATCCGCTGGCGACGAACGCCGAGGGCAGCGGAACGGTCCCCGCCCAGGGCGCCTGGGACCCGAAGACGGGACGTCCCGCGACGGGGTCGACTGCCGACCTCTCCCCACCGCTTGCGGCCGGCGGCCCACCGCCCGAGACGACCGTCCGCCCGGCCGACGCCGAGCCTTCGGCTGCCCAGGGCGCCGGCGCTCGCGCGCAATTCGCCGCCACCGGCATTCGTGGCGACCAGACCGATGCCCCCGGCGAGGTGCTCGTCGTTTCTCGCCAAGCCGGTGACCCGACGCCGCAGTCGGGCCAACGCGGCAGAGCACCGGCATCGGCGACGATCGTTAGCGGAAGGGAGCCGCTGACGTCCCAGCCGACATCGACGCTCGTCGCCGGGGCGGCCGTCGCGGTGGCGGGGGATGGCACGATCCCGGCTCGTTCCGGCAACCGCGGTTCCGCTCTTGCCGAGAACGGCGCCGCCGGTTCCCCCCATCCGACTGCCGCGCACCCACGACCACAACCCGCCGCGATCGCGCAGATCCCATCCACGCACGCGGCCCATCCCACCACTGCAGCAGCAGTCGCTGCCGTCACCGCAACGGCGGCCGCTACCGCGGTCCCAGCCGGATCGTCGGAGCCGCAAAGCGGCGATGCCGCGCTCGCCGCCGGCGCTCCTGCGATCCTGGGGGAGAGTGCCGCGGCCGCCGCGCCGAGGACCGGAGGTGTGCGACCCCAGTCCCTGCATCGCTCCATCGCCGAACAGATCTCGGTCAGCATCACCCGGGCGGTCAGGACCGGCGTCGACCGCATCGAGATCCAGCTCAGGCCGGCGACCCTCGGCCGGGTCGAGGTGAGCCTCGAGGTCGCCCGTGACGGCCGTGTCATCGCCGTCGTCAGCGCCGACGCGCGCGAAACCCTGGAGATGCTGCGATCGGATGCGCGCGGCCTCGAGCGGGCCCTCCAGGATGCGGGACTGAAGACCGATTCCGGCAGCCTCAGCTTCAACCTGCGCGGTGAGGATGCCGGCGGGCGCCACGGCGGCGCTGCCGATCCGACCGTGTCGGTCGCCGAGCCCGCCGTCGACACCGCCGCGGCCGAGGAGTCAACGCCCGTGGCGACCACCGACGCGTCGGGCCGGATCGCGACCGACGGTCGTGTCGACATTATCGCATAACCACCAGCCGAGAAGGGTCAGCCACGATGTTACAGGGGATATCCGGGTCGCCTCCCGTCGCCATCGGCCAGGCGTCGACCGACCGCCACAAGCTGGAAGACGATCTCAACCGGTTTCTCAATCTGCTGGTGACCCAGCTCCGCAACCAGGATCCGCTAGATCCGCTGGACGCCAACGAGTTCACCTCGCAGCTGGTGCAGTTTGCCAGCGTCGAGCAGCAGATCTACCAGAACGCCAATCTCGAGAAGCTGGTGGCGGGACAGCAGAACGCCCAGATCGCCGCCGTTGTCGGCTATCTCGGCACCACCGTCGAAGCCACCGGCAATTCCGTCCCGCTGGAGAACGGGCGGGCGACCCTCAACTACACGCTCGACCAGGCCGCCCAGGAGACGATCATTGCCGTCAAGGACGCGACGGGGCGGGTGTTGTTCGTGAAGTCCGGCGAAACCGCCGCCGGACGCCACACCTTCTCGTGGGACGGGCGCGATCCGGAGGGCCGCCCGATGCCGGACGGCGCCTACACCGTGGCGATCAGCGCCAGCCGAGCGGACGGATCGGCGGTCGCCGTGTCGTCCACCCTGGTCGGCCGGGTCACAGCCGCCAGCGTCGACAACGGCAGTGTGGTCCTCTCGCTCGGTGCCGTCGACGTGCCGATCGCAACCGTGCGGCGCATCGAGGAAACCAAGCCCGTCGCCGGTGAAGCGAACCGTCCGTGACGGCGGCGGGCGATTCCGCCGCGGAGCAACCATCATAGGAGACTAGTCCATGAGCCTGTTCAGCGCTCTCACTTCGGGCGTATCCGGCCTCAAGGCGCAAAGCAGCGCCATGGGGGCGATCGCCGACAACATCACCAACGTCAACACCGTCGGCTACAAGAACGCAGAGGTCGATTTCCAGACCCTGGTCACCCGCCAGACGACGTCGAACTTCTACTCGGCGGGCGGAGTCCAGGCGCGCACCCGGAACAGCTTCGACGTCCAAGGCCTGTTGCAGTCGTCGACCTCGCAGACCGACATCTCCATTTCCGGCAACGGCTTCTTCGTCGTCAACGGCACCCGCCAGCCGACGGTCGGCAATCAGTACCTGTTCACCCGCGCCGGCTCGTTTGCCCGCGACGACGAGGGGTTGCTCAGGAACACGGCCGGCTTCTACCTGCAGGGATGGCCGACCGATGCTTTCGGCAACGTGGTCCTGCCGACCGTCAGCAACGCGTCGCTACCCAATCAGAGCGTCATCTCAAACGACTTCCTCGAGACCATCAACCTCGGCCGCGTCACCGGCGCGGCGGCTGCAACCTCCACGATGACGATCGGCGCCAATCTGCCGGCCAGTGCCGAGATCGGCGCTGCCCAGCGGCTGGACAGTTTCCTGTTCGATTCCCTCGGCAACGCCAACGCGCCCAGCTTCGCGTTCACCAAGGTCGCCCCCAACCAGTGGGACGTCGCCGTCGCGCCGCCATCGGGCAGTTCGGTGGCGACCCTCTACGACAGTGCCGGCAACGTCTACCAGAGCGTCGGCCTCATCGAACTGACCGCCATCCCGGACGCCGGCCAGAGCATCATCGTCGGTGGTGTCACCTACACCTTCGTCAACGGAGCATCGCCGCTCGGCGACAACAACGTGCAGCGGGACGGCGGGCGCACCTTGAGCCAGATCGTCGCCGACCTCCGCGACGAGATCAACGACGACCTGGTCGGCACGCCGGCCTCGATCAGTGCCCCCGACGTCACCGCGCTGGTGATCGCCGGTGATGCCGCCAACCCGGATATCACCGTCGATCCCAACGGCGTTTCCTCCGGTGGCGTCGCCGCCACCCGGCAAACCAGCGCCTTCACCATTCAGAGCCGGGCCAACACCAACGCCGGCATCGTGTTCAGCGCCGACGGGCTGCCTGCGACCTTCAATGTCGACCGACTGGCGGTGCTCGGTTTCACCAACGGTGCCGCCGACATGAACGACGTCGATCTCAACGGCGACGGCCGGATCGACGTCGAACGGATCGCCATCGACTTCGGGTCCATCGGCCAAGCCAACGGCATGACTCAGTTCGGCGGTGCGTTCACGCCGACCGTCATGCGCCAGAACGGCGCGCCGTTCGGTACCCTGGCCGGCATCTCGATCTCCGCCGAGGGTCTCATGGAGGCGCTGTTCGACAATGGCGAGAGCCGGCCGATCTATCGGATTCCTGTCGCCACCTTCGTCAATCCCAACGGACTCGGCGCCCGCACCGGCAATGTCTGGCACGAAACCGTCGAGGCCGGAGACGCGACCTTGCGCGAGGCGGGAACAGGGCCCGCCGGCGAGATCAATCAGAGTTCCCTGGAAGCGTCCACCGTCGACATCGCCCAAGAGTTCACCGACATGATCATCGTTCAGAGGGCCTACTCGGCGGCGACCAAGATCATCAGCACGGCCGACGAGATGCTGGACGAGTTGATCCGTCTCAGGCGGTAGACCGCGCGTCGGCGCCAGATCGGTCGCGATCGCGGGGCCCCGACCGGGGCCCCGCGGCGGTAGGCAATCCTTGCCTACGGTTAACCGCTTTTTCACGAACCCCCTCTAGGGTGGAGCCGTGGGGAGAAACCCCGACGGCTCAATCTATTAGACCCGGTGCGAGGGAACGATCATGGAGGCAGCCCTCCAGGTCATGCGCAATCTCGGTCCGATGCGCCTGGCCGTCATCGGCGCCGTCACCTTCGGCCTTGTCGGCTTCTTCCTGTGGATCGTCACGCGGCTGTCGACACCGCAGCTCGAACTGCTCTACGCCGACCTCGACGTCACCGACTCGGCGCGGATCGTCGCCCAGCTCGAAAGCGCACGCATCCCGTTCGAGATCCGCGGCGGTGGCGGTGCCATCTATGTTCCCGCCGATCGGGTGCCGCGCACCCGGCTGACCCTCGCCGAGCAGGGCCTGCCCGCCGGCGGCTCGATCGGATACGAGATCTTCGACAACGCGAGCAGCCTCGGCACCACGAACTTCATCCAGAACGTCAACCTGGTACGGGCCCTCGAAGGCGAGCTCGCCCGCACCATCCGCTCCATCGACGCCGTCAAGGGCGCGCGCGTCCACCTCGTGCTGCCAAAGCGGGAACTGTTTTCACGTGACCGCCAGGAGCCCAGCGCTTCGGTTCTGCTCCACATGCACGGTGCCAACCGACTCACCCAGACTCAGATCGTCGGTATCCAGAACCTGGTGGCATCGGCGGTGCCGGGCCTCAACCCGCTACGGATTTCGATCGTCGACGGGCGCGGCTCGCTGCTCGCCCAGGGCTTTGACGACGGTCTCAGTCTCGGCACCCTCAGCGCCAAAACCGACGAGCGACGCGAGCTGTTTGAGCGCCGCCTCGCCCGCACCGTCGAGCAGCTCTTGGAGCGGACGGTCGGCGCTGGCAAGGTGCGGGCGGAAGTTTTTGCGGACATGAACTTCGACCGAATCAACACCAGCGAAGAGGTGTTCGACCCGGACGGTCAGGTCGTCCGCTCGACCCAAGCGATCACCGAAACTTCGAGCAACCGCGAGGGCGACGGTCAGCTGCCGGTGTCGGTCGCGACCAACCTTCCGGACGCACGTCTCGACGGCTCCGGCCTCGGCGGGGCCGAAGCGCAGGAGAGCCGCAACGAGGAGACCGTCAACTACGAGATTTCCAAGAAGGTCATCAACCACGTCCGCGAGACCGGCATCGTCAAGCGGCTTTCGGTTGCGGTGTTGGTCGATGGTGTTTACGGGCCCGCCCCGGACGGGTCCGACGGCTACCAGCCTCGTTCGCAGCAGGAACTAGACCTTCTCGCGACTCTGGTCCGAAGTGCCATCGGGTTCGATGGTCAGCGCGGCGACACCGTCGAAGTCATCAACATGCGCTTCGTCGAACTGGACACGCCTGAGGGTGAAGAGCCGACGATGCTGCTCGGCCTGACCAAGAACGATCTGTTCCGCCTCGCGCAGTATCTGGTGCTGATCGTCTTCGCGGTGCTGGCTTTTCTGCTGGTCGTGCGCCCGTTGATGAAGCGGTTCGTCGAAGCAACGCCGCTGGAGGCAAGCGCCCCGTCGCGGGATCTGCTCGCAAGGCAGCCCGAGCCGCCGGCGTTGGCGCCGCCCGTGTCCGGAACCGCCATGGCGTCGCTGCCGGCGGGTGAGCGAACACCGACGGCCGAGGCCCTGGACGGGATGATCGACCTGCAGCAAGTGGAAGGCAGGGTCAACGCTTCGGCCGTCAAAAAGGTCGGCGAGATCGTCGACAAACATCCTGAAGAGGCGCTCTCGATCATCCGCGGCTGGCTCTATGCGGAAGACTGACTCCGGGGAGGACTGAGAATTGCCGCGAGTCAAGGACAGTTATCGTGATCTCACCGGCCCCGAGAAGGCTGCCATCTTCATGCTGGCATTGGGCGAGAACCAGGCGGCCAAGCTGTTCAAGAAGATGGACGACGAGGAAATACGCACCCTTTCCCACAACATGGCGCTTCTCGGCACCGTGAAGTCGACCGTCATCGAGCCCCTCTTCATCGAATTCGCCGACCATCTGTCGTCGACCGGCTCGTTGATGGGGACCTACGACAGCACCGAACGACTGCTGAGCAAGATCCTCGACGGCGAGCGGGCCCATCAGATCATGGAGGAGATCCGCGGCCCTTCCGGCCGGACGATGTGGGATAAGCTCGGCAACGTCAACGAGGGTGTACTCGCGACCTACCTCAAGAACGAGTATCCGCAAACGGTTGCGGTGGTCCTCTCCAAAATCAAGACCGCCCACGCGGCTCGCGTGTTGGCGTTGCTGCCCGAGAACTTCGCCATGGAAGTGGTGATGCGCATGCTGCGCATGGAAACGGTGCAGAAGGACATCCTCGACCAGGTTGAGCGAACGTTGCGGACGGAGTTCATGACCCACCTCGCAAGAACGACTCGCGGCGACGTGCACGAGATGATGGCCGAGATCTTCAACAACCTCGATCGCAGCGCCGAGAACCGACTGATGACCGCGCTCGAGGAACGCAGTCCCGAGTCGGCGGAACGGATCAAACAGCTGATGTTCACGTTCGAGGATCTGTCCCGCCTCGACGCAGCCGGCGTCCAGACCCTTCTCCGCCAGATCCCCAAGGAACAGCTCGCAGTGGCGCTGAAAGGGGCCTCCGATGTCGTCAAGGAGCTGTTCTTCAACAACCTGTCAGAGCGCGCCGGAAAGATGATGCGTGAGGACATGGAAGCGATGGGGCCGGTTCGTCTGAAGGATGTCGACGAGGCCCAGGCGGCCATTCTCGCGGTGGCCAAAGCCCTTTCCGATGCCGGGACAATCGCGATCACCGGTCACAGCGACAAAGACGAGTTGGTGTATTGAGAGCCTCGTCCATGGTTGCCGCCAAGAGGTTCCTGTTCGACGTCACCTTCGATCGTACCGATCCGGCCGGCACCGGACCGGACATCGGGAGGGCGCCCGTCACCGAGTCGGCGTGCAGCGACGAGGAATCAGCGGTCATCGGCGACGACGACATCGCCCGCGCCCACACTGAGGGCGTCGCCGAAGGCCGGGCACAAGCCGCCGCCGAGATCGCCGAGAGCCTGCAGCGGCGCATTGCCGAAACCCTCGATGCTCTCGCCGACCGCGTGGCCGGCCTGCTCGACAACCGCCAGCAAGACGCCGAGCGCGCCTCGGCCGACGCGATGAAGGTTGCCCTGGCGCTGATCCGCAAGGTCCTCCCCGAACTGCATCGGCGCAACGCCGCGGGCGAGATCGGGCTGGCGATAGAGCAGGTCCTCGATCGGCTGATCGATCAACCGGAGCTCCGCATCCGGGTTCACGAACGCCTTCGCGATGCGGTGGCCGCCGGCCTCGCCGAGCGAATCGAGACGCGCCGCCTCGCCGGTCGGGTCTCGGTGATTGCCGACCCTCGGATCGCCGAAACGGACTGCCGGATCGAATGGGCAGGCGGCGGCGCCGAACTGACATCGGCGGTCCTGTGGCGCGAGATCGACGCCGTCGCCGCGCGCACGCTCGGCCTCGTCGCCGCCGCGGTTCCCGGCGATCCCAATCCCGAAGGAGCGAAGGTGCCACCCGGGACCGCTCTCGTCGCATTCTGCGGTCCGCACTCCCGGCAGGATGAACAGGAACACGATCATGGCTGACGACAACGATCTCTACCTCGACCAACTGCAACAGACCGAGCAGACGCATTCGCAGAAGGGGACCGATGCGCCCTCGGCGCGACCCGACGACCACCCGCCGTCCATCCGTTCGGCCCAGGATCTTGAGGCGGTCTACGACATTCCGGTGCAGGTTTCCGCCGTCCTCGGCAAGGCGACGATGCAGGTCAGTCAGTTGCTAAAGCTCGGACGAGGTGCAGTCGTCGAACTCGACCGCAAGGTCGGCGAAGCGATCGATATCTACGTCAACAACCGGCTCGTTGCCCGCGGCGAGGTGGTGGTGGTCGAGGATCGCCTCGGGGTGACGATGACCGAGATCGTCAAGAACGAGCGCGGATGAGACGGAGCCGATCGTGAACGCACGCGCCCTCGTCAGCGGAGTCGGTCAGCGGATGACAAGACTGGGACTGACCGTCGATCCGGCGACATTCATCGGCCTCGGGTGCGGTTTCGGGCTGTTGGCGGCGGCGATCGCTTTCGGCGGTTCGCCGCACTCGTTCGTCAACTTGCCGTCGATCCTGATCGTTCTCGGGGGCACCTTCTCGGCGATCACCATCTCCTGCTCGCTCGCCGAAGTCGTCAATACCGTCCGGGTGGTCGGAAAGGCGATGGTCGAGAACTACGGCAACCCGTCCGAGGCAGCGATCGCGGTTCTGCGGACGGCCGAAACCGCACGGCGTCAGGGTGTTCTCGCGCTGCAGAACCTCCTCGACGGAACGACCGATCAGCCGTTCCTGCAGAAAGGCCTGTCGCTGGTGGTGGACGGTGCACCGACCGCAGAGATCGAGGAGGTCCTCAGCCACGACATGCAGGCGACGATGCAGCGTCACGCCAAAGGTGCGGGAGTGCTGCGCAAAGCCGCCGAATACGCCCCGGCCATGGGGCTGATCGGAACCCTGATCGGACTGGTCCAGATGCTCGGCAACCTAGACGATCCATCCCATATCGGACCCAGCATGGCGGTCGCGCTCCTGACCACCCTCTACGGCGCCGTGCTCGCCAACCTGGTGTTCTCGCCACTGGCGGCCAAGCTGGAGCGCAACTCCGAACACGAAACGCTGCTCAACCTCATCTATCTGACGGCCGCCATATCCATCGCCCGTCAGGAGAACCCGCGTCGCCTTGAGACGCTGCTCAACAGCATCCTGCCCCCGGCGTGCCGGGTGAAATACTTCAACTGACCATGCCGGTACGGAGTCGACGGTCATGCGGTTGCTCATCATCGGAAACCTCGAAGGTCAGGTCGGCGCGGCCAGCCGCATCGCCATGGAGCGTGGTGCCAAGGTCGTGCAGGCCGACGATATCGAGATCGGCTTGCGGACGCTTCGCGCCGGACAGGGTGCCGATCTGATTCTAATCGACGTCAAGCTCGACGTCGCCTGCCTGGTCGATTGCCTGAACTCGGAACGGATTTTCGTTCCCGTCGTCGCTTGCGGTATCGGCAACGATACCCGTGCAGCGGTCCACGCAATCAAGGCAGGAGCCAAGGAATACCTGCCGTTACCGCCGAACGCCGAACTCATCGCCGCGATCCTGGCAGCGGCGACCGAGGATGATCACGCCATTGTCCACGCCGACCCGCGGACGGCGGGATTGCTCCGGTTAGCGGACAAGGTGGCATCCAGTGATGCGAGTGTGTTGATCGTCGGCGCCTCCGGAACCGGTAAGGAGATGCTGGCGCGGTATGTCCATGCCAGAAGCCGTCGATCACAGGCCCGCTTCGTTGCCGTCAACTGCGCCGCGATCCCGGAAGCGCTACTCGAATCCGAGCTGTTCGGCCATGAGAAGGGCGCCTTCACAGGTGCGGTGGCGCGCCGAATCGGCCGCTTCGAAGAAGCGAACGGTGGGACCTTGCTGCTCGACGAAGTCAGCGAAATGGATCCGCGGCTGCAGGCGAAGCTGCTCCGTGCCCTCCAGGAGCGGGAGATCGATCGGGTCGGCAGCTCTCGCCCTGTGAAGGTGGATGTCCGCATCATCGCCACCTCCAACCGCAACCTGGAGCAAGCGGTGGCCACGGGATCCTTCCGCGAGGACCTCTTCTTCCGCCTCAACGTCGTGATGTTGAAGGTACCGCCGCTGAGCGAACGGCCCCGCGACATCGATGTCCTCGCTCGGCATTTCGCCGACAAGTACGCGCAATCAAATGGCCTTGAGCCGAAGCCACTCGCAGACGAAACCCGCCGCCAGCTGCTCCAGCATCCCTGGCCGGGAAACGTGCGGGAGCTCGAGAACACCATGCACCGTGCCGTGCTGATGGCTACCGGCGAGAGCATCGGGCCCGAAGCGATCCTGCTCGACGGAATGGGTGACACATCGGCGACGCGTTCCGGCCGCGCGTGCCCGGCCCCCGGACATGGCGACACCGCCCTCGTTGGTCGCACCGTCGCCGACGTGGAGAGGCAACTGATCATCGACACCCTCGGCCACTGCTTCGGCAACCGCACCCACGCCGCCAACATCCTCGGCATCTCCATTCGGACGCTGCGCAACAAACTCCGGCAGTACACGGAAGAGGGCATCGCCGTGCCGAGACCCGGCGCCTGCGAGCAACCGGCCCCGTAGCGAACGCTGGGCGAGGGGAGGTCGTTACCGGTCATGACCGAAGGCTCCACAGCGACGGCGGCCTCGCCGGCGGGCTTGCTCGGGCAGCGTTTCGCGCACCTCGCCAAGCGCGGCGATATGCTGCTTGCGCTCGGCGTCGTGTCAATTCTGATGGTGCTCATTCTGCCGATGCCGCGCTGGCTGCTCGACATCTGCCTCGCGTTCTCGGTCACCCTCTCAGTGCTGATCCTTCTAACCGCCCTGTTCGTTCACAAACCGCTCGACTTCAACACCTTCCCGACCGTGCTGCTGCTCGCCACGATGGTCCGCCTCGCCCTTAACCTGGCCTCTACCCGGCTGATCCTCAGCCACGGCCACGAGGGACCGGCCGCCGCCGGGCGCGTGATCGAAGCGTTCGGCGGTTTTGTCATGGGGAACAACTTCGTCATCGGGATCATCGTCTTCGCGATCCTGGTGATCGTCAACTTCGTGGTCATTACCAAGGGCTCCGGGCGGATCGCCGAGGTGTCCGCCCGCTTCACCCTCGACGCCATGCCGGGAAAGCAGATGGCGATCGACGCCGACCTCTCCGCAGGCTTGATCGACGAAGATCAGGCGAGGGCCCGACGCAGGGAACTGGAGGAAGAGAGCAGCTTCTATGGTGCGATGGACGGCGCCGCCAAGTTCGTGCGGGGCGACGCCATTGCCGGTTTGTTGATCACCTTCATCAACGTGGTCGCGGGGATCGTCATCGGCGTCGCACAGATGGATCTGACGTTCGCCACTGCCGCCGACACCTACACGCGACTGACGGTCGGCGACGGGCTGGTCACCCAGGTGCCGGCGCTGATCGTCTCGACCGCCGCCGGCATGGTGGTCACGAAGGCCAGCATCCAGGGCGCCACCGAGAAGGCGCTGTTCCGCCAGCTGGGCAGCCAGCCCAAGGTCCTCGGCATGAGCGCGTTCCTGCTTGCCGCGCTGGCGGCGCTGCCGGGAGTTCCGGCCCTGCCGTTCCTGCTGCTGGCGCTGTTCACTGGCGGCCTCGCTTGGCAGGTGTATCACGGCCAGCTGCGACGAAACGAGGAGGTGCGGCTTGGCGAGGAGGCGGCAGCCGCGGCGCCTACCGCCGAGGAGCCGATCTCGGCGTCGCTGCGCATCGATGATATCCGCCTGGAGCTCGGCTACGGGTTGCTGTCGCTGATCAACGGCGACGGCGAGGGTCATCGGCTGACCGATCAGATCAAGGCGTTGCGCCGGCAGCTTGCGGGCGAACTCGGGTTCGTCATGCCGAGCGTCCGGATTCAGGACAACATGCAGCTCGCCGCCAACACCTATGTCCTGAGGGTCAAGGACCTAGAGGCCGGACGGGGCGAGCTGCGGCCGAACATGCTTCTGATCATGGACCCCCGCGGCGAGGCGATCACCCTCCCCGGTGAGAAGACCCGCGAGCCGACGTTCGGTCTGCCGGCGACCTGGATCGACATCGCTCATCGGGAAGAGGCGCTGTTCCGCGGCTACACGGTGGTCGACCCGTCGACGGTGATCACCACCCACCTGACGGAGGTGATCAAGGACAACATGGCCGACCTCCTGTCCTACGCCGAGACGCGAAAGCTGCTCGACGAACTGGACAAGGATCAACAGAAACTGATCGCCGATCTGATTCCGGCACAGATTTCCCACGGCGGCGTGCAACGGGTGCTGCAGAATCTTCTGGCTGAACGCATTTCGATCCGCGACCTGCCGACCATCCTCGAAGGGATCTCGGAGGCTTGCGGTCATACCCGTAGCGTCACCCAGATCACTGAGCACGTGCGCTCCCGGCTCGCCCGCCTGATCTCGGCCATGAACACCAACGATCAGGGCTTCATTCCGCTGCTGACGTTGAGTCCGGAGTGGGAGCAGGCGTTCGCCGAGGCGCTGACCGGAAGCGGAGATGATCGCCAGCTGGCGATGCCGCCCGGCAGGCTTCAGGAGTTCATTAACGCCGTGCGTAATACATTCGAGCGTCACGCGATGGCCGGCGAGACCCCGGTCCTGCTCACCAGCCCGACGATCCGTCCCTACGTCCGGTCCATCGTCGAGCGCTTTCGGCCGATATCGGTGGTGATGTCACAGAACGAGATCTTTCCAAAGGCCCGGATCCGCACTGTTGGCCAGCTCTGATCAAGGCTCCGCCTCCCCATGCGTCTGAAAACCTATGCCGCACCGACCGTGGCCAGGGCGATGGAGATGGTGCGCCGGGAAATGGGACCGGATGCCATCATCGTCTCGACCGAGACCGGTGCCGCCGGGGGCGGCGCGCGAGTCACGGCCGCCCTCGAGGATGCCAGCGGGGACGATGCGGCCGTCGGTCGCTGGGAGGCCGAAGTCCGCCCCGCGCGCGACATCGGCGCGGACCTGAAGGAGGCCTTGAGCTTCCACGGGGTGCCGCAGGGGATTGCCGAGCACCTGCTGGAGGTCGCGCGAGGTCTGACGGGAGAGAGCACGGTGATGGCGCTGGCCGGTGCGTTCGACAGCTTGTTCGCCTTCGAGCCGCTGGCGGAGCGGAGTGGCGCCAAGCCGCTGATGCTTGTCGGCGCTCCGGGCGCCGGCAAGACCATCGCCGCCGCCAAACTGGCGACCCGCGCCCACCGTGCCGGGCGCCGGCCCTGCATGATCACCACCGACACCCTCAAGGCCGGGGGCGTCGAGCAGTTGCAGGCGTTCACAGACATCCTGGGGCTCCCCCTGGTGACCGCCCGCTCTCCGGCAGATCTCGCGGCTGCGGTGGCCAAGGCCGACGGCAGGGACGTGCTGATCGATACCGCCGGCGTCAACCCATTCGCCGACGTCGAACTCGAGCACCTTCGCGAACTCGTTGCCGCCGCCGCGGCCGAGCCGGTGATGGTGCTGGCCGCCGGAGGTGACGCTCTCGAGACCGCCGATATGGCCACCGGCTTCCGGGTCGTCGGTGCGAGGAAGATGCTGGCGACCCGCCTCGACATCGCAAGGAGACTGGGCGGGCTCATCGCCACCGCCGCCGTGCCGAGCCTCGCATTCACCGAAGTCAGTATCAACGCCGATGTCGCCGACGGGCTGAGTGCCATCAACCCGGTTTCCCTGGCACGGCTGCTCCTGCCCCGTGACACCGCCACCGAATCCGCACCCCACCTGAAAGAGGCAGCTCAATGACGACCGCCGCTTCTCCCGCCTTCCGCCCGGCACCGCTGGCAAAGGGGCGCAACATGATTGCCGTCGCCTCCGGCAAGGGTGGCGTCGGCAAGACTTGGTTCGCGATCACCCTCGCCCACGCCCTCGCCAAGGCGGGTCGGCGCACACTGCTGTTCGACGGCGATCTCGGCCTCGCCAACGTCGACATCCAGTTGGGGCTGATGCCCAAGCACGACCTCGGCGGCGTGCTGACCGGCCGGCTAACCCTTGCCCAGGCGACGATGCGCTTCGAGGAGGGTGGCTTCGACATCATCGCCGGCCGTTCCGGTTCCGGTCGCTTGGCCAACGTTCCACCGAGCCGGCTGCAGTTGCTCGGCGACACACTCGCGCTCCTCGCCCAGGGCTACGACAACGTGATCCTCGACCTCGGGGCCGGAGTCGAGCGCACGGTCCGCCAACTGACCTGCAACGTCGGCACCTGCCTGGTCGTGGTCACCGACGAGCCCACCTCGCTCACCGATGCCTACGCCTTCATCAAGGTCACCCACGCCGACCGAGCCGGCGGCAACATCCGCATCGTCGTCAACATGGCCAACTCGGCGCGCGAGGGCGAGCGGACGTTCAACACCCTCTACAAGGCCTGCGAGGGATTCCTCAAGATATCGCCACCGCTGCTCGGCGTCGTGCGCCGCGACCCCAAGGTGCGCGAGGCGATCCGGAGCCAGGCTTCGCTGTTGACGCGTTTCCCGACCAGCGAGGCGGTCGCCGACGTCGAGGCGATCGCCGACAAGCTGGCCGGCTTCTGTCCATGAGGGGGCGATCGACGTGCTGACCCCTATCGCCTCGCCGCCGGGCCTCGCGCCGCCGGCGCTGGCGTCGCTGGCGGTGGTCGCCAATCCGCCGCCGGCGTTGCGGGCGCTGCCGGTCGGCAGCCGATTGCTCGCAGTGGTGCTGACGCAGGCCGCGCCCGGCGTGGCGCAGGTCCACACCGCCGCCGGGACCGTCGATCTGCAGACCCCCGTTCCGTTCGCCCCCGGGTCTACACTGGCGTTGGTCCTCAAGGCGACGGCGCCGCGCTTCGAGTTGCACATCACCGCCATTGGCCGGCCTCCCGCCGACCCACCGCCGCCGCCCACGTCGTCGCCTCCGTCGGCGGCGTCCGGAGCACCACCGTCGTCGCCCCCCGCATTACCAACCGCGCTCAGCCAAATCTCCGCGGGGACCCGCTTGATCGCCACCCTCGCAGCACCGGCTCAGTGGATGGCCGCGCCGGATACCCGCACGCCCGGCGCAGCGGCAGCGCCGACGCTCCTTGCCGCCGGGAGCAAGCTGCCGCTCGCGGTCGTCACGGTGGCGCCACCGGGCGCGACCACTGCGAGCTCCAACGCCGCAGCCGCATTCGAGCCGACCGCATTCGCGTCGGGCCGCGTCATCGCCGCCATGGTGATCGGCAACGATGCCACCGGCCGACCGATCGTTGGCACCTCGGCCGGCATACTGACTGTGCCCACGGCGGCACTGCCGCGCGGCACGGTGCTGACGGTGGAGATCGCCGGCCCGGCGCAGCCCTCGCTGGGGCCCGCGCCATCGCCGGTGGCGCGGGTCGCCTCCATGGCGACCGTGGACATACCCTGGCCTGCACTCGCCGAGGGGATTGCGGCGCTACGGGCAACCGATCCGTCAACGACACAGCGGTTGCTGGAGACGGTGCTGCCCCGCCCCGACTCCCGCCTCACCGCGGCGCTGCTCTTCTTCCTTTCGGCGTTGCGCGGCGGCCAACTGCGCGGCTGGCTCGGCGACGACGCCGTGCGGGCGCTCGAGCGCGCCCACCCCGACCTCGCGTCCCGCTTCGCCAGCGAGTTCCAGCGTCTCGGCGGCGGCGACGAGGTCACCGCGCGCGACTGGCGGATCACGCCAATGCCGATGTTTGGCGATGGCGAGATCACGCCGGTACGGCTGTGGCTGCGCCGCGGCAACGATTCGGTCGACGACGGCACTGGCGGGGCCGACCGAACGTCGCGCGGCCGACGCTTTGTGGTCGACGTCACGCTGAGCCGTCTGGGGCGCCTCCAACTCGACGGCTTGGTAGGGGAACGTGGGCGCCGACTCGACCTGATCGTTCGTAGCGAGAGTCCACTGCCGCTGGCGATGCGCGACCACATTCGCGGCCTGTTCGCCGATGCTTCTGCCTTCACCGGCCTTGGCGGTGCCGTCGGTTTCCAGGCAGCGCCTCCCGGCTTCGTCGACGACGCCGCCGCCGTCTCCTCCGCCCGCACCGCCGGTGTCCTCGTCTGACACGCCCGCCCGGTTCGCGGCCCGCCCACAGGCCAATGCCCGGCTAGACCTGCCGATCGGAAGATCGGCGATGTCGGCTATGCCGGCCCGACAGGCCTGCACCGTTGCACGGGCCCGGACTGTGGTCTGGACCCGGAGTTCGTCGGTGCGCGGCATCTCGTGGACGATCTCGGCGAGCGCGCCGCGCGGATGGCGGCAGCAGCGCCCCAGCATTCGCGCCCCGTCGTACGTCACGACCGCGTTTATGAGGCAGGGCGCCTTGCGGCTGCATCACGGTATGAGCACGCAGTCGGACGCCGCGCCGTTACCGCAAGCACCAAGTCCCTCCTCACCCGCCCTCCCCGCCGAGGTCCCGCCGCCGGCCTCGATAGCGACGACTGACGCGACGTGGTCGCGGGGCGGCGATCGGTTATGGTGATCACAGTCGTATCCAAGAGCGGGAGGACCATCGATGACCCGCGTGACCATCCGACCGGCTGGTCGTGCGGACAGCGCAACCATCGCTCAGTTGTTCCTGATTTCGTCGGACGGCCTCGCCGAATACATCTGGCGAACGGTCGCCGCGCCGGGGGAGACGGCGCTCGAAGCCGGTATGCGACGCTATGCCCGCGATGACGTGGCCTTCTCCTACGAGAACTGCATTCTTGCCGAAGTCGATGGGAGGGTGGTGGGGATGGCCCACGGATTTCCTATCGACGCCGACCCGGACGCCGAGCCGCAGACGAATCCGGTCCTTCGCCCCTACGCCGAGCTCGCGGATTGGGGCAGTCTCTATCTCGCCGGGGTCGCGGTGTTCGCCCCGCATCGCGGCCAGGGCATCGGCACCCGACTGATGGCCGTGACGGACGAGCGGGCCCGCACCCTTCACCGGCCGCGGGTCAGCCTGATCTGCTTCGAGGGCAACGAGGATGCGATGCGGCTCTACCGCCGGCTCGGCTTCAAGGAATTGGCGCGCCGTCCCCTCGTCCCTCACCCGCTCCTGCTGTACGCCGACGGCGATGCGGTGCTGCTGGCGAAAACCCTCCCCCTCCATGGGAGCTGAGTCCGCCCGTTTCGGTCGTTGGCAGCCAGAGGTCCCGGGGTTGCGCCGGGGCGTAGACGAAGAGCGGGCCTGAGCAACAGGGGCATCGAACGGACGAGCGCCTCCGCCCGCGAATGCCGGTTCAACCGGCGGGGTTCGTTCTTGCCAGGGTTGCACGGCGTTGACGGAGCGCCGTGCGGGCTATCGGTGAGATGGTGGGTTTCATGGAGTAACGGGCGGTGCAGCGACCGAACGGCGGGCAGCGTGGCCAGAGGACAGAGCGAACGCGAGGTGAACGACACGACCAGCCGGGACACCAACCCCGCTGGCCATCGAGGGCGTCGTCATCACCAGCAACTGATGTCCCGGGGCATCTTCGCGACGACGCCCCTTCCGGCCGTCGTCTTGCCGCGGGCCGGCCAATGAAACGAGATCGGGGTTTTCACCGCCGCCCGGCGATGGCACCATCACCGCGCGGCAACGGAGGTGTCGGCGATGGCAGGGCGGGCGACAGCGTTGGTTCTGGGCTTGGTCGCCTTGGCGATCGCGGGGGCCGCCGGACGGTCGGTGGCCGCTGCGAGCGTCGTCGAGAGCTACGCGATCGTCCGCGACGACGCCACGCTCGTGGTCCGGGGTCGGACCATCCGGCTGTTCGGGGTGCACTTGCCGGCCGACGAGCGGCGCTGCCGCACCGCACTGCGCCCCGTCCGCTGTGCGTCCCGGGCCGCCCTCGCCCTCGACTTCAAGATCCAGGGTTTCGTCCGCTGCCGCGAGGTGCGGGCGCTCGCCGACGGCAGCCTGGAGGCGTTCTGCTCAGTCGGCCATTCACGGTTCAGCGACGGTGACGATCTCGGCACCTACCTGATCGGCCAAGGGTTGGCGCTGGCGCGGCCCGATGCGCCGTTCGCCTACCATGCCGAGGAGCGGATCGCGCGCGCCAATGAACGCGGCGTCTGGGGGTTCCAGGCCGATGCGATCCGGCGCCGCTGACCCGCGCCCGGCAATCGGCGCGACTGGCGTCGACGCGAGGCCGTCGTCGTGACCACGAAGACGCTGCTCGTCGTCGCCCATGCGCCGTCGGCCAACACTCGGCGGCTGCTGGAGGCTGTTCTCGACGGCGCCAGGTCCCCCGAAATCGCCGAAGTCGCTGTGGTGGCGGTGGCGCCGCTCGAGGCCGGGCCGGAGGCGGTACTGGCGGCAGACGCGGTGATCCTCGGCACGACCGAGAACCTCGGCTATATGAGCAGCGCGCTCAAGGACTTCTTCGACCGCAGTTACTATCCTTGTCTCGAACATACGCAGGGGCTGCCGTATGCCCTCTGGGTCCGTGCGGGGCACAACGGCACTGGCACCAGGCGGGCGGTCGAGACGATCGTCGCCGGCCTCCGCTGGCGAGCGGTTCGGGCGCCGCTGATTTGCCGGGGTGCCTGGCAGGAGACGTTCGTCGACGACTGCCGCGAACTAGGGATGCTTGTGGCCGCCGGGCTGGAGACCGGTGTTTTCTGAGCAGTCTCGCGGCGTCGGCGGGTTCAGCGTTGCGTGATACAAACAGGCTCCAAAGACGACCTCGCGCGACAGGCGGTCCGGGAAGCGTTCAAGTAGTTCAAGAACGACGCTTTGGATACGTTCGACGGCCCCGTTCAGCACGGCCAATCAGGGTAGGACCGTGCCATGCCGCCGATCACCTGCCTGCGATGTCGTTTCACTTCTCTGTTCGAAGGTCCGAACTTCACAATCAATCGCCTTCGATGCGAGGCAGTTCCGGGTGCTCCCGCAGCCATGCCGCCCGAGCAGTCGACCAATGCTCACGCGCCTCTCGCCCTTTCTTTCGCACCGCAAAGCAGGGCGGCAGCGGGTCGATGCCGGGATCGTACCAGGGCCAGAAAGCCGCGTGCGGCGAGCCGGCCTCCCAGGGGAAGGGCGTGTCGGCGGTCCACAGGAACACGTTGTTGTTGGCCGCCGTCTCACACAGGCCGCTGTCGCGGATCATGTCCCACCCGCCGGCGTAGCGGCCGTTGAGGCCGTTGTGCCAAGCCGGCAGGTTGATCACGCTGTCGTAGAACACCACCGACGGGGCCAGGGGGTCGCCCTTGATGATCTTCGGCCGGAAGCCATCGCCCGTGGCGACATTCGGGGACGATCGGAAGCTCACCAGCACCCGGCGGAAGGTCATGAGGTGCGTCTCGCGGTGGCTGTTGCCACCCACCGACCCCGAGTCCGCGCTGATGAACGACTGCCCGCAGTTCTCGAACAGGCTGTCCTCGACCACCAGGTTGCGGCCGTTGTCGTTCTCCAGGCAGTCGTCGCGGATGTTCGAAAGCCAGACGTAGCGGTAGGTGTGTGTCGTATCAGGGTCAGCAGAGCCGCCGACGCGGATGCCATCCCAAGTGCCATCCATCCGCAGACCCTCGATCGTGAACCTCTCGACCCCGCTGTAAAGGAGGAAACCCGCCGAGTTGCAGTACTGGGGCCGCCAGTCCGAGATCCACGACACGTCGCCGATCACCGTCCCGCCTTGCCAGCACACATCGACGGCGTTGCGGATGCTTATCGGGTAGCGGTTAACCGGTAACGGGTTCGGCGCGTCGGGATCATTGCATCCTCTCGGCCCGCTATTCCGCGTGTTCGTCGGGATTGGCCAGACGGAATTGTTGAACCGGAACGCTGCCGTTCGCGCGTCGATCACGTCGCCACTGGCATTGGTGTGCGACATGAACTGGTCATAACCGTGGTTGCCGTCGAGCACGCGCAGCGTGCCGGAGCCGGACGGCATGCAGGTGAAGGTCTGCCCGAATGCCGGCGCAGCGAGCGCCAAGAGCAGGGGCGCCAGGATCAGCTGTCTCATGCCAGTTCCACCGTATGAATTGTTCCGAACCAATGCTGCCCGCCGATGGCATTACTCCCGAAGTAGGCCCGATCTACGCCCGGCGCACCATCCAACGCCTGGGTGAGATCAAAGTCGGTGCCATCTCCCACCACGCCGAGGTCATAGACCTTTGATCCGTGGGCAAGGATCAGCTTCCGGTCAAACGCTCGGCGGTAGACCTCGATCAGCCCGCTATTCCGGTTCGTCAGCGCCAGGAAGACCTGGTCGCCCTCGACGGTGCCGATGCCGGGTGCCGTGCGGCCCTTGATGCGCAGCTTCGCCGGCCACGTCAGCGCGAAGTCGGCCACCGCCAGCGTCGGGTTGCGGGTGACGGACGCGCCGGCGGTCGGGATGTAGGAGGAGGCGAAGTCGACAAGGCGCTCTTTCTGCATCCCGTAGAAGAACTGCCCCTCGCCAACGACGCCGGCGTAGCTGACGACACTCCCGGCGCCCTGGTCGGCCGCCTGCAACGTAAACTGTACCCGCTCCACGCCGTCGCTGTCGGCGTTGTAGGAGGACCGCCATTTGAGGCGCCGCCAGCCGTTGCCCCAATCCTCGACGAACCCGCGCGCCGGATCGGTGTTGCTGCCGAGCCCAGGGCTCGCGCCGATGTTGAAGAAGACGTGCGGGTCGACCGCCTCGTGACTGCCCAGGCGAAAGCAGATCCAATCGTTGTTGCCCTGGCCGGTCTCCTTCCACCAACCCGAGATGGCGTAGGTGTCGCCCTCGGAGTAGACCGAGAGCGACATATTCTCGGTGATCCGGCTCTGGTTGTTCGAGGTGCTGTTGTGCGCAACCTTGTCGCCGGACAGGGTGTTGTCCGGCCCGGTCGTGGCATCGAGGGTGCGGGTGGTGGCGGCCTGTCCCCAGTTGTCCGCGTTGGTGATCTCCTCGGAGTGGGACCAGACGTTGGTCCGCGCCCCCTCGGCCCGCAGGCCGAGCGGGACGTTCGACAGCGAGTGGTCGACGCCGTAGGTGTCCCCGGTGAGCGTGGCGACATAGCCGCTGGCGTTGCGGACCGTCTGGATTGCGGTGTCGGTGCCGGGGCGGGTGAACGTCACCCCGGCCGGCAGGCCGGCGGTGAACGACCATGCATAGGGCAAAATAGGTCTGGCCGCTGCGGCGACACTACCGGCTACCAAGTGAACCAGCATCATACTTGCTCCTCATCGCCGCGGACGATCGGAACATTCGCGAAGAACAGCGCCTGCGCGGCATCAGCGGGTTCGCCGTCATCGAACTGGAGCATTGCTGGGTTAGTATGGGTCATCAGAAGCGGCGTGGTGAGGTCCTCGGCAAACATGACGTGCGATAGCGCGGCGAAGATCAGGGCCCGCACCGCGACGAGCGTTGGCTTAGTGGTGAGCCAAAAAAAAGCTTTGCCACATGGAAATACGTTCTTCAGAAGCTTGACATTGATTAGGCAAAACGCAAAAGATGTCATTTCTTGATCCTTTTTCATGTATTATCGGTGCGCAGAGATGATGTCTTCTGAGAGGCCGTCTTGAAACTCGATTTCGGGGTGGATGGCCGGGTTCAGATGTGATTCCAAACGGTTGTCAAAGCCTGTTTGGAGCGCGTCATGTGGACACCGACCACCCGGCGGCAG
>JBHJOP010000012.1:0-9760 GCA_050329575.1 Rhodospirillales bacterium | reverse complement strand
GCCGTTGCCGCCCCGGCCGCCCCGGCGAAACCGGCGCCCGCGCCCAAGGCCGCCGGCGCCCCGGCGGTCCCTGCGAAGCCGACCCCCGCGCCCAAGGCCGCTGCCGCCCCGAAAGTCCCGGCGAAACCGGCACCCGAACCCAAGGCCGCCGCCGCCCCGGCGGTCCCGGAGAAACCCGCTGCGGCACCGCCTCGGCCCGCGGTGCCGTCCTGGCCGCTGGCGGAGGCGGGCGACATCCATGCGGTGGTGACGGCCGATCACCGTGATCCGTTCGCGTTCCTGGGCATGCACGAATTGCGGCACCCCGACGGCCCGCTGGTCGTTCGCGCCTTCCTGCCGCAGGCGACGCGCGTGGTGGTCGTCGAGGTGGCCGCCAACCGCGGAGTCGCCGAACTGGCGCGCATCCACGAGGCCGGACTGTTCGCCGGGGTGATCGAGGGTCGCAAGGAGCGTTTCGCCTATCGACTGTCGGTGGAAACCAGCGCCGGTGCGATGGAGATCGAGGATCCCTACCGGTTCCCGCCGATCCTCGACGATGCCGATGTCCACCAATTGGCCGACGGCAGCCATGTCCGGAGCTACGAAAAGCTGGGCGCCCACCCGATCGAACTGGCGGGGGTGAAAGGGGTCTCGTTCGCCGTGTGGGCACCCCATGCCCACCGGGTGGCGGTGGTCGGCGAATTCAACGACTGGGATGGACGCCGGCACGGAATGCGGCTGCGCCACGATTGCGGTGTCTGGGAGATCTTCGTGCCCGGAGTCGTCCCCGGTCAGCTCTACAAGTACGAGATCAAAGGCAGCGACGGACAGCGGCTGGCCGACAAGATCGATCCCTATGCCTTCTGCGCCGAGCGCCCGCCGGGAACGGCATCGGTCGTCACCGACGTCGACGCCTACGTGTGGGACGACCGCCAGTGGATGACCCGGCGGGCGTCGCTGGACGTTCGCGAGGCGCCGCTCGCCATCTACGAAGTTCATCTCGGCTCCTGGCGACGCAAACCGGAGGAGGGCCACCGGCCGCTGAGCTACCGGGAACTCGCCGACGAGCTGGTCGACTACGTCTCCTACATGGGGTTCACGCACATCACGCTGAAATCGATCTGCGAATCGGCGGCGGATGGGTCCTGGGGCAGTCTGCCGATCGCCCCTTACGCGCCGACCCACCGGCTGGGTGAGCCGGACGACTTCAAGGCCCTCGTCGATCGCTGCCACCAGGCCGGTATCGGGGTGATCCTCGACTGGGCGCCGACCCACTTCGCCGAAGACGTGCACGGTCTCGGCTGGTTCGACGGCAGCCACCTCTTCGAGCACGCCGATCCGCAACGCCGCCACCACCCGACCTGGAAGGCGCTG
The DNA here is from genome assembly GCA_050329575.1 of Rhodospirillales bacterium. Lineage (GTDB taxonomy): Bacteria > Pseudomonadota > Alphaproteobacteria > Rhodospirillales > Defluviicoccaceae > JAUXFS01. The sequence goes on along the minus strand of JBHJOP010000012.1, from coordinate 8,407 downwards.
GTCTATGACCACGGCCGACGCGAGGTGGCGAACTATCTGATCAGCAACGCGCTGTTCTGGATCGACAAGTATCACGTCGACGGACTACGGGCCGAGGCCCTGGCGACGATCCTGTACCTGGACTTCGGGCGCGTCCGCGGGCAGTGGACGCCCAATCGTCACGGCGGCCCGGAAAATCTGGAAGCGGTCGATCTGCTGCGCCGCTTCAACGATCTTGTCGACGGCCGTCATGCCGGCGTGTTCACCGTTGCCGACGATTCCTCGGACTGGCCGGGGATGTCGCGCCCGACCATCGACGAGGGGCTCGGATTCGTCTTCCGGTGGAACGCCGCCTGGACGCGCGATACCTTGCGTCATTTCTCGCGCAACCCGATCCATCGCAAATACTATCACCATGAACTGACCGACGGGCCGACCCACGCCTTCCGCGACAACGCCGTGCTGGAGCTGTCCAGGACGGATGTCGGCCAGGGGCGCGGCGGGATGATCCAGCGGATGCCGGGCGACCGGTGGCAGAAGTTCGCCAATCTCAGGCTGTGCTACGCGCTGATGTATACCCACCCCGGGAAGAAGCGGCTGTTCATGGGCGACGAGTTCGCCCAGGAGCGGGAATGGAACGCCGAGATCAGCCTCGACTGGCACCTCGCCAACGATCCCATGCATCAGGGCATCCAGCGGCTGGTCCGCGACCTCAACCTGCTCTATCGCGCCAAGCCTGCGCTCTACGAGCGCGATTGCCGGCCGGACGGGTTCGCCTGGATCGACGCCAACGACACCGAACAGAGCGTGATGTCGTTCCTGCGCTGCGGGCACCGGCACACCGACCTGATCGCGGTCGTCTTCAACCTCACGCCGGTGGTGCGCCGGGAGTACCGCATCGGCGTTCCGGAACAGGGGTGGTATCGGGAGGTCCTCAACACCGATTCCGAAATCTACGGCGGCACCAACGTCGGCAACATGGGCGGCGTCAAGGCGGTTGCCGAGCCGATGCACGGGCGGCCCTGCTCCGTGACCCTCCGGCTGCCGCCGTTCGCCGCCGTGGCGCTCGAGTGGGTCGGGGATCGCCAGCCGGAGGACGGCGGGTCGACGTAGCGCCTCGGGCGCAGCGCGGCGGCCGCACCCGAGGCGGGACCGCAAAAAATCGGAATCCCCGTCACGGCGGATTCCGGCTACACTGGCGATCCGACAGGGTATGCGGCGGCGGGTCGCCATGGGACCGCCGTCGTCAGCGGCCGGCCACACAAGAGCCGGGGCCAACGGAACGGCGTTGCCGCCGGTGAGAGGAAACGATGCACGAATTGGCGCTCTGCCAGAGCGTCGTCGACCTTCTCCGAAGGGAAGCCACGGCTCGGCAATTCAGCCGCGTGACCCTGGTTCGCCTCCAGATCGGCGCCTTTTCCTGCGCCTCTGCGGAGGCGCTCGAGTTCTGTTTCGAGGCGGTGACCAAGGGGACGCTCGCCGAGGGTGCTCACCTGGACCTCGTCCGCGTCCCCGGCCGCGCCTGGTGCATGAACTGCGGCGAGACGGTGACCATTCGCGAGCGCACGGATTGCTGCCCCCAGTGCGGCGGCTATGAACTCAACGTCACCGGCGGCGACGAACTGCGGGTCCAGGAACTGGAGGTTCTGTGATGTGTACGGTTTGCGGTTGCGGCGAGGCGACCAGCGGCGACGCCGGCAGGAACGCCTCCGGTCGTCGTGATCACGCCGAGGGTCTTCCCCCCGACCATCATCATCATCACCACCACCATCATCACCATCACGATCACCATGCCCCCGCACGCGACGACGAGGCGCTCGACTATGGTGCCGGTCCGGCCGGCGTCCACGTCCCGGGAATGAGCCCGGCGCGCATCGTCCAGGTCGAGAAGGACATCCTCGGCGAGAACGACCGCCTCGCCGGCCACAACCGGGCGTTCTTCGCCGGTCGCGGCATTCTCGCCCTCAACCTCGTGTCCGCCCCGGGATCCGGGAAGACGACGCTCCTGGTCCGCACGATCACCGACCTCAAGGGACGCATGCCGCTGGCGGTGATCGAGGGCGACCAGCAGACCAGCTTCGATGCCGAGCGAATCCGCTCGACCGGCGTGCCGGCGCTGCAGATCAACACCGGCAAGGGCTGTCACCTCGACGCCCACATGGTCGGCCACGGGGTCGACCGGCTCGACCCGGACCCCGGTTCGGTGCTGTTCATCGAGAACGTCGGCAACCTGGTGTGCCCGGCCGCCTTCGATCTCGGCGAGGCCCACAAGGTGGTGATGCTGTCGGTGACCGAGGGCGACGACAAGCCGCTCAAGTATCCGAACATGTTCCATGCCGCCGATCTGATGCTGCTGACGAAGATCGATCTGGCGCCCCACGTGCCGTTCGATGCCGAACGCTGCATCGCGTTCGCCCGCCGGGTCAACCCGTCGATCGCGGTGGTGCGGGTGTCGGCGACCAGCGGCGAGGGGCTGGACGGCTGGTACGACTGGATCGACCGGCGACGCGCCGCCGTCGCCGCCCCGCTCGACATCCTCGCCCGTTTCGAGCCCGTCTGAGCCGTGACCGCCGCCGCCGCCCGCCCCGCCGACGACACCGTCGCCACCATGGTCGCGTTGCCGCGACCGGTGCCGACGGTGCTCGCGGTCGGCGCGTTCCTGAAGAATACCCTGTGCCTGACCCGCGGCGCCCACGCGCTGATCTCCCCCGACGTCGGCAACCTGGAGACCGCCGACGCCGTCCGCGCCTTCGAGGACCTCGCCGGGCGGCTGCTCGTCCGCGCCGGGGATGGCCCGGCGGTCGTTGCCCACGATCTCCACCCGGACTTCCACTCGACCCGGTTCGCCGTCGCGCTGGCCGACCGGCTCGGGATCGAGGCGGTGGCCGTGCAGCACCACCACGCCCACGTCGCGGCGGTGATGGCAGAGCACGGCATCGAGGCTCCGGTGCTCGGGCTCGCCCTCGACGGCTTCGGCCTCGGCGCCGGCGACCAGGCGTGGGGCGGCGAGCTGCTCGAAGTCGGAGCCACCGGCTACCGGCGGCTCGGCCATCTGTTCGCGTTGCCGCAGCCGGGCGGCGACCGGGCGGCGCGCGAGCCGTGGCGGATGGCGGCGGCGGCCCTGCACGCGCTAGGGCGCGGTGACGAGATCGCCGCCCGCTTCGCCACCGTTGCCGGCGACGGCGCATCGGTGATTGCCCGCATGCTGGCGCGCGGGGTCAACGCGCCGCCGACCACCAGTTGCGGCCGGCTGTTCGATGCCGCCTGCGGCCTCCTCGGCGTCAGGCCGATCGCCGCGTTCGAGGGCGAGGCGCCGATGGCGCTGGAGCGGCTGGCGGTCGACCCGCGTGTCGATGCGGCCGGCTGGCGAATCGTCGACGGTGTTCTCGACCTGCGCCCGTTGCTCGGCCGGCTGTGCGATCTCGGCGCGGAGGAGGGGGCAGGGCTGTTTCACGGCACCCTGATCGCGGCGATGACCGCCTGGGTGACCGAGGCCGCCGAACAGAGCGGGCTGCGACGGGTCGCACTGGGCGGCGGCTGTTTCTTCAACCGGGTTCTGACCGAGGGTCTCGTCGCCGGCCTCGCGCGGCACGGCATCCGCTGCCTGACCGCCCGGCGGCTGTCCCCCGGCGACCAGGCGATCGGTCTCGGCCAGGCGTGGGCGGCGGTGATGGCGAGGGCATAGGAGCGGATCGGATGTGTCTGGCGATACCGGCTCGGATCATCGAGCTTCTCGACAACGACATGGCGAAGGCCGAGGTGGCCGGGATCGTCAAGGACGTCAATCTGGCGCTGGTCGACGATGTCGCGGTCGGCGACTACGTGATCATCCACGTCGGCTTCGCACTTTCGCGACTGGAGCCGGAAGAGGCCGCCGAGACGCTGGCGCTGTTCGCCGAGGCCGGCATGCTCGACCGGGTCGACGACGAGGGGACGCGGCTGCAATGACCGTGGCCTATGTCGATGCCTTCCGCGACCGCGGCCTCGCGCGGACCCTCGCCGCCGCTGTCCGTGCCGAGGCCGACCCCCGGCGCACCTACGATCTGATGGAGTTCTGCGGCGGTCACACCCATGCCATTTTCCGCTACGGCATCCAGGACCTGCTGCCCGGCAACGTGCGCATGATCCACGGTCCCGGCTGCCCGGTGTGCGTGCTGCCGGTCGGGCGCATCGACCAGGCGATCCGTCTCGCCGGCCTCGACGGCGTCACGCTCTGCACCTACGGCGATCTGCTGCGGGTGCCGGGCGTCGAGCGGATGAGCCTGATGAAGGCCAAGGCCGCGGGTTCGGACGTGCGGATGGTCTATTCGGCCCTCGATGCCCTGAGGATCGCCCGCGCCGCGCCCGACCGCCAGGTGGTGTTCTTCGCCATCGGCTTCGAGACGACGACGCCGCCGACCGCGGTGGTGCTTCGCCAGGCCAAGGCGGACGGACTCGCCAACTTCAGCGTCCACTGCAACCACGTGCTGACTCCGGCGGCGATCACCAACATCCTCGAGAGCCCCGAGGTGCGTGGGCTCGGGACGCTGCCGCTCGACGGCTTCATCGGTCCCGCCCACGTCAGCGCGGTGATCGGCACCCGGCCGTTCGAGTTCTTCGCCGCGGAGTACCGGCGCCCGGTGGTGATCGCCGGCTTCGAGCCGCTGGACGTCATGCAGGCGGTGCTGATGCTGGTCCGCCAGCTCAACGACGGCCGCGCCGAGGTCGAGAACGAGTACACCCGGGTGGTCACGCGCGACGGCAACCTGAAGGCGCAGGCACTGGTCGCCGAGTGCTTCGAGCTTCGCAAGAGCTTCGAATGGCGGGGCCTCGGCCAGGTTCCCTACAGCGCGCTGAGGATCAAGGAGGCCTATGCCGAGTTCGACGCCGAGCGGCGGTTCCCGCTCGCCGAGGCGAAGGTCCCCGACCACAGCGCCTGCGAATGCGGGGCGGTGCTGCGCGGCGTCAAGAAGCCGACCGACTGCAGGATCTTCGCCAGCGGCTGCACCCCCGATAATCCGATCGGCTCGTGCATGGTCTCCTCGGAAGGTGCGTGCGCGGCCTATTACAGCTACGGCCGCTTCCGCGACCAACGCCCGGCGCCGGCCTGAGACGCCGCCGCGCTGGCGTATTGACCCGGCCCGGCCGCGGGTTATGATCGCCCGCGCTTCGCGGCGCCCCTGTGGCGGAATCGGTAGACGCGGCAGACTCAAAATCTGTTTCCCGCAAGGGAGTGGGAGTTCGAGTCTCCCCGGGGGCACCAGCGCGGCGGCCGCACCGCCCGGTGGGTCGCTGTCGGCGGGCCGGGCCGGAGAGCCGGGCCGGGCAGGGGCGCAACCCGGACCCGCAGCCCCGGTTTCGCCACAAGGGTTATGCCCTTGAAGACGGCCGCGTGGCGCGCTAGAGTTTAATCGTCGTCCGCGGCAATAACGCCATGCGGCATGATCGATGCTGCGCGGGTGGACGGACGAGCTGTCCGCGGGTCCGACCCGCTGCGACGGACGCTGTCGCGAGCTTGACATCGCCCGCCGGGGTCCCGCCAGGCGCGTCATCATCGGACGAGGAGTGTCTCACCATGTCGATCGAAATCAAACATTATCACGTGCTGTTCTACGGCAGCCCGTCCGGCTATCAGACCAACCGGGCGCAGATCGCCCTCTATGGCGCCAACGGCAAGACGGTCGCGTTCCTGAGGTTCAACGATCCAGGGATGTTCTTCGAGAACGACTCGGAGAGCGGCGGCATCATCCTGATGCACCTGCCGTCCGCCATGTTCCACAGCGTCCTCGACGTCCTGCGCAACGAGAAGCCCGTTTACATCTACTTCGCGCAGGGACGAGGGTTCCTGGCGACCTCGAAGGAGCCCATCGGCGAAGGCGAATAGACCCATCGAGGGTCGCACCGGGCGGCGCCGATGCCGCCCGGTGACGCCGCGGCCAGCGGCCGGGATTTCATCAAGATTTCACCTTGGGGGTCGCTGGAAAAACCCTACAAGATGTCGTAGGGTAGCGTCGGGGAGCGCGGACGCGGGAGTGGTTGCGGGACCATGCACAACTATCCGGCCCTGGTGTTGAATGCGGACTACCGGCCGTTGAGTTACTTTCCACTCTCGGTCTGGCTGTGGCAGGACGCCGTCAAGGCGGTTTTCCTCCGCCGCGTCAACGTCGTTTCCGAATACGACCGGTTCGTTCGTTCGCCGACGTGGCAGATCCGGCTGCCCAGCGTCATCGCCCTCAAGCAGTACATCCCGGTCGAACGGCGGCCGGCGTTCACCCGCTTCAACGTCTTCCTGCGCGATCGCTTCACCTGCCAGTACTGCGGCGGCGCATTCCCGGCCGAGCGGCTGACCTTCGACCACGTGATCCCGCGGGTGCGCGGCGGCCGCACCGAGTGGACGAACGTGGTGACCGCGTGCGAGCCCTGCAACCTGCGCAAGGGTCACCGGCTGCCGAGGGACGCCGGCGTGTTTCCGATGCGTGCCCCGCACCAGCCGGTCGCGTTCGAGTTGCAGGAGAACGGTCGCGCCTTCCCACCCAACTACCTGCACGAGAGCTGGCGCGACTTCCTCTACTGGGACAGCGAGCTGGAGCCCGTCTGAACCGGGCGACGGACGCCGGCTGCGCGCTGGGCTTTGACACCGGCGACGGCATCCGTATACTCCGCCCCTCATTCCCGGGAACGCGGGAGCAGCGCTCCCCGCCCCGTCGGGCCGACCGGGACAACAACAATCGATCACCACCGAGCATGCACGATGACCAAACGACTGACTTCCAAGTACAAGATCAACCGGCGCCTGGGCGTCAACCTGTGGGGCCGGCCGAAGAGCCCGATCAACGTCCGCGACTACCCGCCCGGGGAGCACGGCCAGCGCCGTCGCAAGCCGACCGACTTCGGCTTGCAGCTGATGGCCAAGCAGAAGTTGAAGGGCTACTACGGCAACATCGGCGAGAGGCAGTTCCACCGCTACTATGAAGAGGCGATGCGCCGGCGCGGCGACAATTCGGAGAACCTGATCGGACTTCTGGAGCGGCGGTTGGACGCCGTCGTCTACCGGATGAAGTTCGTTCCCACCGTGTTCGCCGCCCGCCAGTTCATCAACCACGGCCACATCAAGGTCAACGGCCGCCGCGTCGACATCCCCTCCTATCAGGTCCGGGACGGCGACGTGATCGAGATCCGCGAGAAGTCTCGCCAGCTCCTGTCGGTGCTGGAGAGCGTGCAGTCGCCGGAGCGGGACGTCCCCGATTATCTGGCGGTCGATCCCGATCGGGTGCGGGGCACCTTTCTCCGCCAGCCTAAGCTGACCGACGTCCCCTACCCGGTGCAGATGGAACCGCACCTGGTGGTCGAGTTCTACTCGCGCTGACCGCAGACGCCGGCGGCGCGGCCGGCGGCACCCCCCGACCGGCGAGGGTGGCGGATCAACGGCAGGGGCCGATCAACGGCGGGGGCGGGCGCGTGGCGTGGTGCCGCGCGGCGCGGCGCGGAGGTACTGGGCCGGCCACGGCACGGTGGCGTCGAGTTCGCGGGCGGCGCGCAGCGGCCAGTAGGGGTCGCGCAGCAGCGCGCGCGCGAGCAGCACGATATCGGCCTGGCCGCTGCGGACGGCGTGGTCCGCCTGCGCCGGATCGACGATCATCCCGACGGCGCCGGTCGGCACCCCCGTCTCGCGGCGGATCCGCTCGGCGAACGTGGTCTGATAGCCGGGGCCGAACGGGATCGCGGCGGTCGCGGTGTTGCCCCCCGACGAGCAGTCGATCAGGTCGACCCCGAGCGGCGCGAGGCGGCGCACGAGTTCGACCGACTGCGCGACATCCCAGCCGCCCTCGGTCCAGTCGGTGGCCGACAGGCGCACGAACAGCGGCAACCGCTCCGGCCAGACCCGGCGCACCGCCTCGACGACCGCGCACGGCATCCGCATCCGGTTCTCCGGCGACCCGCCCCAGTCGTCCGTCCGCCGGTTGCTGAGCGGTGACAGGAATTCGTGCAGCAGGTAGCCGTGGGCGGCGTGGATCTCGACGACGTCGAAGCCGGCGTCGCACGCCCGCTCTGCGGCGCGGGCGAATGCCGCGATGACGGTCCGGATGTCGTCGGCGGTCATCTCCCGGGGATGCGGATAGGTGTCGGCAAAGGCGAGCGGGCTCGGCGCGACGACGCCGGTCCAGCCCCCCTCGGCCTCGGGCACGATGCCGCCGCCGTCCCACGGCCGTCGGGTGCTCGCCTTGCGTCCGGCATGGGCGAGCTGGAGGCCGGCGAGGCCGCCCTGGTCGTGGATGAAGCGGACGATGCGGGCCAGCGGCGGGACGTGGGCATCGCTCCAGATCCCCGCATCGTGCGGACTGATCCGCCCCTCCGGCAGCACCGCGGTGGCCTCGAAGACGACGAGGCCGGCGCCGCCGACCGCCCGGCTGCCGAGATGGACGAGATGCCAGTCGGTCATCAGCCCGTC
>JBHJOP010000005.1:0-27786 GCA_050329575.1 Rhodospirillales bacterium | reverse complement strand
ATGAAGGGCGACGGCGGCAACGACCTGATGTTCGGCGAAGACGGCGACGACATCATGCTCGGCGGGTCGGGCAACGACACGATGTCGGGTGGTGCCGGCAACGACCAGATGGACGGCGGTGCGGGCGACGATGTCGTCGACGGTGGGGCCGGCTCGGACGTCATCGCCGGCGGAGCCGGCAACGATACCCTGATCGGCGGCCCGAACGCCGCCGGCGGCGGCGCGGCGGGGCTGGTGACGTTCCTGATCGACAGCTTCGACACCACCCAGAGCATCGACGGCGACGGGGTCGTCGACGGGGCCAACCCGACCAGCCCGTTCGCGAACACCGACATCCCGGGCCGGACGTTCCGCACCCTGGAGACGGACGTTCAGGCGGGCCCGGGCCAGAACTCGCTGAACGAGGTCAACGAGGTCGGCTCGTCCCGCGGCCGCTTCAGCTCCGAAGACGATTCCAGCGCCAACTTCCGCGTCATTTGGCAGACCGATCGCGACGGCAACGGCACCCCCGGCGAAGCGGCGGACGCGTTCGCCGTGGTGCCGGATCAGGCCGATCTGACGCAGTGCGAACTGTTCAACATGAACGTCCGCAGCAACGTGCCGTCGGCGGAGGTCGGCGTCGCCACCTGGATCCCGCTGGAGTACGAGTTCGAGGACGCGGGCGGCGACATTGCGGTGGCGCGGCTTGAGATCCTCAGCAACTTCATCAACCTGTTCGACCTCGCGTTCGCGCTCAGCGAGTTCGTCGTCGACCAGGGCGACACTGCCGCCGGCGGCGCCCCGGTCGCCGGTACGGTGCGCATCCCCGGCGTCCTGCGCCAGGGCATCAACGACGTCAACCCCGACCTCGACTTCGGCGAGATCGTCCGCATCGAGCTGCGCGTGCCGATCGCCGACACCGATTTCGACTTCGACGAGGAGCCGGACTTTGCCACCGCCCAGGACTTCTCCATCGACAACATCGGCATCCGCTGCGAGGTGCCGGGCGAGGCGTGCACGCCGGACGTCTTCCTGTTCCGTCAGGACGACGTCCGCGGCGGTACCGCGCACGACGTCATCGTCGACTGGGACGAGTGCGACGTGATCGCCCTGTGCGGACAGATCGCGCCGTTCTTCCGGGTCGAGAAGGTGGAGATCGGCATCTTCGACAACCACGCCAACCTGGTCCACGACGTCCGCATCGGTCTCTCGAACGGCCAGTTCATCACCCTGCTCGATGCCGGCGACTCGGGCGACTGGGAGGCCGACGACATCGATCCCGAGAACAACCCGGTCAACCGCGACAACTTCGTCCGCTGGACGCCGGAGCAGTGCGCCATCGACTGCGAGGTTCTCTGGGTCTGACGGCCGCAGGCGCGGCCCGCGACGGTTCAGCGGACGCGGGACTCCGAATAGGAGCGGTACCGGTGGCGCTGGAGGGCGATCTCGTCGCGCGCGGCCTGATCGCGTCGGGCGGCCCGCAGCGAAGCCTGGCGGGCACGCTCGGCGGCGGCGGCTTCCAGCGCCTTGAGTTGCCGGAAGGCGAGGGCGAGGTCGTCGCGGGCGGCGGCGACTTCCGTTTCGGCGGCGGCGATCACCGCGCTCAGGCGGGCGCGGCGGTCGATGACGGCGCGGGCGTAGGCGGGATAGGCGATGCCGGCCCCCAGCGGATCGTCGCGGGCGCGGTCCTGTTCGTCGGCGATCTCGCGCTCGAGGCGCATCGCCTGGGCGCGGAGGTCGTCGGCACGGCCGACGAGCCGGGCGAGGAGGCGGCGCCGCTCGTCGAGCCGCCAGCGCTCGAGGCGGATCAGGCTGTCGAGGCCGTGGGCCATCGGTTGGCTCAGCCCTCGGCCGGACCGCCGTCGAGGGCGGCGGCGAGCGCGGCATAGGTTGCCGCCAGAACGGCCGTCTCCACCGGGCCCTGGCGAAGGAATCCCTCCAGCGCCGGCATGATGCGGATCGCCGCATCGACGTCGGGGTCGCTGCCGCGTCGGTAGGCGCCGAGCCGGATCAGTTCGGCCATGTCGGCGTGGGTGGCGAGCAGCCGGCGAGCGCGCTCGACGAGGGCGTTCTCCTCGGCGCTGTTGCAGCCGGGAAGGGTCCGCGAGACGCTGCGCAGGACGTCGATCGGGGGGAAGCGACCGCGCTCGGCGATCGCGCGGTCGAGGACGACGTGGCCGTCGAGGATGCCGCGGACCGCATCGGCGATCGGTTCGTTCATGTCGTCGCCCTCGACGAGCACGGTGAACAGGCCGGTGATGTTGCCCTGCCCGCCGGCGCCCGGGCCGGCCCGTTCCAGAAGGCGCGGCAGTTCGGCGAACACGGACGGCGGATAGCCCTTGCTCGCCGGCGGCTCGCCGGCGGCGAGGCCGATCTCGCGCTGGGCCATGGCGAAGCGCGTGACGCTGTCCATCAGGCAGAGGACGTCGCGGCCGCGGTCGCGGAAATACTCTGCGACCGCCAAGGTGGCGTAGGCGGCCTGGCGGCGGACCGGCGGCGCCTGGTCGGAGGTGGCGAGGACGACGACGCTGCGCGCAAGGCCGTCGGCGCCGAGGGTGTCCTCGATGAACTCGCGCGCCTCGCGGCCGCGCTCGCCGATCAGGCCGATGACCACGACCTCGGCGGCGCTGTGGCGGGCCATCATCGCCAGCAAGGTCGACTTCCCCACTCCGGAGCCGGCGAAGATCCCCATCCGCTGGCCGCGGCAGCAGGTGACGAAGGCGTTCATGGCGCGGACGCCGAGGTCGATCTTGCCGGCGACCCTCTGACGGCCGTGGGCGGGTGGCGGTGACGCCCTGAGCGGGTAGCGGATGGCCCCGCGGGGCGGCGGCGCCCTGCCGTCCACCGGATCGCCGAAGGCGTCGATCACCCGCCCGAGCCACGCCTCGGCGGGGTAGAGCGCCGGATCGGTGCTGCCGACCTCGGCGCGTGCCCCGAGACCGATGCCCTCGATGGGGGCGAACGGCATCACCAGCGCCTTGCCGCCGCGAAAGCCGACCGTCTCGCACGGGATGCGCCGGCCGTCGCGGGTCATGAGCCGGCAGTGGTCGCCGACCGAAAGGCAGCCCTGCAGGCCGTCGAGCTCGACCAGCAGCCCGACGATCTCGCCCACCGACCCGTAAAACGTGCAGTCGGGCAGCCGCTCGATCTCGTCGGCGATGGCGTCGGCGTGGCCGGACAACCGATTTCCCCTTTGCGTTGATCGACATCGCGGCCGCGGCGGCGGCGTCCGGCACTGTGGCGGAGGGGCTGTTAACGACGGGTAAAGGCCGGCGGAACGCCCTCGCCCGACGGGGGTAGGTCCGAGAGCCTACCAGATCAGGGGTGCATCATCGAAGCAACAGCACATATTTTGTATACTACCCGCCATGCGAGCTTAATACATAATTGACACTTTTTTAGGTTGCAGAAAAGCGAATCGTCTGCTACCTATTAACGAAGCTTAAGGCCACTCGATCGACTTAAACGAGTATTGGGGGTTTCACGATGCGAGTCCTGCTGGTCGAAGACGACTCCACGACGGCCCAGAGCATCGAGATGATGCTGAAGTCCGAAGGGATGGTGGTCGACACCACCGATCTCGGCGAGGACGGCCTCGAAATCGGCAAGCTCTACGACTACGACATCATCATTCTCGATCTGATGCTGCCGGACATGGACGGCATGGAAGTGCTGCGCCGCCTCCGCCATTCCCGGATCACCACGCCGGTGCTGATTCTCTCGGGGCTGTCGCAGTCCGAGAACAAGGTGAAGGGCCTCGGCAACGGCGCCGACGACTATCTCACCAAACCGTTCGACCGGAGCGAACTGGTCGCCCGTGTGCACGCCATCATCCGCCGCTCCAAGGGCCACTCGCAGTCGGTGATCCGCACCGGGCGCCTCGCCGTCAACCTGGCGGCGCGTACCGTCGACGTCGACGGCCGGCCGTTGCACCTGACCGGCAAGGAATACGGCATCCTCGAGCTGCTCAGCCTGCGCAAGGGCACGACGCTCACCAAGGAGATGTTCCTCAACCACCTCTACGGCGGGATCGACGAACCGGAACTGAAGATCGTCGACGTCTTCATCTGCAAGCTGCGCAAGAAGCTGGCGGTCGCCACCCGCGGCGAGAGCTACATCGAGACGGTGTGGGGGCGGGGCTACGTGCTGCGCGAGCCGGCGGTCCATGCCGAGCCGCTGAAGGCCGTGGTCAACGGCTGACGGCATCCCCGGTCGCGAGGACGTCGGCGCGGCGGTCGGTCATGCGGCGGACGCGGCAACTTCCGGATCCGCCGGCACCGCTACCGACACCGTCCACCGATCGCCCCCGCCGTCGTCGATCCGCAGCGACGCTCCCAGCCCGATGGCGAGGCGGGCGGCGAAATGGCCGGGGACCGTGCGGGCGGTGAGGGCGGCCGCGACGGCGTCCGGCCGGAGCGCGGCGAGAAGCTCGGCGGAGGGGCCGGCATCGCGGCCGCGGGCGCCGACGGTCAGCTGCAGGTGGTCGGCGCGCTCGTCGAACCGAACCTCCAGGCGGCCGCCGCGCGGCAGTGCCTCGGCGGCGATCAGCACCTGACAGAGGACCAGCCGCACCATCTCGAGGGGTCGCGGGGCCTGCGGATCGGTGCCGGCGCCGAGCAGCGGCCAATCAAGCTCGATCCGCCCCCCGGAAAGCAGGTCGCACGCCAGCTGCCGTGCCTCGGTCAGTGACATCACCCCGGCGGCGCCGCCGGCGAGACCGAAGGCGACCCGGTAGAAGGCGAGCCGGCGGGTGAGCTGCCGACCGCTCGCCGCGAGCAGCCCGAGAGCGCTCTCGTCGTGACCATCGCCCGTGTGGAGGAATTCGACGCCGGCATTGATCGCCCCGGCCGGCCCGACCAGATCGTGGCACAGCCGCGAGCACATCAGCTGGGCCAGCCGCAACTCGCCCCCCTCGGCGGCCATCCGAACGCCGGGGCGGTTGTCGCTGTCGACCTCGTCCGGTTTCTGCCTCATCCGATGCCATCCCACCCGACGGGCCGCGACGGCCTCGTGGCCCCCACGTGGGGGACGAGTCAGAATACCCCATTTGAGCCATACGACAACCGGTTTTCGCTGGAACCGTGGCCCCGTTCGTTCAAGCGGAGTCGAAACGGTCGCCGCGATCTCCGGGCCGCCAAAAAACCAAGAGCGGGCCGGAGGTCCGGCCCGCCCGCAACCCGCCCGCTCCTCGGTCAGGCGGCTTTCTTCTCCGTCTTCTCCCCTTCGCCGGCGCCACGAACCGGAATGCGTTTGAAGTGCTTCCGCGCCTCGGGCGCCTTCGGCAGGGTGACGGTCAACACACCGTTCCTGAACGCGGCCTCGACCTTGTCACCGACGATCTCGGTATCGAGCGGAATCCGCCGCTCGAACGCGCCGAACGACCGCTCCCTGTAGGCGTAGCCCTCTTCCTTCTCCTCATGCTCCGCCCGTTTCTCGCCCTTGATGGTGAGGACGTTGTCGGTCAGGACAACCTCGACGTCCTTCTCCTCCATCCCGGGGAGCTCGGCGGTCACGACGATGTCGGTGTCGGTTTCATGCATGTCGAGCCGCGGGGTGACGAAGCCCCGTTCGCGGCCGACCCGCCCCAACACCGGCAGCTCGAAGCTCTGCCACAGGTCATCGAACATCCGGTCGAAATCCCGCTGGAAGGACGTCAGCGGGTGTTCCCAACCGCCCCTCCGGGCCCCGACATCCCTGCCGCGGCTCCAGGGGATCAGATCACGCATGCCAAACATCTTCTCCTCCTTTGCGAAGCGAGGTCACGCGTCCGTCTGCGCCGCTTGTCCCGGCGCCGGACGGACACCGCTGCTGGTCCCGCTGTGGGCGACCAGCAACAATATACTATACTCCAGTGTACAATTTTTCAAGGCCTCGATCTCGATCCCGATTCGCGGCGTGCCCGCCAGAAGTCCTCTAACAATTTGACTCGTAAAGGTTTTATCGGCGGTCACCGAGCGGCGGGAGGCATGCGCATGTCACAGATCCGCTATGCGGAAACCGCAGAAGCGGTCGTCGGCGCCGCACCGTTCCTGCCGCGGCCGGCCGGCGCCGGCGAGGCAGCCTCAGTAGTCCCATTTCCAGATCAATCCCAGGGTGCCCTCGGACAATGCCTCGTCGTCGCGGTGCTCCGCGGCGACGCTGATGCCGGGGGCGATCTCGATCTGCACCCCTTCGCCGGCGACCTCGTCGTCAAGCTGCGAGCCGGCGCCGCGGTGGCGGACGCCGCCTTCGCTCTGCCGCCGAGCGCGCTCGACGGCGAGAATGTCGATGCCGCGCAGCGTCCGCCAGACGCCCCAGCGGTTCGCCGACGGCAGCTCGCCCCGCCTCACGGCCTCCCCGGCCTCCGCCAGTTGCGCCAACTGCGGCGGGGTCAGGCGGGCGACACTGCGGCCGAACATCAGGCGCGAGAGGATCTCCTCGTCCGGCAAGGCGGGCTTCGACGTCAACGTGATGGTCGGCGTCGCGGCCGATCCGGAGAGCGAGACTTGGGCGGTGAACTCGCCGTTCTCGTGGCTCGCGGCGAGGTCGACCAGCGGCGCCCGCTCCGCCTCGTGCTCGAAGACGGCGGAGCCGGTGCCGATGACGAACGTCCGGCCGACGAAGGCGAGGTGCCCGCGCACCAGATCGAGGACGCCCCGCAACCGGGGCTGCGCGCCGTCGCCCGAGACCACGACGCTTCCGGTCCACTCCGACTCGATGCCGCGGCCGCGAACGACGACCCGCCCCGGCAGATCGATGTCGAGATCGAGATCGACGGACCATCGATCCGCCGGCACCCCGTCGTTCCCGCGGCGCTGCGGCCCGGGCGCGTCGCCGATGGTGACGACATCGATCTCGACGACCGAGGCCGGCAGCGGGTCGGGGAGCCGGACATCGACCGTCGTGGCCTCGAGGCGCCCCTCCAGGCGGCCGCGACAGGGAGTTCCGCGATAGCCGATCGCACCGCTCGCGATCGCGACGACGTCGTCGCGCCGCAGCAGGGTGACGTCGGTGAGCAAGGCGCTGGCGTCGATCGCGACGCTCCCGTCCGGGCGGACGGCGACCGACCCGCCGCCGACGACGCTGCCCGCCCGGCCGTCCCGGCCGGTCAACGAGAACCCGATGCGGTCGCCGCCGGTCGCGTCGAAGGCGATCGTCAGGCGGTCGATCAGGGTCCCGGCCAAACGATGCTCATAGACCCCGTCGACGATCCGGGCGGTGCCGGAGACCTCGGGCGCCGGCGCGGTGCCGGTGATCCGCAGATCGACGGCCGCCCGCCCCGCGAGGCGGTGATCGGAAGCGTGCCTCGGGGATGGCAGCGCCCCCTCCCAGCGCAACGTCCGCGGCCGGGGGCCGGCGGGCAACTCGCTGCCGAACCAGCCGATCAGCCGTTCGAGATCGATGGCGCATGACGGTCCGGCGCCGTCGGCCGCGGCGGCGGCGCCACGATCGGGGGCAGTCGCCGCCACGATCAAGGCGGCGGCCGCGGCCAGACGCAGGAGCCTGCGGAAGGGGGGTGTCGACGGCGTCATCTCAGAAGGCCTGTCCGAGGCTGATGTAGAACTGAAACGGATCATCCACATCCCGGCGCCGATTGAGCGGAAACGCGAAATCGAGCCGCAGCGGCCCGACCAGGATGTGGTGGCGCAGTCCGATGCCGGCCGCCCAGCGCGGAGTCCGGGAGAAGTCCGGGTAGACCTGCTCGTAGACGTTGCCGCCCTCGACGAAGGGAACGAGTTCGATGCTGCGCCAGGCGACGAACCGGAGTTCGGCGCCGATCTCGAACAGCGACCGGCCGCCGGTCGGATCGTCCTCGTCGTCGAGCGGTCCGACCCGCTGGAACTGGTAGCCGCGGACCGACCGGTCCCCGCCGGCGTAGAAGCGCTTGTTGGCCGGCAGATCGGCGACCGATTCGCCGACGATGGAGCCGACCTTGGTCCGGGCCGCGAGGACGAAGCGCCGATCGCCGTCGAGGGCGACATAGCCGCTGCCGCCGAGGGTGGTGGCGAGGAACGCGACGGCCGAATCCAGGCGTCCGGCGAAGGGCGAGGCCTCGAGGCTGAGCCGCCCCCCTTCCGTCGGCCGCGAGCGGCTGTCGGTTCCGTCGTAGCCGGCGGTGAACGGCAGGCCGATCAGCGTCGACGTGTCGGTGCGACCCTGTTCCCTCAGCCGCGCCGCTTCCAGGGTGACGTCGGCGCCGCCCCGCCAGTCCGCGGCGATCGGCAGCCGCGCGCCCACCGCCGCTTCGACCCCGAGTTCGTCGAACGCCTCGCTGTCGATGCGCCTCAGGGTGAGACTGCTCAGCACATCCTCGTCGGGGCGGCGCAGATCGGGCCAGCGCAGCGCGGTCTTCGCCTCCTGGGTGATCCTGCCGGCTTCCAGCGTCAGGTTGAGATCCTCGTTGCGCCCGCCGAGGTTGCGGTGCTCCCAGAACACCAGGCCGGCGAAGCCGTCGCCGGTGGAATACTTGCCGCCGACGCCGATCGAGCGAAAGGGGGCCTCGAGGACGACGACGGTGATTGCGAGGCGGCCCTGTTCGTCGACGGCGCGCGCGTGCTCCGTCACCACCGTCGCGAACAGCCCGGTCGCGAGCAGCCGGGCACGGAAGCTCTCCAGCACCCCCGCGTCGAACGGGTCCCCCGGCGTCCAGGACATGAACGCCCGCACATAATCCTCGTCGATCCGGGTCAGACCCTCGATCGTCACAGCACCGAAGGCGGCATGCGGACCGGGATCGACGAGAAGGCGGACGCCGACCTCCCCGGTGCGATGGTCGACGGTGACCTCGCGATCGACGGCGGTGGCGAGCGGCCGGCCGGTGCGCGCCAGGTGGCGCAACACCCGGTCCTCGGCGGCGACGATGTCGGCGTTGCGGGCGCGCCTGCCGAGGCGATCGGCGGCGATCGCGGCGAGCGGTTCCTCGGCGACGGTCACCGCGTTGGGGCCGACGAGGTCGACCCCGAAGGCCGCCAGTCGATACCCAGGCCCGGTCGAGACGGTGACGACGACGGTCGCCGCATCGCCGTTGCGGCCGATGCAGGACGCGAACGCGGCGCCGTGGAAGCCCTCCGCGGCGAGCACCCGGCGGAACCGGGCCAGGTCCTGCGTCAGCCGCCGCTCGATGCCGCCGACCGTCACCGGAGGGTGATCGCTGAGGGCGAGCAGCCGTGAGGCCTCCTCGAGCCGCGTCCGCAGTCCCGGATCCTCGATCCCCTCGAGGCGAACGTCGTAGGCGCGGAGCGGCACCGCCGACGGCCACCCGGCGTCACACGCGCCACCGTCACGGACCGTCGCGCCGGCGGCGCCCGCCGCCGGTGTCGCGGCGACACAGGCGGACACCGCCGCGGCGAGCAGGACGCGGCGCGCCCTACGGCAACCCCTTCGACCAGACCCCATGGCGAAACAGCCGTTCCCTCTCCGCACGCGTGCCGATCGCACCGAGACCTCGCGTTTACTCCGGTTCCTCGCGGCGCAAAAGCGGCTGCTTGCGCAGCCGGCTCGGATCGACGCCGCGGCCGGACGGCGGGAGGAATCCGGTTCACGCCGCGGCGTCGCGGCGCTATACCCTCAAGGGGGCGGAGAGGCGGCGAAAGGCAGGGGTGCGGCCGATGACCATGCGCGCGAGCGACGTTCCCTATCCCTGGATTCGCCGGGAACTCGTGTTCCGGGGTGACATCCGACGCGGGCAGAAGGGCGCACGGGTCCGTCTCGTCCAGGAGATGGCGACGCTCGCGGGCTTCGCGACCGCGATCGACGGGGCGTTCGGGCCGGCGACCGCCGAGGTCGTCCGCCGCGTTCAGGCGGCAAACGACGTTGCGGCGACCGGTGTCGTCGACGATCGGACGTTCACGGCGCTGATCCGGCCGCTGCTGCGGGCGCTGACCCCGATCGAGGGCTTCCGGGGCGGCTACGGCGAGCTCGTCCTCGCCTACGCCCGCCGGCATCTCGCCGAGCATCCGCGCGAGGTCGGCGGCGAGAACTGCGGCCCCTGGGTGCGCCTCTACATGGAGGGCTTCGAGGGCACCGACTGGCCGTGGTGCGCCGGGTTCGTCTGCTTCCTGTTGCGCCAGGCGGCCGACACCAGCGACGCGACGATGCCGTTCCGGCGCACCTTCTCCTGCGACGTCCTTGCCGAGCGGGCCAAGAACGCCCGGTTGTTCCGCTCCGAACGGCAGCTCGACCAGGACGACCCCGCCCGCTCCGGACTCGCGCCCGGCAGCATCTTCCTGGTTCGCAGGACCGCCCACGACTGGACCCATACCGGCATCGTCAGCGAGTGCCGCCCCGACACCTTCGGCACCATCGAGGGCAACACCAACGATGCCGGTCACCGCGAGGGCTACGAGGTCTGCGCCCGCGTTCGCGGCTACGCCAAGCGGGATTTCGTCGTCTACGATTAGGCGGAGGACGGCGGCGGCCGCCGCCGGCGACGGCCGAACGCGACCCCCATCAGCAGCTCGGCGTGGGCGAGACGGCGGTCGAGGAAGCGACGGGTCCGCTCCTGGCCGAGGGTGTCGTCGCGCGCCCAGACCGCCAGGGTGGCCAGGAACAGCCCCGAGAGGCCGACTTCCTCCACCTGTCGGCGGCGCCCGCCGGCGTCGAGCCCGGCGGCGTCGCGCAGCCACTGAATGGTTCGCGACAGGTTGAAGATCATCGGCACCCAGTGATGGGGGTGGGCCGGCCACATCTTGGTTCGCAGCATCTGGACGGTGACCTCGCGATGGGGCGCGAGCGCGTCGAACCACCGCCAGATCAGGATCTTGAGCCGCTCGCGTGGCGGAAGCGCGGCGAGATCGGGCTCCAGCGGCGCCAGCATCGCCGCCCGCGCGGACCCGAACCAGGCGTCGGCGATCGCATCCTGGTCGCGGAAATGACGGCCGAGGTCGGCGAGCGTGATCCCGACGGCGTCGGCGACCCTGCGCAGGCGGACGTTGTCCCAGCCTTCCTCCTCGGCCATGGCGATCGCCGTCTCCACGATCCTCGCGGCGAGGCCGTCGTCGGCCGGTGCCGCATGGCGCCCTCTTGCCGCCATCGATCCGTCTCCTTCTCCTTCTCCGGTCCCGTGCGCCATCCCCGCGGCATCGAGCGGCGACAGCGTGTGCGATCAGCATAACACGACAGCGGGCGACATCGGGCGGAGCGTGGGCTTTCGGATCGCCCGCTTTTTCGCTACCATCGATGCGGGGCGGCAGAGCGCCGGGGCGCATCGGAGCGGGCGAGGGGATCGCCGCCGGCGCCGGTGGCCGGCGAAGGGCGGCGTCGTTCGATCGGGACTCGCCGGACACAGCCCCCGACGACGAGGCGGATGGCAACGGTTTCTCAATGGTTATGGCCCCAAAGTGCGGCCAATGTCGGAATCGCGTGTGCGCCGCATCGGCGCCCCGCGTAGGGTCCTCGGGCGCGTAACCTCTTTGGGAATGCCATGAACAAGGCGATGAACGATATCGGCATGACACGGGTCCATGACGAAGAGCGCGCCTTCCGGCCGCTGTCGGTCGCGGCGAGAGAGGTCAACATCCGCGATATCTTTCGCCGGATCCTGCTTCGGAAGTGGGTGCTGATCACCACCGTGCTGCTGATCACCGCGCTGACCGGCGTTCTCCTGTTCAGCATCCCGCCCCGCTACACGGCGCAGACGACGCTGATCGTCGAGCCGCGCGAGAAGATCTTCGACGATCTCAAGGCGGTGCTGTCGAGCCTGTCGACGGATGCGGAGGCGATCCGCAGCGAGATTTCGATTATCCGATCGCGAGAACTCGCGGAGAAGGTGGTCGATCAGTTGAAGCTCGACCTGGAGCCCGAGTTCAACGCCGCCCTCAGGCCGGTGGGCGGGCTGCGCCGGATGCTGATGGTCGACACCTATCTCTCCAATCCGACGGTGCGATCGATCTTCGGGCTCAGGGCGCAGGAGGCGGTGCCGGAGGAGCGACGAAAGGCGCGCGAACGGGTGGCGATCATCAACGCGTTCCTCAATCGTCTGGAGACGTTCCCGTTGCCGGGATCACGGGTGATCACCATCCAGTTCACGTCCGAGAACCCGGATCTCGCCGCCGAAGTGACCAATCTGGTCGCCAACATCTATATCCTCGATCAGCTCGAAGCCAAGTACGACGCGACACGCAAGGCGACCCTGTGGCTCAACGACAAGATCGCCGGCCTGCGCAAGACGGTCGAGGCGTCGTCGCAGGCGGTGGAGGACTACCGCCGGCAGGCCGGGCTGCTGGAGGGCACCGGCGGGCCGCTGGTGTCACAACAGATCTCGGCGTTGAACGCCCAGATGATCGTCGCCAAGACCGCGCGCGCCGAAGCCGAGGCGCGCCTTTTGCAGGTTCAGCAGCTGATCCGTTCCTCAGGCGGGGCGACGTCGGCGGCGGAGGTTCTGCAGTCGCCGATCATCCAGGCGCTGCTCGCTCAGGAGACGCAGGTCAAACGCAAGGTGGCGGAGCTGTCCCAGGAGTACGGCGACCGGCATCCGCGCCTGATCGCCGCCCGCGCCGAGCTCGACGACCTGCAGGGCAAGATGGCCGGCGAGGTCAACAAGGTCGTGCAGGCGCTGCGCAACGAGGTCGGTGTCGCGCGCGCCCGCGAGGCGGCGCTGAGCAAGAGCCTCGGGCAGATGGAAGGCAGCCTGGCGCAGTCGAACAGTGCCGAGGTCCAGCTCCACGCCCTGCAGCGCGAGGCCGACGCCGACAAGGCGATGCTGGAATCGTTCCTCACCCGCTTCCAGGAAACCAGCGCGCAGATGGACGTCGCCGTCAACCAGCCGGACGCCCGCATCATCTCGCGGGCGGTCATCCCGTACGAGGCGTCGTTCCCGCCGAAGAAGGTGATCCTGGTGATCGCGTTGATGGGCTCGACGCTGATCGGGCTGTTGCTGATCTTCGTGCTCGAGCAGATGGACAGCGGCTTCCGCAGCTCCGAACAGATCGAGGAGGCCACCGGCGCCCGCGTCCTCGGCCTGGTGCCGCTGCTCAGCGATTGGCGCCGCGAGGGCAAGGCGCCGGCGAACTACATCCTCAAGCATCCGGTGTCGATGTTCAGCGAGTCGATCCGGTCGCTGTATACGAGCATCCTGACCACCCGCATCGACGCACCGCCGTCGAAGATCCTGATCACCTCGTCGCAGCCCCACGAGGGCAAGAGCTCGATCGCCGTCTGCCTGGCGCGCAGCCGGGCGCTGGCCGGCTACAGGACGGTGCTGATCGAGACCGACCTGCGGCGGCCCAGCATCCACCGGGTGCTCAACAACCCGCGGAAGCCGGGCCTCGTCGAGTTGATGCTCGGCAAGGCCGAGCTCGCCGACGTCCTTTACAAGGACGAGGCGTCGGGGGCGTTCGTCATTCCGGCGGGCGGCTCGGTGCCCGACCCGACGGCGATCCTGTCGTCGCAGAAGATGAAGCAGCTGCTCGCCGCGCTCGACACCCAGTTCGAGACCGTGATCCTCGACTCGCCGCCGGTGATGGCCGCCTCCGATGCGCGCATCCTCGCGACCGAGGTGGACTTCACGGTGTTCGTGATCCGCTGGGCCAAGACCAGCCGCGAGGTCGCGACCCTCGGGTTGCGACAGATTGCCGAGTCGGGAGGCCGGTTGGGCGGCGTGGTGCTGTCGCAGGTCGATCCCAAGAAGCAGGCCCGGTACGGCTCCGGCGACGCCGGCTACTATCACAGCACCGTCCGCAAGTACTACGCCAAGTGAGCCGTCGCCGCCGGACCCGGCTCGGCACCCGATCGGGCGGCGCCGGACGGACGGGCGGGCGGAAGGCGTCGTTCGGCGTCGGGATGGCGGAGGGAGCGGAGTCCTCCGCTCACACTCTGAGAAGCCGGGGGAGAACCGCCCGCGAGTCCCGCCCATTCCTTGGCATTTCGTCGGATACGGAGCGTTACGCTGTTCGCAACGGTGGCGGGTGTCCGACAGGTTCGTGAGCCGATCGATGCGGCTCGCCGATCCGTCGCCCGAGGTGTTCGAACACCTCGTCATTGGGCGTGTGCCGCCGGCACTCCGGTCGTGTCCATTCGTGAGCTGATCGACTTGCAAACCCAACCGCATCAGGACTGCGGCTCCATCGACGTCATCACACGGCGTCAGCTTACTGATGTGCGCAAACGCGTTTCCCAGTTGAAGGCTCTGGAACGAGAACTCGGACGCATGCTGAAGGCCTGCGCGGGCGGGCGCGTTGAGAGCGGCCGCGTCCTCGCGGCTCTCAACGAGCGTGGGCGTGATACTGGCTGAGCCGACAGGCGTGTCGCCCCGTCGATCGAGCAGGCGACCAGGCGCGTCTTGAAGTCGGCGACATGCACCACAAGCTGTCGAAATCCGCTCGCGGCGACACGCCTTTCCTGAACCGCGCCGTGCGGGGCGGGCGGTGGTGATCCGGCGCGGCTGGCCGGCAAGGCGGATGGTCGGGTCAGTCGAGCATCCGTTCGGCCGCCGCCAGGTCGTCGGGGCCGTTGACGTTGAAGAAGGGATCGCGGGGCGACGCGGGGTACTCGGCGGTGGCCAGCCGGTAGCGGGCGGTCCAGCGATCGATCCTGCGCATCGCCTCGACGTCGAGGGCATGGCGCAGCGCATCGGCGAGCCGGACCGGCCACAGGCCGAACACCGGGTGGGTTCGGCCGCCCGATGCGGCGCAGGCGAGATCGGCATCCGCGTCCGCCACCGCCGCCCGCATGCGCGTCACCAGGTCGTCGGGAAAGAACGGCGTATCGGCGGCGAAGCTCGCGACCCAGAGGCAGTCCGTGGCATGCACGCGCGCCCACGCGAGACCGCTCAGCACGCCCGCCAGCGGCCCGGCGAAGCCGCCGACGCCGCCGACGCCGTCGGCGACCACCGGCAGGCCGAACGGCGCGAAGCGCCCGGGATCGCCGTTGGCGCTGACGATCAGCCGCGAGACCTGGGGGCGCGCCCGCTCGATCACGTGTTCGAGCAGGGTCCTGCCGCCGATCCGGCGCAGGCACTTGTCGCCGCCGCCCATCCTCGTCGCCCGACCGCCGGCCAGGATGACGCCGACGGGCGGGGTGGCGCGTTCAGGCGGCATCGTCGGCCCGGCCCGCCTTGCGTCGCACCCTCGGCGGGTCGTCCTCGACCGCCCCGAGATCGGCGTCGAAGACGATCCGGTGTTCGCCGGCGAGCGCGATGAACCGCTTGCCCCTGGCACGGCCGATCAGGGTGAGATCGGCGCGGCGGGCGAGGTCCACGCCCCAGGCGGTGAAGCCGGAGCGGGAGATCAGGATCGGGATCCGCATCCGGACGGCCTTGATCACCATCTCGCTGGTCAGCCGCCCGGTGGTGTAGAAGATCTTGCCCTCCGGACCGACGCCCTCGAGCGCCATGTAGCCGGCGATCTTGTCGATCGCGTTGTGGCGGCCGACGTCCTCCATGTAGATCAGCGGCCGGTCTTGCTCGCACAGCACGCAGCCGTGGATCGCGCCGGCGGCGAGGTAGAGGCTGTCCGTGGTGTTGATCCGACGGGTCAGGGCATAGAGCCACGACGTCCGCAGCACCGCGCCCGGGTCGAGGCGGACCGTCTCGAACGTCTCCATCACGTCGCCGAACACCGTCCCTTGCGCGCAACCCGAGGTCAGCGTCTTCCGGCTCAGCTTCTCCTCGAAGTCGGTCCTGTGCGGGGTGCGGACGACCACCGTCTCGGTCTCCTGGTCGTAGTCGATGGCGGTAATCGTGTCGCCGGGGCGCAACATGGTCTGATTGAGCAGGTAGCCGACCGCGAGATAACGGGGAAAGTCGCCGATCGTCATCATCGTCACGATCTCGCGACCGTTGAGAAACAGCGTCAGCGGTCGCTCCTCGACCACCGACGCCTCGATCGTCCGGCCGTTCTGGTCGACGCCCGCCCGGCGCGCGGTCAGCCGCGGGTCGTTGGGGTCCGGCGCCACCAGGAGGTCGTCCAACCGCTTCCGCTCCCGTTCCGCTCCCGTTCCACTCGTGGCCGCGTTCGCCGTCCGCTTCGGCGATGGCGATCGCGACGCCGTGTCCAGTATAATCTCGCCGCGGCGGGAGGGCGACGCCCGATCGCGCGCGGCGGGGACACGGATGGCTCAACTCAGTGACGATTGCTTCGCGTTCGGCGGTCCCTTGATGTCGATGACGGAGGCGCTGGCGCTGCTGGCCGCGCGGACGGCGCCGGTGGTCGGCACCGAGACCGTCGGGCTGCGGCGGGCGGGCGGGCGCATCCTCGCCGCCGATGTCCTCGCCACCGGTGACGTGCCGCCGGTCGACAACGCCGCCGTCGACGGCTACGCCGTCCGCCACGCCGATCTCGATCCGGCGACGCCGACACGGCTGCCGGTGACCGGGCGTGCCGCCGCCGGCCACGCCCTGGGGCGCGCCGCCGGGCCCGGCGAGGCGATCCGCATCTTCACCGGCGCGGCGATGCCCGCCGGCTGCGACACCGTGGCGATGCAGGAGGACTGCACCGTCGACGGCGATCACGTGATCGTCGCACCCGGCCTCGCGCACGGCGCCAACCGCCGGCGCGCCGGCGAGGACATCCGCGCCGGGGCCACGGTCCTCGCCGCCGGGCGGCGGCTGCGGCCCCAGGACATCGGTCTCGCCGCCGCCGTCGGCGCCGCCGATCTCGTCGTCTACCAGCGCTTGCGGACGGCGGTGTTCTCGACCGGCGACGAGCTGCGCGATCCCGGCGACACTCCGCCCGCCGGCTGCATCTACGATTCCAACCGCTACGGGCTGATGGCGATGCTGGAGGGGCTCGGCTGCGCGGTCGACGACCTCGGCATCCTGCCCGACCGGTTGGAGGCGATCGGCGACGCGCTCGCCGCCGCCGCCGCCGGCCACCACCTGATCGCCACCTCGGGCGGCATGTCGGTGGGCGAGGAGGATCACGTCAAGGCGGCGGTGGAGGCCGGCGGCAGCCTGTACTTCTGGCGGCTGGCGATCAAGCCGGGTCGGCCGCTCGGCCTCGGCCGGATCGGGGGCGTGCCGTTCGTCGGCCTGCCCGGCAATCCGGTCGCGATGATGGTCACCTTCATGCGCGTCGCCCGGCCGGTGATCCTGCGACTCGGCGGCTGCACAGAGCTCGAACCGCACCTGTTCCGGGTTCCCGCCGACTTCGCCCACCGCAAGAAGACCGGGCGGCGCGAGTGGGTGCGCGCCCGACTCGCAGCCGACGGCGACGGGCGACTGGTGGCCCGCAAGTTCGGCCGCGACGGCGCCGGCATTCTGTCGTCGATGGTCGAGGCGGACGGGCTGGTCGAGTTGCCGGAAGACCTCGCCCGGCTGGAGCCCGGCACCCTGGTCGATTTCCTCCCGTTCGACGAAGTGAGCCACTGAACGGAGGGAACGGCTGCGGGAGGCCGCGATCGTCCGCGCGTGATCCCCGGCGGGCGCTCCGGCCGGCCGTCAGTCGTCTTCGCGCGCCCAGCCCTTGGCGCGCTCGACCGCCTGCCGCCAGCGTCCGTACAGGCGATCGCGGGTGGCCTCGTCCATCGCCGGAGCGTAGCGCCGCGCGAGCCGCCAGCGCTCGGCGAGTTCCTTGCGGCCGCTCCAGAAGCCGGTCGCCAGTCCGGCGAGGGAGGCCGCGCCGAGGGCCGTCGTCTCGGCGACTTCGGGAACCTCGACCGGCACCCCCAGGATGTCGGACTGGAACTGCATCAGAAAGCCGTTGGCGGTGCCGCCGCCGTCGCAGCGCAACTCCGCGAGCGGGATCCCCGAATCCCGCTGCATCGCCTCGACGACGTCGCGGGTCTGGTAGGCGATGCTCTCCAGCACCGCGCGGGCGAGGTGGGCCCGACCGGTGCCGCGGGTGAGCCCGAGCAGCGTGCCGCGCGCGTACGGATCCCAGTGCGGCGCCCCGAGCCCGGAGAGCGCGGGGACGAAGTAGACGCCGTCGTTGCCGTCGAGCGCGCGCGCCAGGCGGTCGGTCTCGGCGGCGGTGTCGATGATCCGCAAGCCGTCCCGCAGCCACTGGACCGCGGCACCGGTGACGAACACGGCGCCCTCGAGGGCGTACTCCACGGGCTCGTCGCCGATCCGCCAGGCGATCGTGGTCAGCAGCCGCTCGCGGCTCGCCACCGCAGCGCCGCCCGTGTGCATGAGCACGAACGAACCGGTGCCGTAGGTGTTCTTGGCGAGCCCCGGATCGTGGCAGGCCTGCCCGAACAGCGCCGCCTGCTGGTCGCCGGCGATCCCCGCGACCGGGATGCCGCGGGTGCCGAAGAAGCGGTCGGGGTCGGTGTGACCGTAGACCCAGGAGGAGGGCCGGACCGCGGGAAGGATCGCTCTCGGGATGTCGAACAGCGCCAGCAGCCCGTCGTCCCAGTCGAGGGCGTGGATGTCAAAGAGCAGCGTCCGCGAGGCGTTGGAGTAGTCGGTGACGTGCGCCCGGCCGCCGGTGAGCTGCCAGGTCAGCCACGAATCGATGGTCCCGAACGCGATCTCGCCCCGTTCCGCCCGCCGCCGCAGGCCGGGAACGGCGTCGAGCAACCACTTGACCTTGGTCGCCGAGAAGTAGGGGTCGATCACCAGGCCGGTCTTGCGGCGGATCTCGTCCTCCAGGCCGCGCGCCTTCAGGGCGTCGCAGGTGGCGGCCGTCCGCCGATCCTGCCAGACGATGGCGCGGTGGACCGGCTCGCCCGTCGCGCGATCCCACAGCACGGTTGTTTCCCGCTGGTTGGTGATGCCGATGGCGGCGATGTCGCCGGCGCCGATCCGGGACGCCCGCAGCGCCTCGCCGATCACCGCCGCGGTCACCCGCCAGATCTCGACGGCGTCGTGCTCGACCCAGCCGGGGCGCGGGAAATACTGGGTGAACTCGGACGCGGCGCGCGCGCGGGCGGCGCCCTCGCGGTCGAACACGAGGACCGTCGAGCCGGTCGTGCCCTGGTCGACGGCGAGGACGTACTCCCCGGCCATCGCTGCGTCCTCCCCGGTCCGCGCCCCGCTCCGCCCCGCGGGGGCGATGCGAGGATGGCACAGGCATCCGTGGCGATCCAGTCGGAAGGCGCGCGGCCGGACGCCGGCGGGGCACGTCACCGGCGGCCGGCGAGGTCGTGTTCGACGGGTAGAGAAGGGCACGGCACAGCGAAAGGTGTTGCGGCCGGGCAACAACTCCCCGTTTGGGTGTCAAAAGGAGTTGCATAGGACAACCCTGCTGTGATTCATTGGATTTGGCCCACAAGATGTTGAGCGCCAGGGAAATGCGAACCCCATATCCGCGCAAAGGTGAAATCCGGGAGACGGCGACGGGCGATTGGGCGCAACCGCGAGGCGAGCTTCGGCCGCCGACCCCGTGCCCACCCCGACGCCCCGCCGACCGGCCGATGCCGGAGATTCTCGACGCGCTCGACGAGGGGGTTTCGCTGTGGGATGCCGACAATCGCTTGCTGTCCTGCAACGCCCGGTTCCGCGAGGCCTATCCTTCGATCGCCGCGCAGCTGGTCCCGGGCGTCGAGCTGCGGACGGTGCTGCGTGCCGCCGGACGGATGGGCCGCAGTTCCGGCGAGGATGCGGTCCGGCGGTGGCTGACGGCACAGGCCTCCGGCGGCGGCGAGGGCGACGCCGGCCACCACGAACGACGGCTGGACGACGGCCGCCGGCTGCTGGTCGGCGGACGGCGGACGGCGGCGGGGGTGCTGGTGTGGACGGTGCGCGATGTCACCGAGCAGCGGCTGACCGAGGAGACGCTCGCGCTGCTGACCCGTGCCGTCGAGGAGAGCCCGGCGCTCGTCACCATCACCGACCTCGCCGGCCGGATCGAATACGTCAACCCGCGGTTCGGCGCCGTCACCGGATACGCCGCCGACGAGGTCATCGGCCGCGGCATCGCCATCCTCAAGTCGGGAGAGATGCCGCTCCGGGACTACCGGCGGATCTGGGCCACCGTCGCCGCGGGGAAGCCCTGGCGGGGGCCGCTCGCCAGCCGCCGCAAGGACGGCTCTCTCTACCGGACCCGCGCCTCGCTGTCGCCGGCCGGCCCGGCCGACGGACCGATCACCCATGTCGTCTGCGTCGAGGAGGATCTGACCGAGCGACTCGCCGCCGAAGAGCAGGCGCGGGTGCACCGCCAGCAGCTCAACCGCTATCTGCGCATCGCCACCATCGGCGAGATGGGCGCGACGCTGGCCCACGAGCTCAGCCAGCCGATCGCCGCGATCGTCAACTACTGCCGCGGCGCGCTGCGCCGTCTCGAGGCCGGATCGGCCGCCCCGAGCGTGCTCATGGAAGCGCTGCAGGCGGCTCACGACGAGGCCCGGCGGGCGAGCGACATCCTGCAGGCGGTGGCCCGCTTCGTCCGGCCGGCGCCGGACGACAGGGCGACCGCCGACATCGACGGCATCGTCCGCGCAGCACTGCGCCTCGTCGACAAGGAGCTGCGCCGGCGGCGGATCGAGCTGATCCTCGACCTCGCGGCCGATCTGCCGGCGCCGGCGGTCAACGCCGTCGAGGTCGAGCAGATCGTCGTCAATCTGATCCGCAACGCCATCGACGCCCTGTCCGACATCCGTGCCGACCGGCGCACGATCTGCGTCCGCACCGCGCCGAGCGTCGGCGAGGCCATCATCGTCAGCGTCGAGGACAACGGCCGCGGCTTTCCGTTCGACGTCGCCGAGCGGGCGTTCGACCCGTTCTTCACCACCAAGCCGGACGGCATGGGCATGGGCCTCGCGGTCTGCCGCTCGATCGTCGAGACCCACGGCGGGCGGATCTGGGTCGAGGCCAATCGCGGCGGCGGCGCCATCGTCCGCTTCACCCTGCCGATCCGGGACGTTCGCCATGCGGCCGCCTGACGCGACCGTGTTCGTCGTCGACGATCACGGTGGCCTGCGGCGGTCGCTGCGGTTCCTGCTCGAATCGGCGGGCCTCCAGACCGAGGGCTACGCGTCCGCCGAGGCGTTCCTCGCCGGCTACCGGCCGTCCCGGGTCGGCTGCCTGATCGTCGACGTGCAGATGCCGGGCATGACCGGCGTGCAACTGCTCGAGGCGCTGGCCGAGAAGGGCGACTTCCGGCCGGCGGTGGTGATCACCGGTCACGGCGACGTCGGCACCGCGGTCCGCGCGATGAAGGCCGGCGCCGTCGATTTCCTGGAGAAGCCGTTCGACGACCAGGACCTGCTCGACCGCGTTCAGACCTGCATCGAGCTCGATGCCCAGTGGCGGCGGTGGCGATGCGAAGCGGTCGACGTCGTCGAACGGCTGGCCACCCTGACGCCGCGCGAACGCGAGGTGATGGACCAGGTGGTCGCCGGCCGGCACACCCGGGAGATCGCCGGCGCCCTCGGCCTCAGCCCGTCGACGGTCGAGCACCACCGCCACAGCGTGATGCAGAAGATGGAGGCCCGCTCCTCGGTCGATCTGACGCGCATGGCGCTGGCCTGCCGCAAGCTCGCCGGACCGCCCTGACCGGCCTGACCGGCCTGACCGACCTGACCGGCCTGACCGGCGGGCCCGCCGCCCGCGGGACGGCCGCGGCGGTCGATGACCGGTTGCCCGCGCCGGCGACCGGAAGTATGGTCCGCGCCGACACCGCCCCGCACCGCAACCCCTCGAGAACGGAGCCCCCGCCATGCCCGCATCCGCCATCTCCGCCGGCGCCGCCCCCGCCGACTGCGCGGTCAAGGACCCGTCGCTGGCGGACTGGGGCCGCAAGGAGATCGAGATCGCGGAGACCGAGATGCCGGGGCTGATGGCCTGCCGGCGCGAGTTCGGCCCGCGGAAGCCGCTGACCGGGGCGCGGATCGCCGGATCGCTGCACATGACGATCCAGACCGCGGTGCTGATCGAGACGCTGCTCGAACTGGGCGCCGAAGTTCGCTGGGCGTCGTGCAACATCTTCTCCACCCAGGACCACGCGGCGGCGGCGATCGCGGCGCGCGGGGTGCCGGTGTTCGCGGTCAAGGGCGAGACGCTGGAGGCGTACTGGAGCTACACCGACCGCATCCTCGAGTGGCCGGACGGCAGCACCGCCAACATGATCCTCGACGACGGCGGCGACGCCACCCTCTACGTCCTTCTCGGCGCCCGCGCCGAGGCCGGCGAGGACGTGCTCTCCAACCCTGGCTCGGAGGAGGAGGAGGTGCTGTTCGCCCAGATCAGGACGCGGATGGCCCGCACCCCCGGCTGGTTCACGCGACTGAGGGACGGCATCCGCGGCGTCACCGAGGAGACCACCACCGGCGTCCATCGCCTCTATCAGCTGAAGCAACAGGGGCGGCTGCCGTTCCCGGCGTTCAACGTCAACGACTCGGTCACCAAGTCGAAGTTCGACAACAAGTACGGCTGCCGCGAGAGCCTGGTGGACGGCATCCGCCGTGCCACCGACGTGATGCTGGCCGGCAAGCGGGCGATCGTCTGCGGCTACGGCGACGTCGGCAAGGGCTCGGCGCAGTCGCTGCGCGGCGCCGGTGCCCTGGTGCAGGTGACCGAGGTCGATCCGATCTGCGCCCTGCAGGCGGTGATGGACGGCTTCGAGGTGGTGACCCTGGACGACGCTGCCCCCCATGCCGACATCGTCGTCACCGCCACCGGCAACATCGACGTCGTCACCCTCGACCACATGCGTCGCCTCAAGGACATGGCGATCGTCGGCAACATCGGTCACTTCGACAACGAGATCCAGGTCGCCGCGCTGCGCAACATGAAGTGGACCAACGTCAAGCCGCAGGTCGACCTGATCGAGTTCCCGGACGGCAAGCGCATCATCCTGCTCTCCGAGGGGCGCCTTCTCAACCTCGGCAACGCCACCGGCCATCCCAGCTTCGTGATGTCGGCGAGCTTCACCAACCAGGTGCTGGCACAGATCGAGCTGTGGACCAAGGGCGACCGCTACCCGGTCGACGTCCACGTGCTGCCGAAGCATCTCGACGAGAAGGTGGCGCGCCTGCACCTCGACAAGCTCGGCGTCCGGCTGACCCGGCTCGACCAGCGGCAGGCGGACTACATCGGCGTGTCTCCCGACGGCCCCTACAAGTCCGAGATCTATCGCTACTGAGGGATCGGGCGCGACCGATGCCATCGCCGGCGCCCCCGCCCGCCTCGACGGCCCCCGGGTCGCGAGGCGGTCTCACCGCCTCCGGACGGGTGCAGCCCTTCGCGGGGGCGTTCAGCTTCATGCGCCGCCCCTGCGGCCGCGACCTCGCCGGCGTCGACATCGCCGTGCTCGGCGTTCCCTACGACCTCGGCACCACCAACCGCCCCGGCGCCCGCCTCGGCCCCCGCGCCATCCGCGAGCAGTCGCTGCTCGTCGACTACCCCTGGGGGGTGTGGCCGTGGGACTTCAACCCGTTCGACCGCCACGCCGTCCTCGACTGCGGCGACGTCGCGTTCGAGGTCGGCGACGTCGGCCGGATGGTCGCGGCGGTGGAGGAGGAGGCCGGGCGGATCGTCGCGGCCGGGGTGGCGCTGCTCGCCCTCGGCGGCGACCACTTCGTGTCGCTGCCGCTGCTGCGCGCCCACGCCCGGCACCACGGCCCGCTGTCGCTGGTCCATTTCGACGCCCACTCCGACACCTGGGTCGACGACGGCTTCAACCACGGCAGCATGTTCTACCACGCGGTCCGCGAGGGGCTGGTCGACCCGGCGCGGTCGGTCCAGGTCGGCATCCGCACCCCCAATCCGCACACCCACGGCTTCGCCATCCTGCACGCCGACCGGGTCGTCCGCGACGGACCCGACCGGACCGCGGCCGAGATCCGCCGCCGGGTCGGCGACCACGCCGTCTACCTCACCTTCGACATCGACTTCCTCGATCCGGCCTACGCGCCCGGCACCGGCACCCCGGTGGTCGGCGGCCCGACCACCGCCGAGGCGAGGGCCATCCTCGCCGGCCTCGCCGGGACGAGGGTGGTCGGCGGCGACCAGGTCGAGGTCTCGCCGCCCTACGACCCCTCGGGCCAGATCACCGCCTTGGCCGGCGCCACCCTCGCCGCCGACATCCTCTACCTGATCTCGATCGCCCGCGGCTGACCGGCGGCGGCGTCAGCGCCGGTCCGGCCCCGCGGCGCGCGGCCGGCGCATCGCCCCCAGCCACGTGCCGAGGACCCGGACATGGTCGGGGAGGCGAGCGAAGATCTGTTCCGCCAACGCTTCGTTGTAGATGTGGACCGAGAGATTGCGGTCGCGCGTGATCGCCAGCGCCGATTCGGTGTCCGCGGCGCTGAGCAAGCCGGCGTCGCGGCAGCCGCGGATGACGCCATTCGGCGTGCCCCGTTCGATGCCCTCGACGTCGGCCAAGAACCGCTGCGCCGCTTTCCACACCGCCTCGAAGGTATAGACGAGGCGGATGATCGCGGCGTCGCGGCGTACCGTCGCCGGCAGGTCGGCAGTGATCACCTCGTCCAGGGTGGAGAGCGCCCGGGCGGCGATCTCCAGCCGCTCGGCTAAGCGGTCCATCTCACGCCCTCGCGGAGGACGCGGCGACGAAACTCGGGATCGACGCGGCCGAGATCGACGAGGTCGACCCGCCAGGGGACGGTGCTGTCGTCGAGCGCCTCGGCGAGCGCCGCCCACACGCTCTCCGGGATCGGCGCCTCGGCGTCGACGGCGACATCGACGTCGCTGAACCGTCCGGCGGTGCCGGCGGCGTGGGACCCGAACAGATAGACGGCGGCGGCCCGTCCGCGCAGGTGACGGAGCACGATGGTCCTGATCTCGTCGAGATAGCGCTCTCGCGCGGTCGCCGTCATCGCCCGACGATAGCACGCGCGACCGCCCGCCGCCACGCCGGCGACGATCGCGCGGCCGGAAAAACCCGCTAACCGGTTGACATCACGGCCGTCGCCGGCGATGCCGTGGCGATCGTCAAAAATCGTCAAAAATCGTCAAAATGACCAACAATATGTTGATTTCATTGAATTTTTTCGACAGAATCGCGACCCCGCCGCGGACCGCGGCAACTCCTTGAAATCCAACGATTCCGCCGCGCGGTCCCGGCCGCGGCCGCAACCCCGTGATCGTCAAAAATCGTCAAAAATCGTCAAAAGTCGTCAGCAGGATCGTCAAAAACGAGAAAAACGGCTTTGTTTCGAGCGACTTGCAGGATCCGTGCGACTCCGCCGCCGCCCCGTCCGAACGGCCCCCCCTCGATCCACGATGGCCAACGCCCTCGACCGGTTCTGTATCCCCTCGCCGGGGCCGGGACAAGGATATTTTTCCTTGCCGCGCTGCGCCGCGGCGGCGGCGGTGGTCTCGTCCTTGCCGTCGCGGCGCCGGCCGCCTAGAGTCCCGACCATGATGCCGGCCTACGACCTGCCGCTGTGGCGGCCGCCGAGCGAGGGCGACAACCTGATCATCCAGGCGACGATCGGGTGCTCGTTCAACGAGTGCACCTTCTGCTCGATGTACAAGACCAAGACCTACCGGGCGCGGCCGCCGGAGGCCGTGTTCGCCGACATCGACGCCGCCGCCCGGATGTGGCCCGGTGCGCACCGGGTGTTCCTCGCCGACGGCGACGCCCTCACCCTGCCGACCGCCGACCTGCTCCGCATCCTCGACCGGCTCGCCGCCGCCTTCCCCGCCCTGCAGCGGGTCAGCGCCTACGCGACGCCGATCAACCTCAACCACAAGACCGTCGAGGAGCTGCGGACCCTGAAGGCGGGCCGGCTGTCGCTGGTCTATCTCGGGATCGAATCCGGCTCGGACGCCATCCTCAAGCGCATCCGCAAGGGGGCGACGGCGAAGACCCTGGTCTCGGCCCTCGATCGCGCCACCGCGGCCGGGCTCAAGGTGTCGGCGACGGTGATCCTCGGGCTCGGCGGCCGCGACCTGTGGCAGGAGCACATCGACGGCACCGCCGCGGTCGTCAACCGGGCGCCGCCGAGCTATCTCTCGACCCTGCAGCTGCACCTGGACGGCGGCGTCGTCGCCGACTTCATGGACCGCTTCGCCCGCCACGGCGCGCCGTTCCGGGACCAGGACGACGCCGGCATCCTCGCCGAACTGCAACGGCTGCTGGCGGCGCTGGACCCGCCGCGGCCGGTGATCTTCCGCTCCAACCACGCCTCCAACTGCCTGCCGCTGGCCGGCACGCTGCCGCGCGACCGCGACCGGCTGACGGCCGCCGTCGCCGCCGCCCGCGCCGGCCTCGCACCGATCCGGCCGCGGTTCCTGCGCGGCCTCTGACGGGGCGGCCTGTGACGGGGCGGCCTGTGACGGGGCGGCCTGTGACGGGGCGGTTCCGTCGGGCCGTTCAGAGGATTTCGAGCACCTTCTCCGGCGGGCGACCGATCCGCGCGCGGCGGCCGCGGATGACGATCGGCCGCTCGATGACGATCGGGTGGGCGACCATGCCGGCGATCAGCGCTTCGTCGTCGAGACCGGGATCGTCGAGACCGACCTCGCGCGCCTCCTTGGCCCGCAGCAGTTGGCGGGGCTCGATGCCGAGCAGCGCGAGGATGCGCTTCAGCTCGTCGGCGCTCGGCGGATCGGCGAGGTAGTCGACGATGTCCGGCGAGATGCCGCGTTCCCGCAGCAGCGCCAGCGCGGCACGAGACTTGCTGCAACGGGGGTTGTGGTAGATGGTCACGGTCATGGCACGTCCGTCCGCTGCCGGGGTCCCGAAGACGCTCCAACCAATACGGATCGACCGCCGCGATGCAAGGGGATTCCGCCGCCGGGCGGCGCCGCGCTTTCGCCCGCGAGGTGCGGTTGCTACACTGATGCCCCATTCGGCGTAGAGACTCTTCGCCCTCGAGGACACCCGCAGCCGATGCCCCAGGACAGCCCGCGAACCCCCTCCCGTCCGACCCCCACGAAGACGCCGCGCCGCCGACGGTCGCCGCTGCGGCTGTTCGCCTGGCTGATCGGCGGCCTCGTCGCACTCTGCCTGTTCGTCGCCGCCGCCGCGGCGGTGGTCCTGGCGACCACCGATTGGAACGCCTACAAGCCCGAGATCGCCGACGCGGTCCGCAAGGCGACCGGCCGCGAGCTCCGGATCGACGGCGATGTCGAGCTCTCGCTGTTCCCGCACCTGGCGTTCTCGGTCGACGGCATCGCGCTGTCCAACGCCCCCGGGACGGCCAACCCCGAGATGCTGACCGTCGAGCGGGTCGCGGGCCGCATCGAGCTGATGGCGCTCCTCGGCCGCAACCTCATCGTCGAGCAGTTCGTGGCCAGCGAACCGGTCGTCAACCTGGAGGTGGACCAGCAAGGCCGCCCCAACTGGCGGTTCGCGATCGACGGCGAGGCGGCGCGGGACCAACCGAGGCAGGCGCAGCCGAAGCGCCGCGAGACGTCCGACGGCCTGCCGTTCAACCGCCTGCGGCTCGGCGACGTGCGGATCGACGGCGGCCGCCTCACCTACGCCGACGCCCGGACCGGGCAGGCGGTGGACGCCCGCGACATCACCCTCAAGGCGGCCCTCGACGACATGGCGAGCCCGTTCCTGCTCGATCTCGCGGCGACCGTCGAGACCGAGCCGGTCACCGTGAGCGTCGCCCTCGATTCCCCCGCCGCGCTGCGCGCCGGCCGCCTCGCCGGCCTGACCGCGGCCGTGGATGCGAAGCGGATCGGCGCCCGCTTCGACGGCAAGGTCCAGCAGCGGCCGCTTCCCGGCCTCGACGGCACCTTCGATCTCGACGTGCCTTCGGTCGGCCGGCTGGCCGCCTGGCTCGGGGCGCCCCTCGATCGCCGCGTCGGCGACCCCGGCCCGCTGAAGGTGCGCGCGGTGTTCGCGGCCGAGGGCGAAGCGGTGGCGCTGCGGGAGGCGACCGTCGACGGCAAGGGCCTCTCGGCCCGCGCCCACGGCAGCTTCGATGGCAGCGGCGACGTTACCCGGATCACCGCGGTGATCGAGAGCGGCGTCCTCGACATCGATCGCTACCTGCCGCCACCGGCGCCGGCCGCCGCCCGGCCGGCCGAGC
>JBHJOP010000052.1:0-14056 GCA_050329575.1 Rhodospirillales bacterium | reverse complement strand
GATCGATCCCGGACACGGTGGCGCCGATCCCGGGGCCATCGGCGTCTCCGGCGTGCACGAAAAAGACGTCACCCTGGCCGCCGCGCGCGACCTCCGCAGCGCCCTGGAGCGGCTGGGCGGATACCGCGTCGTGCTCACCCGCGACGACGACCGGTCGGTCAGCCTCCGCGAGCGGATCGCTATCGCCCGGCGGGTCGATGCCGACCTGTTCGTGTCGCTGCACGCCGACGCGATGCCGAGCGCACAGGTGCGCGGGGCCTCGGTCTACACGCTGTCCGAGACCGCTTCCGATGCCGAGGCGGCTCTGCTCGCCGAGCGGGAGAACAAGGCCGACCTGATCACGGGGGTCGACCTGACCTACGAGACGGCGGAGGTGGCGAACATCCTCATCGACCTCGCGCAGCGCGAGACCAAGAACCGATCGGCTCGACTCGCCGCTCGCGTCGTCGACGAGTTGCAGCGCGAAACGCAGCTGTTGCGCAACACCCACCGGTTTGCCGGGTTCGCCGTACTCAAGGCCCCCGACGTGCCGTCGGTTCTGGTCGAACTGGGCTTCCTGTCCAACCGGCAGGACGAGCAGGCGCTGCGCGACACCGCCTACCGCCGGCGCCTGGCGGCGGCGATCGCCCGCGGGATCGATCGGTACTTCGTCGGCGTCGAACAGGCGGCGCTGCGATAGCCTTCCATCAGGCCGATCCGTTGACCATATTCGGGACGCGAGCGAGAGGTATCGTCGCCGCCGGCGCAGCGGCGGAAGGAGCCGTGGCGGCTCGTCGCAAGGTGCGACACGACACGCGCCTGCCGCCACCGCAGTGAAAGTCGATCGATGGTGCGAGTCCTAGCGGCCCTGTTCGGCCTGTTGTCGATCACCGCGGCGATCGGGGTGGCGGTCGTCGTCTACCTGTTCGCGCAGTTCAGCGAGGGTCTGCCCGACCATCGCCAGCTCGCCGACTACGAGCCGCCGGTGATGACCCGCGTCTATGCCGGCGACGGGCGGCTGCTCGCCGAGTACGCCGTCGAGAAGCGCGTGTTCGTGCCGATCGAGGCGATCCCGAAGCCGTTGATCAGCGCGTTCATTGCC
Organism: Rhodospirillales bacterium; assembly: GCA_050329575.1. Lineage (GTDB taxonomy): Bacteria > Pseudomonadota > Alphaproteobacteria > Rhodospirillales > Defluviicoccaceae > JAUXFS01. Next base: position 12,975 of record JBHJOP010000052.1, on the reverse strand, counting down.
GCCGAGGACAAGAATTTCTACACGCACTCGGGAATCGACGCGCTCGGCATCGTGCGCGCGGCGATCACCAACGTCAGCAACCTCGGCACCGACCGCCGCCTGGTCGGCGCCTCGACGATCACCCAGCAGGTGGCCAAGAACTTCCTGCTCAGCAACGAGGTGTCGGTCGACCGCAAGGTCAAGGAGGCGATCCTGGCGTCGCGGATGGAGAAGGCGTTCTCCAAGGACCGCATCCTCGAGCTCTACCTCAACGAGATCTACCTGGGTTACGGTTCGTACGGGGTGGTGGCGGCGGCGCTCAACTACTTCAACAAGTCCCTCGACGAACTGACGGTCGCAGAAGCGGCCTTTCTCGCCGCCCTGCCGAAGGCGCCCAACAACTACGATCCGATCCGCCACCCGCGGGCCGCCACGGAGCGCCGCAACTACGTCCTCGGCCGCATGCTGGACGATGGCTACGTCACCGCGGAGCAGGCCGCGGAGGCGCGCGAGGCGCCGCTGGCGCTGCGGCGGAGGGCGTCGTCGGACGTCGTCCGCGCCGACTACTTCGCCGAGGAGGTCCGACGCGAGATGGTCGCGCGCTACGGCGAGCGCGCCCTCTACAAGGGCGGCATGGCCGTTCGCGCGACGGTCGACTCGCGATTGCAGGACATCGCCGATCGCGTCTTGCGCCGGGGGCTCGAGGCCTACGACCGACGCCACGGCTGGCGTGGCGCGATCGCGTCGATCGCGGGACCGGCCGGCGACGGATCGGCCGGCGACGGATCGGCCGACGACTGGCGGGACCGCCTGGCGGCAATCGTCCCGCTGCCTGGTCTCGGCACCTGGCAGCTGGCGGCGGTGCTCGGGCTCGACGCGGACGGGGCCGACATCGGCCTCGCCGACGGTGGCCGCGGCCGCATCCCGCTCGCCGAGCTGAAGTGGGCGCGCCGCTGGCAGGAGGAGGAGCTGGTCGGGCCGGCGGTCACCCGGCCCGCGGACGTGCTCGCCCTTGGCGATGTCGTCGCGGTGGAGCCGATGGCCGCCAACGAGAAGGGCCAAGCCTATCCGGACGGCAGCTTCGGGCTGCGCCAGATCCCGGCGATCGAGGGGGCGCTGATCGCACTCGATCCGCACACCGGTCGGGTGCTGGCGATCAGCGGCGGCTATTCGGCCGAGCGCAGCGAGTTCAACCGGGCGACCCAGGCGATGCGCCAGCCGGGCTCGGCGTTCAAGCCGTTCGTCTACCTGGCGGCGCTGGAAGCCGGCTACACGCCGACCAGCATGGTGCTCGACGCGCCCTTCGTCATCGACCAGGGACCGGGCCTGCCGCAATGGCGGCCGAGCAACTATTCGAAGCAGTTCTATGGCCTGTCGACGATGCGGCTCGGGATCGAGAAGTCCCGCAACCTGATGACGGTGCGCCTCGCCCAGACGATCGGAATGGATCGGGTTGTCGACGTCGCCGAGCGGTTCGGGGTCGTCGACTCGATGCCGCCGCTGCTGTCGTTCGCCCTCGGGTCGGCGGAGACGTCGCCGCTGCGGCTGACCGCGGCCTACGCGATGCTGGTCAACGGCGGCAAGCGGATCACGCCGACGCTGGTCGACCGCGTGCAGGATCGATACGGCCGCACCATGTTCCGCCACGACATTCGCGATTGCGACGACTGCGCGGTCGCGGAGTGGAGCGGGCAGACGGTCCCCTCCCTGCCCGACGACCGTGTCGCGGTCACCGATCCGGCGAGCGCCTACCAAGTGGTATCGATGCTGCAGGGCGTGGTGCAGCGCGGCACCGGCCAGAGCATCAACGCGGTCGGCAAACCGCTGGCGGGCAAGACCGGCACCACCAACGACAGCCGCGACACCTGGTTCGTCGGCTTCTCGCCGGATCTCGCGGTCGGCGTGTTCGTCGGCTTCGACGAACCGAGGTCGCTCGGCAAGAAGGAGACCGGATCGTCGGTGGCGGTGCCGGTGTTCCGCGACTTCATGACCGAGGCGCTGGCCTCGCGGCCGGCCACCCCGTTCCGCATTCCGCCCGGCATCCGCCTGGTGCGGGTCGATGCCGGCAGCGGTCGTCCGGCGCGGCCAGGGGACCGCGGGGTCATCCTCGAAGCGTTCAAGCCGGGAACCGTGCCGACCGCCACCGGCGAGGCGCCGGCCGGTCTCGGCGCCGCGGTCGGCGGCCCGGTGACGGGAACAGGCGGGCTCTACTGACGCTGAGAGCGGCGGGGCCTGCGGGCACCCCGTGTCCGCTCCCTTGCCGGGGTCGGCCTTCCTCGCTACAACCGATGCCTGCGAACGATCGTCGTGACGGAGGGTCCGATGCGCGCCGAGATCGAAGCCGTTGTCCAGTCGACCCGCGAGTCGATGGAGAGGCTGAGGAGGCACCTTTGACTACGATTCCGCCCGCGAGCGCCTCGCCGAACTGAACGCCCGCACCGAGGACCCCGGGTTCTGGAGCGACGCCGAGGCGGCGCAGGGGGTGATGCGCGAGCGCAACCGTCTCGAACAGCGGCTGGAGCAGATCGATCGCCTGCAGCGCGGATTGACCGACAACGTCGAGCTCCTGGAACTGGGCGACGCCGAGGGCGACGACGAGGTCGTCGCCGAGGCGGAGAACGCCCTCATGGCGGTGCAGCGGGACGTGGCGGCGGCGGAGCTGCAGTCGCTGCTGTCCGGCGAGGCCGACGGTAACGACTGCTTCCTCGAGGTCCACGCCGGCGCCGGCGGCACCGAGGCGCAGGACTGGGCCGAGATGCTGCTCCGGATGTACGTGCGGTGGGCGGAACGGCGGCGATACAAGGTCGAGTGGATCGAGGAGAGCCCCGGCGAGGAGGCGGGCATCAAGTCGGCGACCGTCCGGATCAACGGCGGCGACGCCTATGGCTGGCTGAAGACCGAGAGCGGCGTCCACCGGCTGGTGCGGATCTCGCCGTTCGATTCCAGCGCGCGCCGGCACACCAGCTTCGCATCGGTCGGCGCCTATCCAGTGATCGACGACACGATCGTGGTCGAGGTCCTCGACAAGGAACTGCGCATCGATACCTACCGGGCGTCCGGTGCCGGCGGCCAGCACGTCAACCGGACCGACAGCGCGGTGCGGATCACCCATCTGCCGACCGGGATCGTCGTCCAGTGCCAGACCGACCGCTCCCAGCACAAGAACCGGGCGGCGGCGATGGCGATGCTGCGCTCCCGCCTGTACGAGCTGGAGATTCGCAGGCGCGACGAGGCCGTGAAGGCCGAGCACGCGGCCAAGAGCGACATCGGTTGGGGACACCAAATCCGCTCGTACGTCCTGCACCCCTATCAGATGGTGAAGGACCTGAGAACCGGGATCGAAACCTCCAACACGCAGGCGGTGCTGGACGGCGAGCTCGATCCGTTCATGGCCGCGGCGCTCGCCGATCGCATCGTCAAGGCGCCGGAGTCGGGACAGGGGTCGGCGGCGAACGCCGACTGATCAGTCCATCAGGAACGCCTTGAACAGGATCGCCCGCACCCGGGCCGGAGCGACCTCGCGCTCGACGACGGCGTGAAGGTCGCCGCGCAGCCGTTCGGCTCCCGACGCGCCGACCAGGTCCTCGCGTGTCAGGCCGCGCAGGTGGGCGATCACCGCGTCGACGACCGCGACCTGCCGCTGGCCGAACCCGGCCATATCGGCGCTGGCGAGTTCGGCGACGAGCTGCAGCCTGATGCGGTGGCGGCTCCGGCCGGTCGGCGCCAGGTCGACGATGAACTCCGGCAGCTCGTGGAAGACGGACGGGCCGGCGAGACTGATGGACGCCGATGCCGTCCCGCCGCCGCCGGAGCCCAGAAGCAGATAGCCGGTCGCGCCGACGGCGAGGGCGATCAGCACGGCCGCCGCGGCCGCGATCGCCTTCACTCGCGGAGGGATCCGCCGGATCGGCGTGCCGCCGCCGGGCTCGCCGTCCGCCGCCGCCGCACCGTCGTCGTTCTCGGCCATCGCGCCGCTTCCCAGGCTCGTCGGTGCCGTCGACGACGAGCATAGCCGCGCTGCCGATAACAACCGGTTAAGGCCCGCGGGCGGCCGCCGTGCAAAGGGGCGCGAACGGTCCCGCTACGCCGAGAACGGGCGAAGATCTCCCGGCTGGCGGAGCATCTTGTCGACCTCGCTCATGTGCTGGGCCTCCTCGGAGATCATCCGCCGGGCGTATTCCTCGAGCATGACGTCGCGGCCCTCGACCAGTGCCAGAAGCTCCCCATAGAGATCGAGTGCGGCGCGCTCGTGGACCAGCGACTCCTCGAGAATGGCGGCGATGTCGTGTTTCTGGCTCTCCAGCAACTTGCCGATACCGAGTGACGGATGACCGCCGAGGGCGGTGACCAGCTCGCCCGCCTGCTGGGCGTGCAGCAGGCCTTCGTCGGCCTGCGAGCGCAGCCACGAGACGATCGGAATGCGGCCGAATCCGTAGACCATGAACGAATAGTGGGTGTAGCGGACGACGCCGGCGATTTCGGCTTCCAGGATCTTGTTGAGCACCTGGATGACGGCGGGCTTGCTGATGTCTTCCTTGGCCATGACGCCTCCAGAAACGACGGTTGCGGAAATCGGTCCGCCGCCGCCGCGACGCGTGATTGAGGACCACCAGAGGGTTCGCGGACGCCGGTCACCGATTCCCTCTGCACGTAACAGAACCGTCCCGTCAGCGCAATGAAACTCGTTGGCATTCGCGTCCTCGGTGGCGGGCGCGGCGGGACGACCTCACGGCGCTGGGTGGCCGGTCGCCGCCGGCCGGTCGACGATCTCCCGGAACAGGGCGTGGATCCGCAGCGCGGTATCCCGCATCCGCGCGACAAGGGCGGAGAAGTCCTCGGCGTTACCGCCACACAGCGCCTGCCGCAAGGCCTTCGAGTCCTCGGCACCACCGGTCGCGGCGACCGCGTCGCCGAGTGTCAGCCGGATCCTGTTCTGCACCCGCCACCACAACGCCAGGGCCTCGATGAGGGCCTCGGCGACCGGCGGATCGAGAAGCCCCGCCGAGCGGATCGCCCGCAGTGCCGCCAAGGTGTTGGTCGAGAGGATCTCCGGATGGGCGTGGGCGTGACGGAGCTGGAGATACTGGGCGATGAACTCGATGTCGACCAGTCCGCCGCGCAGGTGCTTCACCTCCCACGGCACGTCCGTGTGATGCTCGTCGTCGATGCGGGCGCGCATCGCGGCGACGTCGACCACCAGCGCCGCCGGATCCCGCGGCCGGGTCAGCACCGATCGAACCGCCGCCTCGATGTCGGCGACCAGCGCCGAGGGGCCGGCGATCACCCGCGCCCGGGTCAGCGCCATCTGTTCCCACGTCCACGCCTCGTCCCGCTGATAGCGGGCGAAGGCATCGAAGCGGGTGGCGATCGGGCCGGCCTTGCCCGAGGGGCGGAGCCGCATGTCGACTTCGTACAGCCGGCCCTCCGGCGTGCGCGCGGTCACGGCGTTGATCAAGCGCTGGCTGAGGCGGGCGAAATACTGGGGCGCCGGCAGCGGCCGCGGCCCGTCGGAGACGGTCTCCAATGCCGACGTCGCATAGATGAAGATCAGATCGAGGTCCGAGTTCGCCGTCATCTCGCGGCCGCCGAGCTTGCCCATGGCGACGACCGCCATGCCGGCCCCTGGAATTCGGCCGTGCAGCGCGGCGAACTCGCTGTCGACGGCGGGCAGCAGGCCGCGGATCGCCGCCTCGGCGATGTTGCTCCGCGCGATCGCCGCCCGATCGGCGCCGAGCAGTCCCCGGAGGCTCTGGAGGCCGACCTGGAATCTGCGCTCGTTCGCCCAGCGCCGCGCGAGATCGAGCACGTCCTGCATATCGGAGGCCCGCGCCAGAATCGCCCGGAGTTCGTCGCCGAGCTCCTCGACACCGGGCGGCGGGTCGAGGAAATCGCTTCCGAGTACGCTCTCCAGCACCGACGGGCGCCGGGTCAGATACCGCGCCAGCCGGGGCGCGTCGCCGAGAATCTCGACCACCAGTTCGAGCAATTGCGGTTTCGCATGGAACATCGAGAACAGCTGCACGCCTGCCGGCAGGCCGGTGAGGAAGCGGTCGAACGAGAGCAGGGTCGAATCCGGGTCGGGCTTCGCCGACAGGGCCTTGAGCAGGATCGGCATCAGTTCGGTGAGCAGTTCGCGGGCCCGGGTGCTGCGCATCGCCCGGCAGCGTCCGTGGTGCCAGCCGCGGACGACCGCATCGACGGTCTCCGGTTTGGCGAAGCCGAGGCGCCTCAGGGTGCGCAGCGTCTCGGGGTCCGGCTCGCCGCCGGTGAACACCAGGTTGCCGCCGACCTCGTCTGAGACACCGAGCGCCGGCGCGTCCTCGAACAGCTCCGCATAGTGCGCCTCCACGCACTCCAGCCGCCGGCGCAGGTCGTCCCCGAACGCGGTCGTGTCGGCAAAGCCGAGAAACGTTGCGAGCGCCGCCAGCTTCTCGGAACTCTCCGGCAGGGTGTGGGTCTGCTCGTCGTCGACCATCTGCAACCGGTGCTCGACCCGGCGCAGGTAGCGATAGGCCTCGGTGAGCTCGGCGGCGGCATCCGGTCCGATCTTGCCCGACAGGGCGAGCGCCTGCAGGGCATCGACCGTTGCGCTCTGGCGGACCTCCGGCAGCCGCCCGCCCCAGATCAGTTGCTGGGTCTGGGCGAAGAACTCGATCTCGCGGATGCCGCCGCGGCCGAGCTTGATGTTGTGACCGGCGACGGCGATGGCGTGCCCGCCGCGGTGGGCGTTGATCTGGCGTTTGATCGAATGGATGTCCTGGATGGCGGCGAAGTCGAGATTGCGCCGCCAGATGAACGGAACCAGGCGGGCCAGGAACTCGGCGCCGGCCTCGCGGTCGCCGGCGACCGGCCGGGCCTTGATCCAGGCCGCCCGTTCCCAGTTCTGGCCCAGCGTTTCGTAATAGGCCTCGGCCGCCATCACCGACATCGCCGGCGGTGTCGAGCCCGGATCCGGCCTGAGCCGCAGGTCGGTCCGGAAGACGTAGCCGTCGCTGGTGCGATCCGCCATCAGACGCACCAGGTTTCGCGTGAGACGGACGAAATGGTGCTGCAGGGCGTCCCGGTCGGCGGCGGCGATGCGCTCCGGGTCGTAGAACACGACCAGATCGATGTCGCTCGAGTAGTTGAGCTCCCGCGCCCCGAGCTTGCCCATGCCGACGACAATCAATCCCGAGTCCCGTTCCGGGTCTCCCGGGTCGGCGAGGCGAAACGCGCCGCGCGCCGCGCTCTCGCGGAGAAGGAAGCCGACGGCGCAGCCGAGGGCGGCCTCGGCGAACTCCGATAGCGCCCCGGTGACGGCTTCCAGCGGCCACACGCCGGTGATGTCGGCGAACGCCACGGTGAGCGCGAGGCGCCGCTTGGCGACGCGCATCGACGCGGCGGGGTGTTCGCCGGCGAGGGCGCGGCGGCGAGTCTCGGCGACCAGCGCGCTCACCTGGGCGTGGGCGGCGTCGGGGCCGACCGTGAACAGCGTCACCAGCATCGACGGCTCCCGTTCGGCCACGAACGAAAGGAACGGACTGCTGCCGAACAGGGCGTCGAGGACACGACAGGCGGCGGAATCGGCCAGCAACGCGGCGGCGCCGGCAGTGAGATCCGGATCACCGCTCCGCCCCACCGCCTCGTGCCAGCGTTCGCGGCCGACGCGGGCGCGATCCGGATCGGCGGGCTCTGGAACGGTGTCGGGTTCGAACTCGAAACGCGAGATTCTCATGGTCTGGGGGTCCAGTTTCGCGCACACTGCGCGCACTGGGCGAGGGGGTCAAGGCGCCGCGGAACGGGGCGGCGGCGGAGCGGGTGCGGGAGAAGCCGGTGATCGGGCGAACAGTGCGGGTCGGCGCCTATCTGCTCGGCGGCCTGGTCCTGGTGCTGACTGTGGTTGCGGGCGGCGTGGCCTGGCGGCTGTCGCAGGGACCGGTCTCGCTCGCCTTCCTGACGCCGACGATCGAGGCGCTGTTCGATGCCGAGGAGCATCCGTTCCGGCTCCGGCTCGGCGACACGATCCTGCTCTGGGACCGGCGGGAACGGGCCCTCGATGTCCGGTTCAGCGACGTGCGCGCCGTCGGCGCGAGCGGCGAGGTCATCGCCCGGCTGCCGGAAATGGCGGTGCGACTGGACCACGGCGCGCTGCTGCGCGGTGTCGTCGCGGCGGTCGACATCGAGTTGTTCGGACCGAGCCTGACCTTGCGCCGGCGGACCGACGGCGCCCTGGACGTGCAGGTCGCCGACCAGGGACCGGAGTCGGGCGCGTTCGTCGGTCGCCTGCTCGCCGATCTGCTCGCCGCGCCCGATCCGCGTCGACCGATGAGCTATCTGGAACGGGTGCGGATCGTCGATGCCAAGCTCAGCCTCGCCGACGAGAGACTCGGGCTCGTGTCGACGGGCCGGGTCCGGGAGGCCCGTCTGTGGCATGACGGAACCAGTATCCGCACCGAGGCCTTCCTGACCGCGACGCTGAACGGCGAGCAGGCTCAACTGGCGATGATCGGGGCCTACGAGGCTCCGACCGACCAGCTGAATCTGGCCATCAGCTTCGACGATCTGCGGCCGGCCGCGTTCGCTCCCCTCGCCCCGGCCCTGCGGGAGCTCGCCGACTTCGATCTGCCGCTGCGCGGCACGGTGCGGCTGGCCATGGACGGCATCGGAACCGTCGTCGAGATCGGCGTCGACGTGATCGGCGGCGGCGGTACCCTTGCCCTGCCGGCGTCCGTCGCCGGGGACATCGGCCTGCCGGCGTCGCCGCTGCGGCTTTCGGTGCGGGACAGTGAGCTGCGCGGCCGGTACCGGCGGGACGGCACGACGATCGAGATCGACGATGTCGAGATCACCTTCGCCGAGGGAGAGACGCTCGCGGTCCCCGCCCCGGTCGAGCATGTCTTCCCGATCGCCTCGGTGACCGGCAAGGGACGGTATCTCGGTGACGACGGCCGCCTGGAGGTGGATACCCTGGCGATCGATCTCGCCGGTCCGAAGCTCACCGTCAGCGGCGTCGTCGACGGCATCGGTGAGGCGGTCGCCGGCGCCGTGTCCATCACTGTCAACGATCTCGCGGCCGACGATCTGGCGCGCTACTGGCCGTCGTCGCTGGCGCACGATGCCCGCGCCTGGACGGTGGCCGCGCTCTCCGAGGGCGTCTTTCCGGAAGCCCGTTTCGATCTCACCCTCGCCACCGGCGCCGGCGGCGTCGACGTCAGCGGGCTCGCCGGAACCATCGCGGCCGCCGGCCTCGCGATCGACTACCTGCCGCCGATGCCGAAGGTCCGCGGCGCCTCGGGCCGGGCCACCCTCGATCTCGAGCGCCTCGCGGTCACCATCGCCGGCGGCGAGGCGGTCGGCGTGGTCGTCCGCGAGGGCACGGTCGTGCTGTCCGATCTCGGCCGGCCGGTGCCGAGGGCGGACATCGATCTGAACGTCGCGGGACCGGTGCGGGACGTCCTCGCCCTGCTCGACCATCCGCCGCTCGGCTACCCCGGGGCAATGGGGATCGACCCGGCGAAGACCGGCGGCACCGCCGAGGGTCGCGTCCGGTTCGGCATTCCGTTGCTCAAGACTCTGACCCTGGACGCCCTGGCGATCGCCGTCGATGCCCGTGTGGCCGATCTGGCGATCGCCGATGCGGTGCTCGGAAAGGACATCAGCGGCGGAACGCTCGCACTCAAGCTCGACGCGCGGGGGCTCGACGCGGAGGGCCGGATCGCCTTGGGAGCGATCGACACCGACGTCGTCTGGCGAGAGAACTTCACCGACGATGCGCCGTTCGCCAGCCGCTTCGACCTCGCGATCGCCGATGCCGACGCGGCGGCGATCGCCGATCTCGGGCTCACGCTGCCGCCGGTCCTCGTTGCCGACCTGCACGGCCGGCTCGCCGCCGACGTGCGGCTGACGCGGGGTCCGGGGGCGGTCGGCCGGCTGGAGGTCCGGCTCGATGCCACCAACGCCGGTGTCACCCTACCGTTGCTGGGCCTGACCAAGGGGATCGGCGAGCCGGCCGCGGGCGAGCTGTCGGCGAGCCTCGACGGCGACCGGTTGAGCGAGATCCCTCGCTTCGCCTTGTCCGCGGCGGATCTCGACATCGCCGGCAGCGCCCGGTTCGGGGTGGCGGCGGAAGGCGCCGACATCGAACTGCAGCGGATCGCCCACGGCCGGACCGACCTGTCGGGACGGGTGGACCTGCATGCCGACGGCAACTGGGACCTCTCCGTCGCCGGTGCCAGCGTCGATCTCGAACCGGTGTGGGCGGTCGCACGGCGCGACGACGAACCGGCCACCGCCCCCGCCGACGAGCCGCGGTTCACCTTGACAGCCGACATCGGCACCGCGTGGCTCGGCGAGGACCGCCGCGTCGATCGACCGTCGGTGACGGTGGCCAGCGAGCGCGGGATCCTGACCGACGTTCGGGCTTCCGGTCTGATCGACGGGCGAAACCGCCTCGACGCCTCGATCTCCCCCGCGACCGCGACCACTCGCAGCCTCGCCATCGAGGGCGAGGATGCCGGTGCGACGCTGCGCACCCTCGGTCTGTTCGACGACCTCGTCGGCGGCGTCCTGCGCGTCGAGGGGGTCTTCGACGACGACGCGCAGGACCGGTCGCTGAAAGGCCGCCTCAGGGTCAGGGATTACCGGCTGATCAACGCACCCGGGCTCGCACGCGTGCTCAGCATCATGGCGTTGACCGGGATCCGGGACGCCCTGCGCGGCCAGGGCATCGCCTTCTCCAAGCTGGACGTGCCGTTCAAGTGGCGCGGCGACACCCTCGAGATCGACAACGCCCAGGCGTCCGGCCCGTCGATCGGTGTCACCGCATCGGGAACGGTCGACCTCGCCGCCCAGACGTTCGACCTCAGAGGGACGGTCGTGCCGTTCTACACGGTCAACGCCGTTCTCGGACGGATCCCGATCCTCGGCGACCTGCTGACCGGAGGGGAGAGGGGCGGCGGGATCTTCGCCGCCCTGTACACGATGCGCGGGCCGCTCCACGATCCCGACGTGTCGGTCAACCCGGTCTCCGTCCTGGCGCCCGGTTTCCTCCGCAACCTGTTCTCCATTTTCGACAACGGCGGCTCCGACAGCCCTCGCGACTCGTCCCAACACGGCGGCGACTGGCAAGCGGAACCACAGACCGGCAGCGCCCACCCCTGACTCCGCGGCGGCCGACCTAGAGCGCGCGCACCAGGGCGTGGCGCTTCTTGCCGGCCGACAGCTTGATCAGGCCGTCGGCGTCGAGGTCGGCGTCGGTGATCGGCCGCGTCTCGTTGTCGATGAGCGCGTTGTTGAGGCGGCCGCCGCCGCCCTTGATCAGCCGCCGCGCCTCGCCATTGCTGGCGGCGAGACCGCTGCGGCGAAGCAGCTCGAAGGCGGGAATGCCGGCCTCAAGCTCGCTCCGCGGCACCTCGATGGTCGGCAGGTCTTCGCCCGCGGCGCCGTCGGCGAAGGTGCGGCGTGCCGTCTCGGCGGCGGCCACGGTGGCCTCTGCGCCGTGGCAGAGCCTCGTCGCCTCGTTGGCGAGCACCACCTTCGCCTCGTTCAGCTCGGCTCCCTCCAGCCGCTCCAAAGCCTCGATCTCGGCGAGCGGCACATCGGTGAACAGCCTGAGAAACCGTCCGACATCGGCATCCTCGACGTTGCGCCAATACTGCCAGTATTCGTAGGGCGGGACCTGTTCGGCGTTGAGCCAGACGGCGCCGGCCGCGGTCTTGCCCATCTTGGCGCCGGACGCGGTGGTGAGCAGCGGCGTCGTCAGCCCGAACAGGGTGAGCCCGTCGGTGCGGCGGGCGAGTTCGACGCCACCGACGATGTTGCCCCACTGGTCCGATCCGCCCATCTGCAGGACGCAGCCGAAGCGGCGGGCGAGCTCCAGGAAGTCGTAGGCCTGCAACACCATGTAGTTGAACTCGAGAAAGCTGAGCGGCTGCTCCCGCTCCAGTCTGAGCTTGACCGAGTCGAACGTCAGCATGCGGTTGACCGAGAAGTGACGGCCGTAGTCGCGCAGGAAGGGGATGTAGCTCAGACCGTCGAGCCAAGCCGCGTTGTCCACCATCGTCGCGTCGGACGGGCCGTCCCCGAACGAGAGGAACTTGGCGAACACCCGCCGGATGCCGGCCATGTTGGCGGCGATGTCGTCTTCGCTCAGCAGCCTGCGCACCTCGTCGCGGCCGGACGGATCGCCGACCTTGGTGGTGCCGCCGCCCATCAGAACGATCGGCTTGTGCCCGGTGCGCTGGAAATGCCGGAGCAACATGATCGACACCAAACTGCCGATGTGCAGGCTGGGCGCGGTGCAGTCGAAGCCGATGTAGGCAACGAGCGCTTTGTCCGCTGCCAAAGCGTCGAGCCCATCGAGATCGGTGCACTGATGGAGGTAGCCGCGGTCGACGATGGTGCGGACGAAATCCGAACGATAGCGGGCCATCGGGGGCGTGCCTTGTGTTAGAAAGCGGCGCTTGGTGCCACGGAGGAGGGCCGGTAGTTAGCATGATCGGCGATGACGGACAACGCCGCCTCGGCACCGGCGCCCGGCCGCTGGTCGCGATCGGTCTGATGAGCGGAACCTCGCTCGACGGCATCGACGCGGCGCTGCTCGTCACCGACGGCGAGCGGCTGATGTCGTTCGGACCGGCCTTGACCCGGCCCTATCCGGACGCTTTCCGCCGACGGCTGCGCGCCTTGGCGGGACGGCGTCCCGGCAGCGGGGCGGCCGGGGTCGTCCGCGAGCTCACGACGCTCCACGCCGATGCGGTGACCGCGGTGCTGGCGGCGTCGGCGCTCGCCCCCGCCGACGTCGACGTGGTCGGCTTTCACGGCCATACCGTGTGGCATCGGCCGGAGGCGGGCGAGACGGTGCAGATCGGCGACGGGCAGTTGCTGGCCGACCTCACCGGCATCGCGGTGGTCGAGGATCTTCGCAGCGCCGACGTGCGAGCCGGTGGCGAAGGCGCGCCGTTGGCGCCGCTGTACCATGCGGCGCTGGCTCGCGACCTCGCCGGGCCGATCGCCGTC
>JBHJOP010000059.1:0-20102 GCA_050329575.1 Rhodospirillales bacterium | reverse complement strand
GGCGCCGCGTTCATCGTGTTGTGGGTGGCGCCCGCCGCCAATATCCTGGCGCTGACCTATACGGGAACCATTCTCGGAACCGAGATCGTCGTCGCCCGGGTGGTGGCGGCGTTGCTGATGGCCTTCGCCGTCGGCATGGTGATGAGCGTCGCCTTTCAGGGCGAACAGCGCGCCGTTCCCGCCGTCGCCGCAAGAATCGACGGCGCGACGCCGATCATCGGCAGCCGCAGCCTCGTCCTGATCGTGCTGCTGGTTCTCACCCTGTTGCTGCCGAACTACCTGATCCAGAGCGGGCCATACTGGCACAAGGTCGCCGTCTGGGGCGCCCTGTCGCTCGTCACCGCCGCCTACGCATGGCGGACGATCGCCGCGGACGAGATCGTCCAGTGGCTCAAGGAAACGCTGTGGTTCGTCCGGATCATCTTTCCGCTGTTGCTGGTCGGTGTCTTCGTCGTCGGGGTGATCGGGGTGTTGCTGCCCGAGCAGTGGATCCGGGAATGGTTGGGCGGCAACGGCTTGCTCGCGTCGTTCCTGGCGACCCTGATCGGCGCCGTCAGCTACTTCGCGACGATGACCGAGGCGCCGTTCGTCGATACCCTGATGGGTCTCGGCATGGGCAAGGGGCCGGCCCTCGCCCTGCTGCTCACCGGTCCCGGCCTCAGCCTGCCCAATTGGCTGGCGATCGCCCGGGTGTTCGGCGCTCGAAAGGCGCTGGTCTACGTCCCGACCATCATCGTGACCGGCACGCTGATGGGCTGGGCCTTCGGTCAACTCGTTCCCTAAATGGAGATACAGCCATGAAAATTCAGATTGCGGGGCCAGGGTGCGCAAAGTGCAAGGCCAGCGAGGAACACGTCCGTCAGGCCTGCGACGAGCTGGGCATGGTCGCCGAGATCGAGCATCTGCGCGATCCCCGCCAATTCGCACCCCTCGGCGTGATGATCACGCCGGCGGTCATCGTCGACGGGCGCATCGTCGCCTCGGGTCACGTGCCGACGGTCGCCGCGCTCAAGGAAGAGATCGCCAAGACGACCTGAAAGAGCACGATGAGCAAGATCTCTGATGGCACCGACGCGCCCGCAAAGCCGTTCCACAAGCGCGGCTGGGTCGTTTTCGTCATCGGTTCCAGCGCCATCGTGTTGCTGTTCAGCGGCGTCGTGCTGTTCATCGCGCCGAGCGGGCGGATCGCCCGCTCGATCGACTGGGCGGTGCTGTGGCTCGGCCGCGACGCCTGGGTCAACCTGCACAATGTGTTCGCCGTTCTGTTCGTGGCTGGGCTGATCTGGCACCTGGTGTTCAACTGGAAGCCGCTCAAGAACTACGTGGTCAGCCGCGCCACCCATCACTTCAACCTGAAGCGCGAGATGCTGGCCGCCTTCGCGATCACCCTCGTTCTGATCGTGCTGGTCGCCCTGGAGCTGCCGCCGGTCGATCAACTCGCCGATCTCGCCCAGTATTTCCGCCACCAGTTCTGGCGATGAGCCACCGCGACCCTCAGCCCATGGTCGGCATCGCGAACTGGGCGCCGGCGCGCAGGCGCGACGGCCATCGGGAAGTGACGGTCTTCAGGCGGGTGTAGAAGCGCACCCCCTCGGGGCCGTGGACGGCGAGATCGCCGAACCGGGAGTGCTTCCAGCCGCCGAAGCTGTGGAAGGCGAGCGGCACGGGAATCGCCACGTTGATCCCCACCATGCCGGCCTCGATCCGGGCGGCGAACTCGCGGGCGGCATCGCCGTCGCCGGTGAAGATCGCCGCGCCGTTGCCGTAGGGGTGGGCGTTGGCGAGGGTGAGCGCCTCTTCGAAGCTCGCGGTGCGCACCACGCACAGCACCGGGCCGAAGATCTCTTCGCGATAGATGCGCATCTCCGGCCGCACCCGGTCGAACAGGCTGCCGCCGAGGAAGAAGCCGTTCTCGTAACCCTGTAGCCGGAGCCCGCGCCCGTCGACGACGAGTTCCGCCCCCTCGCGCACCCCGACGTCCACGTAGTCGGCGACCCGGTCGCGGTGCTGGGCGGTGATCAGTGGCCCCATCTCGGCGTCGGGGTCGGTGCCGGGGCCGATCCGCAGCGCCAGCACCCGCGGCACCAACCGTTCCATCACCGCGTCGCCGGCGCCGGCGACGGCCACCGCCACCGCCACTGCCATGCAGCGTTCGCCGGCGGAGCCGTAGGCCGCCCCCATCAGGGCGTCGACCGCCTGGTCGGGATCGGCGTCGGGCAGGATCACCATGTGGTTCTTGGCCCCGGCCAGGGCCTGGACGCGCTTGCCGTGGGCGCAGCCGGTGGCGTAGACGTGACGCGCCACCGGGGTCGAACCGACGAAGCTCACCGCCTGCACCCTCGCATCGGTGAGCAGCGCGTCCACCGCCTCCGCGTCGCCGTTGACGACGTTGAAGACGCCGGCGGGCAGGCCGGCCTCGGCGAGCAGGGCGGCGATCCTCAGCGAGCAGCCGGGCACCCTCTCCGAGGGCTTCAGCACGAAGGTGTTGCCGCAGGCGATCGCCACCGGCCACATCCACATCGGCACCATCGCCGGGAAGTTGAAGGGCGTGATGCCGGCACAGACGCCGAGCGGCTGGCGCAGCGACCACGAATCGATGCCGGTGCCGACGTTCTCCGCGAACTCGCCTTTGAGGAGATGCGGGATGCCGCAGGCGAACTCGACCACCTCGAGGCCGCGGGTGAGTTCGCCGCGGGCATCATCGCGAACCTTGCCGTGTTCGGCGATCACCAACTGCGCGAGCTCGTCGAAATGCTCCTCCATCAGGCGCTTGAAGCGGAACAGCACCCGCGCCCGCAGCAGCGGCGGCGTCGCCGCCCAGCCCGGAAAGGCGGCCGCGGCCGCGGCGACCGCCCGCCCGACCTCCGCCGCGGAAGCGAACGGCACCCGGGCGCGGACCTCGCCGGTCGCGGGATCGAAGACGTCGCCGAAGCGGCCGCTGGTGCCGGCCAGGGCCGCGCCATCGACGAAATGATGCAGGGTCTCGCTCATCGTCCGCCGTCCCGTGTCGCACCGCCGTCCGCCGTTGTCGCCGCTGGCGCGGGCGCCGTCAAGGACGCCGCGCCGGTGCTTCCGGGCGGTCGCGTGGGCGGTCCCTCGCCGCCAGCCGGCGTGCCGATCCGTGTCACGGCGGGCCCGGGTCACAGCAGGCCCGAGGCGAGCCCGGCGCCAAGCCCGATCATCGCCACGGCGACCACCATCCGGACGACGTGCAGCGTCACCTTGCGCATCAGCCGCGCGCCGGCGAAGGCCCCGACGAAGGCCGACGCCGTGGCGACGGCGACGACGGGCCAGACCTCGGGCGGCAGCGCGGCGAAGTCGCGGGTGACGTGCGACAGGCCATAGACGCCGAGGCGCGTCACGTCGACCACCACCGCGGCGACGACTCCGGTGGCGATGAATGCCTCCTTCGACAGCCCCGCCTTGATCAGGAAGGCGGTGCGGAAGGCGCCCTGATTGCCGGAGAGCCCGCCGAAGAAGCCCGAGATCACCCCGCCGAGCGGCAGCAACCGGCGCGGAAAGGACAGCCGTGCGAAGCCGGGAGCGAGTTCGAGCACCGCGAACAGGACGATCGTGAGGCCGATGGCGAGAGGCAGTGCCTCGATGCTTCGGTCCGCCCCGAAGGCGGTGTAGCTGACGATCGTCGGCAGATCCGACAGCCGCACCAGCACCGCCGCCCCGACCACCGCCGCCAGCGCCGCCGGGAGGGCGAAACGGACCACGACCCCTCGATCGGCCGCGGCCCCCACGAGCCAGAGCTTGAAGACGTTGTTGGCGAGGTGCACCACCGCCGTTGCCGCGATCGCCACCTCGACCGGCATGATCAATGCGAACGCCGGCATCAGGATGGTGCCGAGACCGAACCCCGAAAACAACGTCAGCCCCGAAGCGAGGAAGGCGAGGCCGGCGACGGCGAGAATCTCCATCGGCGCTCCGATCGCCGCCCGGAGGGTCGTTCGGCGGCCATCGCGATGCTCTACCGGAATCGGCCGCCGAACAACAGGGAGGGCCGAGGTGCGACGGCCCTTGTCGGGCGATGGGGCGCCGCGATCGTGCGTTCGCGGGTCTCGATCCGCGGCGCGCGGGTCAGCCGCGCATCAGGTTGCCGACGTCGGATCCCGGCTCCCGGTCGGAGGTGCGTGCCCCCGGAAAGACACGGGCGCCGCTGCCGGGCTTCGCCCAGTCGCAGACCGCGGCGAGGACCCGCTCGAACGACGTCAGCGCGACGATGTCGGCCCCCGGCGCGTCGTAGAGGCGGCTGCCGGGGCCGCCGGCGATCTCGGCCTCGGGGAACATCTCGCCGTAGACGCCGCCGCGCACCCCGCGACCGACGACGATCATGTAGGTGCCGCGACCGTGGTCGGTGCCCCCGTCGCCGTTGGCGGCGAGCTGGCGGCCGAAGTCGCTGTTGAACACGAACACCACGTCGTCGTCGCAGCCGATCGCGGCGAGTTCGGCGGTCAGCGTCGCCAGCCCTCTGCCGGCGCCGAAGACGTCCTCGACCAGCGTCGGGAAGATCTCCATCTGGGCGCCGTGGGTGTCCCAGCCGTCGATCGACATCGATCCGACCCGCATCCGGAACAGATCGCCGGCCAGCACGCCGTCGTAGATGCTGGCGCACTGGCGGCCGAAGCCGCGGTCGGCGAGCGGGATGCGGGTCCCGGGCGCGTAGAGGTCGAGCAGGGCACGCGGCTGAGTCGGTGCCGCCTCGGCGTACCGCCGTTCGATCGCCTCGCTCAGCCGGCGCAGCGACTGGTCGTGCTCGACGAACCGGCGGTAGGGCCAGTCGTCCGGCTGGTCGGCGAGTTCGCGGCTCTTCTGGGCGTAGTAGGCGGCGAGCGCCCGCGCGAACGCGTTCTGTTCCGTCGTCGGTTTGCGCGGAACGGCGGCGGGCAGCGACAGGCTGCGGGTGTCGGGGGCGTGGATCAATCGGCCGGTCCGGTTCTGCGGGTCGGTGCCGAGGCCGAACACCGAGACGGTGTCGGTCACCACCAGCGTCTTGGCGTCGCCGAGGGCCTCGGTGAAGCGGCCGCCCCAGCCGTCGCGGCTGCTGACGTAGGGCGGCGTGCCGGGATCGCCGGCGTGGGCGATCAGCCGACCGAGGTCGTGGCGGCGGGTCTTGCCGATCAGCACGTTGGCGACGATCGCCACCTCTCCGGCGGCGAACCGCTGCGCCAGCCAGCCCGCGGATTCGAGGATGCCGAACGCGACGCCGTCACGCTCCACCGGCCGGTAGAGATCGCTCCACACCACGGCATAGCTCGGGTAGCGGCTGGCGTTCGAGCCGCCGAGCTGGTAGAGGTCGCGCCGCGCCTCCCAGAACGCCTCGGCATAGGGGCGCGATCGCGACGGGTGCGGGACGAACAGGCAGCGCAGGTCGGCGCCGCCGACCAGCATGACGTTGACCACCGTGCGGCCGAACGAGAACCCGGGCGCCGCCCGCGCGACCGATGGCCGCAGGCCGATGCCGGCGGACGCGCCGGTCAGCGCCGCCGCCGACAGCGAGGACAGCAGGAAATCGCGTCTGTTCATGGCTAGCGGCCCTCCAGGGCGAACATGAACGGGGTCATTGAGATGAAGTTGATCGCCATCCCGACCCGCCGGTTGGCCTCCTCGCGTTCGGCGCGGTCGCGACTGGCGAGGGCGATGCTCTCGCCCTCCAGCGTTCTCAGCAGCCCCGCCAGCGGCGCCCGGCCGAGCGCCGCGGTGCTGATCGTCGCCTCCGGGTTCTTGGGATCGGCGAGGTAGCCGAAGTCGAGTCCACGGGCCAGGAACCCGGCGACGAACGCCCGCTCGAGAGGGCCATAGGTCTTCGCCTTCGCGCCGTCGGCGATCAGCCGCTGCCACAGCCAGCGGCCGACCGCCTTGACGGTGTAGTCGCCGTCGGTGGCCGGGATCACCTTCGCCCAGTCCTTCTGCCACCGCGAGACCAGCCGGCCGGACGGCGAGCGGCATTCGCTGGTGACCTGCGAGATCGCTTGCGACGACACCACCGCGGCGCCGTACGCCTGCCGGTAGACCGCGGCGCTGTTGGCCGCCTCGAGGCCGATCTGGCCGCCGAAGATGCCGTGGGTGGGGGCGAACGGCTCGGCGCCCTGCCCCCTCATCCAGGCGGCCGGCGTCGCCGGATTGCCGAACACCTCTTCGGCGTCGACCGTGTTGAGGTTGAACAGGGTGAGGTTGCGGTCGAACGCCGTCCGGTACTTGACGGTGTCCCTGCGGTGGAAGGTGGTCGAGATCGCATACGCGCGGAGGAAGTCGAGCAGGTCGCCGGGCCGGCCCGCGAGCTTGCGCCATTCGTCGCGGATCGCCCGCTCCTTGGTAGCGGTGAGGTTGTCGTCGGCGAAGTGCGCGACGATCGCGACCGGCAGGTTGTCGAGGCTCTCGGGGTGGCGGATCGCCAGCTTGGCGAGCGCGAACAGCTTCTTCTCGGCGGTCGCGCCGGAGATCGACCGGCGCAGGATCTCGAGATCGCCCCAGTGGTGGAGGGTGGTGTTGAGGTGCAGCGTGCCCGCGGGGTCGGTGTGATCGCTGAAGTCGATCGGCGCCACCCGCCAGTTCTTGGACACGGTGATGCCGTAGGCGGTGGGGTCGCGGTCGATCCGCATGCCGGTCAGGGCGCGGGCGGTGTTCTCGATCGTGGTGTTCTCGTGATAGTCCGCATCCTCGGTCTCGCCGGTAATGCGGAAGTACAGTTGGTGGAATTCTCGGGCGAAGTCGTCGTTTCCATAGAATGCATCGCGGTCGTTGTGGAATCGGTTGGCGTAGTGCCGGTAGCGGAACGCCACCGCCGCCGAGGTCGCGGCGGTCGCCAGCACCTCGTCGAAGGGGCGGTTCGCCGCCAGCGCGTCGATCATGCTGTCGTAATGGTGGCGCAGCAGCCCCGACCCGACCTGGCCGTGCAGGCCGACCGCCGCGTGATAGTCGGTCAGCCACAGGCCGACCCGCGCCCGGAACGGGTTCGACCCCCGGATCTGCGTCGCCTTGATCCAGGCGTTCTGCATCCCGGCGTTGGAGTGGATCACGCCCTCGTCCTTGCGGACCGTGGTCAGGGCGTACAGCGGCCGCTGGTCGTGACAGACGGGGTTGTCGGCGCGATCGGCGGACAGCAACACCTGCAGGTCCTCGAGGCTGCGCACGCGTTCGCCGATGGCGTCGCCGCCGGACGACAGCTTGTCGTTCACCGGCGCGAAGGTCAGCATTTCGCGGATCGCGGCCTGCGGGCCGATGTTCGCCCACCGCTGGATCTGCTTGTCGGTCGCCCCGCCCCCGTAGGCGAACACGTGCAGCACCTTGCGCACGGCGATCTGGTTCCACTGGTCGTCAGCGATCGGCACCAGCCCCGCCGCGCGCGCCGCGTCGACGGGAGTCAGGGCCGCCAGCGATAGCAGCAGGCCGGCGACAACAATTCGTATTCTCATTTTCGGCCCCCACCCCAAGAATTATAGTCATTTCAAACCGGCACACAATCAAGCCGTGAGCGCCGTCAGCATTGCCTAGAAAATAAATGTGGCGAAAATGAGGAGAAGGCCGAATTACTGGAAACGGGAACAGCGGCGGGGCTTCCTCGCTTGCCGACCGGCCCGTTCGCCCCGCCGCCGCCCCGCCGCCGCCCCGCCGCGGGTCAGGTGCCGGGCCGCGCCCCGACGATCGGGTCCTCGCTGCGGAAACGGCAGTCCGGTCGCGGGCACAGCGGGCAGCCCGGCCCGACCGGGATCGCCGCCCGCGGCGCCGCAAGGTCCAGCCCGTCGGCATAGACCGTGCGCACGGCGTCGCCGACCTCGCAGGTCACCATCACCGCATGCAGGAACGGCGGCGCGTGGGCCGCGGCGGGCGGCTTCGCCACCCCCCGGGCGATCATCAGGTAGCGCGCGCCGTTCGGGAACTCGACCAGCCCGCGGATCGTCCGCCCCGGCGTCTGGCCGGCGGCGAAGACGACCCACAGCGGGCAGGCGTGACCGTGGCGCAGCAGCGGCAGGCCGGGAAGCGGAAAGCGCTTGCCGATGAACCCCGCCGGGTCGGCGCGCAGGAACGCGAACGGCACGCCCGGTCGATCGGGATCTCGCAGCGTCGTCAGCCGATGGCAGAGCTGCTCGAAGCTGGCGTCGAAGTGCCGGCACAGGCTGTCGATGTCGTAGCGACACGCGGTGGCCGCCCGCAGCACCTCCTCGTAGGGGAACAGCACCGCCCCTGCGACATAGGAGGCGAGCGCGTGGCGGGCGTGCTCCCGGGAGGTGTCGCCGGTCAGCAGCGCATCGCCGAGCCGGGCAGCGATGGCGGTGGCGGCCTCGATGCCGGCGATCCGCCGGGCGAGCCGGAAGCGGCGGGTCGATCGCGGCAGATCGGCGGGGAGGATCACCCGCCCGGCCGCGAGGTCGAACGGCGGCGGGACGGCGAGGCCGTTCGGGCCGTCCTCGCCCGCCCCGCCGCGGACCACGGTGATCCCATGGCCGTCGCGGAGATGGCCGGCGAGCCCCTCCTCGTCGGTTCCCCCGCGGGCCGCCAGCGTCCGGCGGATGGCGTCACCGGCCTGCTCCAGATCCGGAAACCAGCCGTTGTGCTGACGCAGGAAGTCGTCGACTTCGTCGGCCGGCGTCGCCGCCGGGAACACCCGGTCGGACTGGTCGAACAGACCGGCGAGCAGCGGCGCCGTCTCCGACAGCCAGCGGCTCTCGGTGGAGATGATCTCGCCGAACCGCCGGCGCTGGGCGTCGTCGAGGTCCGGCGCGTCGTCGAGAATCTCCGACGACGTGCGGATGGCGGTGACGTGGCTGAGCAGCCGGTGCAGGGCGTTGCCCAGGCCCGGGTCCTGGTGCAGGCGGCTGGAGAGGGCGTCGACGATGGCGGCCTGGTCGCGCCACGCGCGATAGAGGGTGAGCAGCGCGCTCGCCCACTCGGGGTGCCGCTCGACCAGGTCGGGGGTGCGGTCAGGGGGCAGGTGGATGCGCTGCAACAGCGGTTCGAGCGCGACCTCCTTCAGATCGGCGACCATCCGCAGCTCGGCGCGGCCGGTCAGCGACTCGGTGTCGACGTTCAGTTCGGCCGCGATCGCCCGCAGCAGCGCGCCGCCGATCTGTCGCTTGTTGGCCTCGATCAGGTTGAGATAGGAGGGCGAGATCGCCGCCCGCTTGGCGAGCGCGGCCTGGGTCAGGCCGCGCGCCTTGCGCACGGAGCGGATGCGAAATCCGACCGGTGCTCGATCCATCGTCCCCTCCCGCAGCCCCCTCCCGCCGCCCGTCAAGAATTTACGGAACGGCTCCCGCGCGACAACAGATATTGACAGAAAAAATTCTTGATATCAAATAGTTATTGCAAGCCTTGGGCGGCGCGTTTACAAGGTTCGGTGATCGCCGCCGCCGACGTGAGGTCGCAGGAACGGCGATCCCAAACCAAGCCGAGGGAGGCCGAAGATGTCGAACCTGCTCAAGAACAAGACCCTGCTGATCCTGCCTGTCGCCTTTTCGATCCTGATCGTCATCGGGATCCTGATGAGCTGACGCGGTCGACGGCGCCGGTCGTCGAGCCGGCGTCGATGATCGGAGGCCGCCAGCCGCCGGTCCCGGCGGTGCGATGGCGGCCTCGCTGCCGACGGGCGGCCGTCTGACCGCGCCCGCGCTCAGGCGAGGCCGTCGGCGATCGTCTCGTAGAGGTGCCGGCAGCGCGGATAGCGGCGATCGGCGACGATGCGCTCGCGGATCCGCTGGCGGCGCGCGAGTTCCGCTTCGGAGCGGGGCACCTTCGGCACCTTGGCGTCGTCGATGCGAGCGAAGAGCCGCTCCTGCTCGGCGGCGTCGTAGCGGCGGAACGCGAACCGTTTGCCGTACTTGGCGTTGATGCGTTCCAGTACCCGGTCCGGCGCCCGGGTGACCGTGTCGAAGGGGGCGAACACCAGCGCGTCGGCGACCGGCCGCAGCCGGGTGTAGAAGCGCTCGTAGACCCACAGCGCCGCCGCCGGCGACAGCCGCTCGTCCTTGTCCAGCATCGAGGTGACCGCGTCGGCCGGTTCGCGGATCAGCGCCAGCGCCGGGAGTTCGTACTCGGCGGCGAGGATCAGCTGCAGCGGCACGTGCACGTGGTGGGCGAGGCGCACGCCCGGGTTCCAGGCCTCGAACACCCGGGTCATGAAGGTGTTGGCGGAGTAGGGGAAGCCCTCGATGCAGACGTCCATCTGCGGCGTCATCGTCCGCTCGCGGTTGGGAATGCGCCCGGCCGCCGCCGGCCGCAGCGCCAGCAGGTGCTTGAGCACCCGGTCGGACCCGACCGAGAAGCGGGTCAGGAACAACAGGTCTCGATAGCTCATCGCGGTCCCCATCCCGTGTGCCGCCGCCGCGCTCTCGGTATCGTCCGGGCGCGCTCCCGACCGGCGCCGATGGTATCGCCGATTGGTTTCGTTTCGATCAACGCCGGCGCGGCCGCAGGGCGCCTTCGGTCGACGACCGGGGACATGGGCCGCGAGGGTAGCCCTTGCATTCGTTGTTGATTGGCGCGTGGGACGGAAACCGGCGTCAGCCCCCTTCCCGGGGCACCCGCACCCCACACTCGGACTACCCCCTCGGCGGCTCCGATCATAGCAGGTCGGGGGTCGGAAATTATGACACGTTTGTGGTGGCGCGCCGGCCCGCGGCTCCGATGAAAAAATTATTAAAAGTTGTACATTTCTGATGCGAGCAACAAAAAGATGCAGTATGATCCGCTCACGTCCGGCCTCGTTGAATTCGACAGATCCCTCAATCGGGACGGGAATCGGCGGGCCGGCCGGTCGGATGTTTCGGGGGACCACGTTTTGAACGCAACTTAGGAGGTCGACAATGAAACTCTCTCGATCCGTGGTCGGTGCGGCGGCGATCGCCGCGGCGACCCTCGCCGCCGGCAACGCGTCGGCGGCCTTCTACATCGATGCCACCGTCAACGGCGCGGTGTGGAGCCTGGTGGGCAACACGGCGACGACCATCGCGCCGCTGCCCGGGGTCGGAACGGTGACCGCCACGGCGAGCGCCAGCCCGATCACTCAGACCACCTTCGACGGCAACGCGGCCGCGACGGCGTTCTGCGCCGGCGGCGGCGGGTCGCTCGCCTGCCAGAAGGACGGCTTCGGCGTCGGCGACGGCGACGACGAGGTCACCGATCCGACCCAGAGCATCACCGTGTCCTGGGCCAACCCGGTCGACATCACCGCCATCTACCTGCTCGACTTCTTCACCAACAACCCGACCACCAACGATCCGTCCTGGACCGAGCAGGCCGACATCACCATCAACGGCGTCACCAGGTCGTTCTTCGCCACCGCCACCGGCGGCGACACCACCGGCGCGTTCACGATCACCGCCGTCGACCTGCTGGCGGCCGGCTTTGTCGCCGGTGACCTCAGCGGCGTGACGCAGATCACCTTCGCGGCGCCTTCGGTCCAGGGCTGCACCCTCACCGGCGGCGTCGGCTGCAACGACTACGCGGTCGCCGGCGTCGCGGCGGTGCCGCTGCCGGGCGCGGTGTGGCTGTTCGGCTCCGGCCTGCTCGCGATGCTGGGCGTCGGCTACACCCGCCGGCGCAAGCCCGCCGCCTGAGGCGCGGCCGCTCACGGTCTCTCTCGGCGACCACAACAATAAAGGAGAGAGACTCGATGAAGGACGCGGCGGCGGTCCGAGGGGCACGGACCGCCGCCGCAGCGGCCTCGATCGCGGCCGACCCCCCCAAAAGGGGAAAATTTTTCGGCCGATCATTACCGTCCGTTAACGTTTTTCTCGTGCATCGGGCCGACTCCGCCGCTAAGGTGCGAGCGGGTCGCGACTGGCGCCCCGACCCCGCCGCTGACGTGGCGGGTTCGGCGGGGCCGGTCGGCGGCGCGAGTTTCGGGTCGTCGGCCGAACGGGCCGACAAGGGGAGGATTTAGGGAACCGGCAGTCCCCGGTGCGGGTCGTGGAGCCAAGCCATCTTGGTCAGGACGGCCCGCGCGAGCGATCGTCGGCGGTTCGAGGGGTGCCCGGCGGGCATCGCCGTCGCGAGCGTGGCGTCAGGGCGCGAACGCGTCCGTCGCCGACCGGCAACGACCGGCCGGCGGGCGATCGGGAACCCGGCAGGGATCAATGGCGAACTCAGGAGGTTAGCCCATGCGGATTGCGAAACCACTGGTCGGCGCGGCGGCGATCGTCGCTCTGACCCTCACCGCCGGCAACGCGTCGGCGCTCTCGGTCATCGACGGCACCGACGCCACGCCGTGGACGTTCGGACCCGCCGACACGGCGACGGCGACGTTGCCGGGCTTCGGCGCGGTCAGCGTCGTCGCGACCGGGGGAGCGCTCACCCAGTCGCAGCCGTTCGACGGCAACTCGACGCCCTCGTTCTGCGCCGCCGGCGGCGGCTCGCTCGCCTGCGCCCAGGACGGTTTCGGGGTCGGCGACGACGAGGTCACCCAGCCCGACCAGTCGATCACCGTCTCGTGGGCGGTGCCGGCCAGCATCGTCGAGATCTACCTGCTCGACCTGTTCACCAACAACCCGGCGACCAACGATCCGTTCTGGACCGAGCAGGCGGACATCACCATCAACGGCGTCACCGGCTCGTTCTTCGCTACCGCCACCGGCGGCGACCGCACCGGGGCGCTCATCGTCACCGCCGCCGACCTGATCGCGCAAGGGTTGCCGGTCGACAACATCACCTCGATCCTGTTCTCGGCGCCGGACCTCGGGGCCGCGTGCGGCGCGACCCAGAACTGCAACGACTTCGCGGTCGCCGGCGTCAAGGGCATCCCGATCCCGCTGCCGGGTGCGGCGTGGCTGTTCGGCTCCGGCCTGCTCGCCATGCTCGGCGTCGGCTACGCCCGCCGGCGGCATCCGGCGGCCTGATCGCCGGCGTCGGCCTCTCGTTTCGCGACCGGGGCGGCCCTTCGGGGCCGCCCCTTTTTGATTCTTTTGTGTCGGCTCTTTCGGCCACCATGAACGAATGTTAATTTTTTTGCTGTGCATGGCGCCGATTCGTTCTATCATCCCGTTCCCGTAACGAACGGGTGTCGGGCTTCGGAAGCACGATGCCGGATGGCGGGCGCCCGTAGTGGGGGGTGAGCTTTCTGGAATGAGCTTTTAAGGAGGAGGTACACACCATGAGGCTTGCGAAATCTCTGGCCGGCGCGGCGGCGATCGCCGCGGTGGCCCTCGGCGGCGGCAGCGCGATGGCGATGTCGACCGCGACCATCGACGCCACCGTCAACGGCGCCGTCTGGACGCTGGCGGGCGACACCGCCACCGCCGCCCTGCCGGGGTTCGGCGCCGTCAGCGCGGTCGCCAGCGTCAGCCCGATCACCCAGGGCGAGCCGTTCCCCTACTTCGGGGCGTCGGCCGCCGCGGTCGCCGCCGCCCAGGCGGGGACGACGTTCTGCGCCGGGGCCGGCGGTCCGCTGGCCTGCGACTTCGACGGCTTCGGCGTCGGCGACGACGAGATCACCCAGCCGAACCAGTCGATCACGCTGTCGTGGGCGGTGCCGGCGAGCATCGTCGAGATCTACCTGCTCGACCTGTTCACCAACAATCCGGTCACCAACGATCCGTTCTGGACCGAGCAGGCGGACATCACCATCAACGGCGTCACCGGCTCGTTCTTCGCCACCGCCACCGGCGGCGACCGGGTCGGGGCGCTGGTCGTCACTGCCGCCGACCTGATCGCGCAGGGGCTGGACGTCGACCTGATCACCTCGATCACCTTCTCGGCGCCGGACCTCGGGGCCGCGTGCGGCGCGACCCAGAACTGCAACGACTTCTCGGTCGCCGGCGTCAAGGGCGTGCCGATCCCGTTGCCGGGCGCGGTGTGGCTGTTCGGCTCCGGCCTGCTCGCCATGCTCGGCGTCGGCTACACCCGGCGCCGCCGGGCGGCCGCCTGATCGCCGATCAGCGGCATCGACATCGGGAGTTCCGGGCGGCCCTGCGGGGCCGCCTTTTTTTTGTTGCCAGCGGCCGAACGCCCGGGTGTAAGAGCGCTTGCGCGCGCCCAAGCTGCGGACGTGCGCGGCGGAGCAGCGACCGATGGACGACGGACTTTCGGCCCGCAAGCAGGCGGTCATCAGAGCGGCGGTGGACCAAGGTCTCCTCGACGAGGAGCGCTTGGTCGCCGGGTTTCTCGACATCGAGGGCATCGAACGGACCATCGCGGCGCTGAAGCAGGCGTTTCCCGGGGATGCCATCCACACCTTCGCCGCCAAGGCCAACTGCCTCGATGCCGTTCTGCGGCTGGTGCGCGCCCAAGGGATGGGGTGCGAGGTGGCCAGCGCCGGCGAACTCCGCCAGGCCCTCGTCGCGGGCTTTGCGGCCGACCGCATCGTCTTCGATTCGCCGGCCAAGACCGGGGCGGACATTCGCTTTGCGCTCAAGCAGGGCATCGCCCTCAACATCGACAACTTCCAGGAGTTCGAGCGCGTCCGGAGCGCATGGCAGACGGGCGGATCCCGTTCGGTGGTGGGCTTCCGCATCAATCCGCAGGTCGGCGTCGGCGCGATCGCCCCGATGAGCACCGCCACCCGCACGTCCAAGTTCGGGGTCGGCCTCGACGATTTCCGCCAGCAGTTGATCGAGGCCTATGTCGCCCATCCGTGGCTGACCAGCGTGCACACCCATGTCGGCTCCCAGGGATGCCCGTTCGAACTGATCGTCCACGGCGTTGCCCGGGTCGCCGCCTTCGCCGAGGAGGTCAATGCCGTCGCCGGCCGTCGCCAGGTACACATCGTCGACATCGGCGGCGGCCTGCCGGTCAACTTCGAGAGCGACGAGGTGCGGCCGACGTTCGCCGAGTACGGCGACAGCCTGCGGGCCGGGGTCCCGGCGCTGTTCTCCGGGCGGTTCCGCATCGTCACCGAGTTCGGCCGCTCGGTCCTCGCCAAGAACGGGTTCATGGTCGCGCGCGTCGAATACACCAAGACCGCCGGCGACCGGAACATCGCCATCACCCACGTCGGCGCGCAGACCGCCACCCGGACGGTGTTCATGCCCGACCTGTGGGCGATCCGCATCAGCGCCGCCGACTCCCGAGGGCGGGCGAAGGAGGAAGAGAAGGTGCTGCAGGACGTCGCCGGCCCCTGCTGCTTCGCCGGTGACGTGATCGCGCACAGCCGGCTGCTGCCGCGACTCGAGCCCGGCGATCTGGTGGTCGTCCACGACACCGGCGCCTACTACTTCTCGACGCCGTTCTCCTACAACAGCCTGCCGCTAATCGCCGTCTACGGATTTCGCGTCGGCTCGGGCGGCACGGTGCGCTTCGAGGTGTTCCGCGACCAGGAGAGCCTGGAGCGGATCGTCGCGGCGACGATCGCGCCCTAGCGAACGCCGCTCAGCCGGTCCGCGCGATCCACTCGACCCTGGCCGCGAACATGTAGCCGGTTCCGTAGACGGTCTTGATGATCTGCGGGTTCTTGGGGTCCTTCTCGATCTTCTGGCGCAACCGCGAAATCCGCACGTCGATGCTGCGGTCGAATGGCGAGCGTTCGTCGGCACCCTTGAGGCCGAGCAGCGAATCGCGTGACAGGATGCGGTTGGGGGCGCGGGTGAACGCCAGCAAAAGCTGCGCCTCGGCGGCGCTCAATTCGGTCTGCCGGCCGTCGGGGCCGATCAGCGCATGGATGTCGTAGTCGAAGGTCCATGGCCCGAACCTGGCGATGTCGCTGCCCTGGTGCGATTCGCCGCCGCCCTCGCCCGAGCTGCGGCGGAGCACCGCATGGACGCGGGCGACCAGTTCGCGCGGGTCGAACGGTTTGACCACGTAGTCGTCGGCGCCGAGTTCCAGCCCGAGCACCCGGTCGACGACCGTTCCGCGGCCGGTCATGATGATCACCGGGATGTCGTGGCGCGCCTGCAGATCGCGAACGACGTGAAGGCCGTCGTCGTCCGGCAGTCCGAGGTCGATGATGCAGAGGGTTGGCCGCCGAGTCCGAAGCCGTCGCTGGAAATCGCCGGCGCGGCCGAACAGTTCGGTCCTGTAGCCGTGGTCCTCGAGCGCCCGGCACACCAGGCGACCGACTTCCGGTTGATCCTCGAGGACGAATATCTGCTGGTCCTTGATGGTCATCGCTCCCCACCGCGGTATCGGCGGATGGCTGTCCGCAGCCGCCTGCCAGGCAAGGCGAGAGCAGGCCGCCGCGGTCCGAACCATCGACCATACGGCGGGCGGGCGCCTTTTTGAAGGGTCGGCGAATGCCGGTCAGGCGACGAGGCTGTCGCGCCGCAGCGCCGCCACCAGCTGTTCCGGATCGAACGGCTTGCGCAGAACGAGGAACGGGCAGCGGTCGAAATCGCGGGTCCGGTCGCGGCCCGCGTAGCCGGTCATCAGAATGATCCTCAGAGACGGCTTCAAGGCCTTGGCCCGATTGCCGAGTTCGATGCCGGTCATCGGTCCCGGCATCACGATGTCGGAAACCAGCAGCGTGAAGTCCGGGACGTTCCGCAGCAGCTCGAGTGCCTCCTCGGCGTCGGCGGCCTCCACCAGTCGGTAGCCGAGGTCGGTCAGTTGCCGGCGCACCACCGCGCGGACCTGCTCGTTGTCTTCGACGAGCAGCAGAAGGTCGGTCTCCGGCGCCCGGAAGCGGCTGGCCGGCCCGGCGGGCGCGGCGCGGTCGTCGGCACCGACGGCGCGCGGCAGCAGGATCACAACCTCGGTTCCCCGGCCACCGGGGCCGCCCCCGATCCGGATCGCCCCCTGGGACTGCTTGACGAACCCGTAGACCATGCTGAGGCCGAGGCCGCTGCCACCCTCGCCCTGCTTGGTGGTGAAGAACGGCTCGAACACCCGCGCCTGGATCGTCGGATCGATGCCGGTGCCGGTGTCGTGGACGCTGATCCGGACGTAGTCGCCGGGCACGATGTCGTACTCCGGTGCGGCGTGGGCCGGAACGGTGAGGAACGTGGTCTCGAAGGCGAGACGGCCGCCCTTCGGCATCGCATCGCGGGCGTTGAGGGCGAGGTTGAGAAGCGCGTTCTCCAGCTGATGGGGATCGACCAGCGCCGGGTACGGTTGGCCGCCGGTGGCGGTGACGATCTCGATGTCGCTCGGCAGCGACCGGCGGAACAGCCGTACCATGCCGGCGACCAGGTCCTCGACGTCCACCGGCTGGCGCGACTGTGGCTGACGGCGGGCGAAGCTGAGCAGCCGGTCTGTCAGCTTGGCGCCCTTGCGAGCCGCCTCGATCGCCGGATCGAGGAAGTCCCGCCGGTCGTCGGCGTCGCCGTGGCGTTCGCGGAAGGGGATCAGATTGCCGAGCACGACGGTGAGCAGGTTGTTGAAGTCATGGGCGATGCCGCTCGACAGCTGGCCGATCGCCTCCATCTTCTCGGCCTGCAGGATCGCCGCCTCCGCCCTCTTCTGGCGGGTGATGTCGAGCGAGAGAATGAAGAAGCCGGCGACCTCGCCGTGCTCGTTGATCTCCGGAATCAGCGTGGTGCGCACCATCGCCTGTCGGCCGCGCGCCACCACCGTCTCGTATTCGAAGGTGACGCTCTCGCCGTCCAGGACCCGGTCGATGTGCCCCTGCAACTCGCCGAGTGTCGCCGCGCCGACCACCTCGATGGCCGGGCGGCCGATGCATTCCTCCTTGCGCAGGCCGTAGGCCCCCGCAAATCGCCTGTTGGCGAACAGGCACTGGGCGTCTTTGTCCCAGTAGGCGATCCCGGCCGGGACCCGGTCGATGATCAGTTGCAGCCGCGACTCGCTGACGCTGAGCGCCTCGGCGATATCCTTCTGTTTGGCGATGGCATCGAGCAGCTGGTCGTGGGTGGCATAGAGATCCGCGGTGCGCGCCCGAACTCGCCGCTCCAGTTCCTCGTTCTGCTCGCGGATCAGGCGCTCGTAGTGCCGCTGTTCGGTGACGTCGGTGTAGACGGTCACGAACCCGCCTTCCGGCAATGGCTCGCCGCGGATCGCCAGAATCTCGCCGGTCGGTCGGGTGCGTTCGAAGGCATGCGGCTCGAACCGTCGCGCCTGGGCCACGCGTTCCGCGACCTGCGTCTCGACCACCCCCGGACCGTACTCGCCGCGCTCGGCGTTGAAGCGGATCAGCGTCTCGAACGGCGCCCCGCGGTAGGCGATCCAGTCGGGGAAGTCCAGGAGTTCGAGGAACTTCTGGTTCCAGCCGATCAACCGCAAGTGGCGGTCGAACACCGAGAAGCCCTGGTTGATGTGGTCCAGCCCGGCCTGGAGCAGGGCGTAGGAGTCCGCGTCGCTCGAAGGTTCCGGTCTCATTTTTCGTCCCAGACGCTTATTCGCCGGGCGCGTGGCCCCGTTGCATCACGCCACGTTACCGATCCTCCAATCATAGGAAGAGTCGAAGCGAGGAGCAAAAAGAAAGCCGAGGGTTCGACCTCGGGTTACAATTCGTTACATTCGCCGAATAGTTCGTCACAGAAACGAGCAGTCACGCCTGTTGCTTGCGGCAATCCGTCGACCACTCATTCGGTGGCGATGGCGCGGCTGATGACGATCCGCTGGACGTCCGAGGTGCCTTCGTAGATCTGCGCCACCCGGACGTCGCGGTAGATGCGCTCGACGGGGAAGTCGCTGAGGTAGCCGTAACCGCCGAGGATCTGAATCGCCGCCGAACAGACCCGTTCGGCGGTCTCCGAGGCGAGCAGCTTGGCCATCGACGCCTCCTTCAGGCACGGAAGGCCGGTGTCCCGCAACAGGGCGGCGCGCAACACCATCAGCCGCGCGGCGTCGATGCCGACCGCCATGTCGGCGAGACGGAACGCCACCGCCTGGTGCTCGATGATCGGCCTGCCGAAGGCGACGCGGTCCTTGGCATAGGCGAGGGCGGCCTCGTAGGCGGCCCGCGCCATCCCGACCGACTGGGCGGCGATGCCGATCCGCCCGCCTTCCAGGTTGGCGAGCGCGATGCGGTAGCCCTCGCCCTCGGCGCCGAGCCGACAGTCGGCGGCGAGCCGCAGATCGTCGAAGGCGATCTGGGCGGTGTCTGAGGCGTGCTGGCCCATCTTCTCTTCGATGCGGGTCACCCGGTAGCCGGGGGTGTCGGTGGGAACGATGAACGCGGTGATGCCCTTGGCGCCGGCGCCGGGATCGGTGACCGCGAACACCACCGCCACTTGGGCGGTCTTGCCCGAGGTGATGAACTGCTTGACGCCGTCGAGCACGTAATGATCACCATCGCGCACCGCCCGGGTGCGCAGGTTGGCGGCCTCCGATCCGGCCTGCGGCTCGCTGAGGCAGAACGCGCCGACCCACGCGCCCGACGCCAGGGGCCTCAGGAACCGCTCCTTCTGGGCTTCGGTACCGAAGCCGTGGATGCACATGCTGGCGAGGCTCTGAACGCTGACGATGGTCGAGCAGGCGCCGTCGCCGGCGGCGATCTCCTCGATGGCGAGGGCATAGGCGACGTGATCGGCACCGGCGCCGCCCCACGCCTCGGGGATCAGCATGCCCATCAGGCCGAGCGCGCCCATCTCGGCGATCGCCGCTGTCGGGAAGGTCCGGGTGCGGCTCCATTCGGCGGCGTGGGGAGCGAGCCGCTCGCGGGCGAACGCGCGCGCCATGTCGCGGATCATCGTCTGCTCTTCGGTCAACCGCATCCCCGCTCTCCTCTCCTGCGGCGCGTTGCCGCTGCATCCGTTTTCGACGGCGGGTCTCCCGAAATCAAGCGCCGTCGCCAACGGGCAACGGCGCAGAAAACGCCAGCGGTTACGATTCGTTACATTGTGCACACAATCGTGACATCGAGCCGGGCAACCATCGCCACCATCAACTCATGCCTCCCATCGCCTTGCGGCCACCCTCCGACAGGAGGGTGGCCTCTTCGTCGACCGTCCGCGGGCAGGGGACTGTCACCATCGGGACCGGGCTCTGCTATAACGGTCCGCGGGACCAATCGACCGCGGGAGGAGGGAGCCATGGACATCGACGGCGTTGCCGCAATCGTCACCGGGGCGGGGTCGGGGCTCGGCGAGGCGACGGCGCGGGCGTTGGCCGGCGCCGGGGCGCGGGTGGCGGTGTTCGACGTCAACGAGACGGCGGCGGCAGCCGTCGCCGCCGCCATCGGCGGCGTCGCCGCGGTCTGCGATGTCGCCGACGCCGGCTCGACGGAGGCGGCGCTCGCCAAGGCGCGCGCCGCGCACGGGCCGGCGCGC
>JBHJOP010000070.1:0-15387 GCA_050329575.1 Rhodospirillales bacterium | reverse complement strand
CGGCCTCGCCCAGCACCGCGGCGAGGCCGCCGCTCCGCAGCGCCTCCTCGCTCGCCCAGAACACGTCGGTGTCGCGGCGGGCGCGGACGACGACCAGCCGGCCCGCATCGAGACCGAAGGCGGCGAGGCCGGGGCCATAGAGCCCGTCCCGGCGGCCGCACCACGCCACCATGCCGGCCTCGCCCGCCAGCCGGCCCAGCATCGCCGCCGCGAAGCCGTCGGCGGCGGCACTGCCGTCGGCGGCGCCGACCTCGTGGACGCACGCCACCGGCAGGCCGCCGCCCGGCAGCACCCGGTCGAGGGCGCCGATCCCGAACGACCGCACCGCCGCGGCAGGGTCCGGCGGCATCCCCCGACCGCCGATACCGTCGATGCGCGCACGGAGATCGGCGACGAGCGCCGGATCGGGGCGGAGAGGGGCGGCGGGTGAGGACATCGGAAGCAGCCGCGGCGAGGGGTCAGCGGGATCATTGTTCCTGTTATGTTCTAATCCGGGCCGGGGCCGCCGTCAACACCCGTTCACTGGCGGAGCGGAGGTCAGGCGAAGCGTTCGACGCCGAGGCCGTCGACGGGAATGGCCGGGGTGGCGCCGGAGACGATATCGGCGACCAGCCGGCCGGAGCCGCAGGCCATGGTCCAGCCGAGGGTGCCGTGGCCGGTGTTCAGGAACAGGTTGGGATAGCGGGTCGGACCGATCACCGGGACGCCGTCCGGGGTCGACGGGCGCAGGCCGGCCCAGAACTCGGCCTTGTCCGGATCGCCGCAGCGGGGGAACAGGCCGCGCGCGGTGTCGAGCAGGAAGCGGGCGCGAGCCGCGGTGACCGAGTCGTCGTAGCCCGCGAACTCGGCGGTGCCGGCGATCCGCAGGCGGCCGCCCAGGCGGCTGTAGACCATCTTGAACTCGTCGTCGATCAGGCTGACGGTCGGCGCCCCGCCGTCGGCCGCGACCGGGATCGTGACCGAGTAGCCCTTGGCCGGATAGACCGGCAGCCGGATCCCGAGCGGTTTGACGAACAGCGGCGAATAGCTGCCGAGCGCGACCACGAAGGCATCGCCGCCGACGTCGCCGGCATCCGTCTCGATGCGGTCGATCCGCCCGCCGACGGCGACCAGCCGCCGGATGCGGACACCGTAGCGGCAGGCGACGCCGAGCCCGGCGGCGATCTCGGCCAGCCGGACGGTGAACGCGTGGGCGTCGCCGCTCTCGTCGTCGGGGCTGAAGATGCCGCCGACCAGCCGGTCGCGGACTCCCGACAGCGCCGGTTCGATGGCGACACACTCCTCGGCGTCGACGATGCGGCGGACGCAGCCGAGGCGACTCATCGGTTCGACCTGCGGCAGCGCCTCCTCGTAGTCCCGGCGGTTGCGAAAGATGTGCAGGATGCCCCGGGTGAGGGCGTCGTATTCGATCCCCGTCGCCGTTCGCAGCCGGGCCAGCTCGCCGCGGCTGTAGAGGGCGACGCGCAGCGCGCGCTCGATGTTGACTAGCATCCGCCGACGGGTGCAGTTGGCGAGAAAGCGCAGCGACCATGCCGCCAGGGCCGGATCGGCGCGCAGGTGGAACAGCAGCGGCGCGTCGTTGCGGCCGAGCCATTTCAAGGCCTTCCAGGGCGTCGTCGGTGTCGCCCAGGGGGTCGCGTGGTTGACGGAGATCTGGCCGCCGTTGGCGAAGCTGGTTTCCAGCGCCGGTCCCGGTCGCCGGTCGACGACCGTCACCGCGTGTCCGGCGCGCACGAGATAGTAGGCGGAGCAGACACCGACGACGCCGGCGCCAAGAACCGTCACGCGCATGCGGTGATGTCCGGGCGAGCACCCATGATCACCGCTGTATAGGGTGCGAGACGGGTTTCCGCCAGCGCGGCGGCCGACTATCATGGCGGCGCAAGGATCCCCGGAGACGCCGCGATTGCTCGAAGACGCGCTCCTGACCGTCGAGGAGATGTACCGCGCCGACGCCGCCGCGATGCGGGCCGGCATCCCCGGCGTAACGCTGATGGAGGCGGCGGGCACCGCCATCGCCCGCGAAATCAGGCGGCGCTGGCGGCCGCGCCGGCTGGCGGTGCTGTGCGGCCCCGGCAACAACGGCGGCGACGGGTTCGTGGTCGCACGGCTGCTGGCGGCGCAGGGGTGGCCGGTGCGGCTCGGCCTGCTCGGCACGGTGGCCGACCTCAAGGGCGATGCCGCCGTCAATGCCGGCCGCTGGCGGGGCGACGTGCGGCCGCTGGATCCGTCGCTGCTCGCCGGCGATCCGTTGGTGGTCGACGCCCTGTTCGGCGCCGGCCTCACCCGGCCGCCGGACGGGATCGCGGCACGGACGATCGAGGAGATCGACCGTCGCGGCCTCGACTGCGTCGCCGTCGACGTGCCGAGCGGCGTCCTCGGCGACAGCGGCGCGGTGCTGGGCACGGCGCCCCGCTGCCGGCTGACCGTCACCTTCTTCCGGGCCAAGCCGGGCCATCTGCTGCTGCCGGGCCGCGATCTGTGCGGGGAGCTGGTGGTGGCCGACATCGGCATCCCGGACCGGGTACTGGGCGAGATCGCGCCGGCGGCGTTCGTCAACCGGCCGCCGCTGTGGCGGGAGCGCCTCCCGCGGCCGCGGCCGGGCGGCAACAAATACGACCGCGGCCACGCGCTGATCATGGGCGGGGCCGAGATGACCGGCGCCGGCCGGCTCGCCGCCGACGCCGCGCGGCGGATCGGCGCCGGCCTGGTCACGGTCGCGGCACCGCCGGCGGCAGTGGCGATCTACGCCGCCGGTCGGCCGGGGACGATCGTCGCGACGGTCGCCGACGACGGCGCGTTCGCGGCGGTGCTCGCCGATTCGCGCAAGAACGCGGTTCTGATCGGGCCGGGGGCCGGCGTTTCGGGCGCGACGCGCGCCCGCGTGCTGGCGGCGCTCGCCACCGGACGGGCGTGCGTGCTCGATGCCGACGCGCTGACCGTGTTTCGGGACGATCCGCGCCGGCTATTCGCGGCGATCGCCGGCCCGTGCCTGTTGACTCCCCACGAAGGGGAGTTCGCCCGCCTGTTCGCGGCCGAGGGCGACAAGCTCAGCCGCGCCCGGCGGGCGGCGCGGGAGAGCGGGGCCACGGTGCTGCTCAAGGGCGCCGACACGGTGGTCGCCGCGCCGGATGGCCGGGCGGCGATCAACGCCGATGCGCCGCCGCACCTCGCGACCGCCGGCAGCGGCGACGTGCTCGCCGGCATGGCGCTCGGTCTGCTGGCACAGGGGATGGCGCCGTTCGAGGCCGGCTGTGCGGCGGCCTGGCTGCACGGCCGTGCCGCGGCCGCCTTCGGGCCCGGCCTGATCGCCGAGGATCTGATCGAGGAACTGCCGGCAACCCTCGGCAGGTTGGCGGAATCGCGCGCGTGAGCGAGGGGTCCCCCCGAGCGTCCCGTCCCCTGACCGGCGCGCGCCCCGCCGCCGCTGGTCGGACCGGCGCCGCAACGGCCGCCCAAGCGTCCACGACCGGTCGGCAAGGCGATTGACAGGGGTCGGCAATCGATTAGAGTGACGCGCTCCGCCGGCGGCCGGGTGATGTTCCGCGGGCGTGGTGGAACCGGTAGACACGCAGGTTTTAGGTACCTGTGACGCAAGTCGTGGGGGTTCGACTCCCTCCGCCCGCACCAGAGCCGGCATCCGGCCGAGGGCTCTCCCTCCGACGTCCACGGGTCGACATTCCCGGCAGAACGGCGGTTCATTGTTGAGGAACACGGGGTTCCGAGTTGACGGTCGATGCAGGTCAGTGAAAGCAAGGTCGACGGATTGGCCCGCGAGTTCAGGGTCGCCGTCTCCGCCGCGGATATCGAACAGAAGACGGAAGCGCGGCTGAAGGATATCGCGCAGTCGGCGCGGCTGCCCGGGTTTCGGCCCGGCAAGGTGCCACTCGCGCTGCTGCGCCGACGCTACGGGGCCGCGCTGCGCGGCGAGGTGCTGGAGGAGGCGGTCAACGACTCGGCGAAGTCGGTGATCGAGGAGCGCGGACTGCGGCCGGCCGGGGCACCGAAGATCGAGGTCACCTCGATCGGAGAACAGGGCGATCTCGAATACACGCTCGCCCTGGAGGTGCTGCCGGAGATCGAGCCGATCGACTTCTCCCGTATCAATCTGGAGCGGCTGGTCGCCGAACCGGACGAGGAGGAGGTGGAGAAGACGCTGCAGCGCCTCGCCGAGGCCCACAAGTCGGCGACCACGGCGGCCGCCGACCGGACGGCGCAGACCGGCGACGTGGTGGTCATCGATTTCGTCGGGCGGATCGACGGCGAGGAGTTCGCCGGCGGCAAGGCGGAGGGCTACGAACTCGAACTGGGCTCGGGCCGCTTCATCCCGGGGTTCGAGGAGCAACTGGTCGGACTCGCGGCCGGCCGCAACGCCAAGATCACGGTCGTCTTCCCGAAGGACTACGGGGCGGCGGGGCTCGCCGGCCGGCAGGCCGAGTTCGAGGTCGACCTCAAGGAGGTGCGCGAGACCGCGCCGCACCCGATCGACGACGACCTCGCCAAGAGGTTCGGACTGGAGAGCCTCGAGGCGCTGAAGCGGAGCATCCGCGAGGAGCACACCCGCGAGCTGAAGACGCTGTCACGGTTGCGGCTGAAGCGATCGCTGCTCGACACCCTGGCGGCGCTCTACCAGTTCGAGGTGCCGGCGGGAATGATTCGGCGCGAGTTCGAATCGATCGCCCGTCAGCTGGTGCCCGCGAAGGGATCGCCCGAGGATCCCGCTCGTGACGAGCATGGGCACGGACATGAGCATGACCATGACCATGAGCATCATCACGGACATGAGCATGAGCATGACCATGAGCATCATCACGGACATGAGCATGAGCATGAGCATCATCACGGACATGAGCATGAGCACGGGCATGAGCACGGGCATGAGCCTGCGGACGAGGTCGGTGCCGATCTGAGCGACGAGGAGCGACGGGAGTATCGGTCGATCGCCGAGCGGCGCGTGCGGCTGGGACTGCTGTTGGCAGACGTCGGGCGGCGCAACAACCTGTTGGTGACGCCGGACGAGATGAATCGGGCGATGATGGCCGAGGCCCAGCGTCTGCCCGGCCACGAGAAGGCGATTCTCGATTACTTCCGCAACAACCCGGAGGCGTCGCAGGCTCTGGCGGCGCCGATCCTGGAAGACAAGGTGGTCGATTTCATCACCGAGATGGCGACGGTCTCCGAGCGCCGGGTGTCGCTGCAGGAGTTGATGCGCGATCCCGACGAGGCCGAGGGCGCGGGCGGCGCGGCGAAATCCGCGACCGCGGGCATGATTAGCGAAGCGGCAACGGAACTCTGATATTCCGAGTGCGGGGCACCACGGTGTGACGACGGGAGCGGACCCGACCGCGCGGGCGTGCCGTCGCTGCCCGTCGGGCGTCGGGACCGAATCCGGACGAGCACCTTGAACTGGAACGATGGTCGAAAGGAACGCTGACGTCGTGAGACCGGAAATGAACATGCTGATCCCGATGGTCGTCGAAACGACGAACCGTGGAGAGCGCGCCTACGACATCTACTCGCGGCTGCTCAAGGAAAGGATCATCTTTCTCACCGGCGGGGTCGACGACGGAGTCGCCAGTCTGGTGTGCGCGCAGCTGCTGTTTCTCGAATCCGAGAACCCCAACAAGGATATCGCCTTCTACATCAACTCGCCCGGCGGGCTGGTGACGGCCGGCATGGCGATCTACGACACCATGCAGTACATCCGGCCGCAGGTGTCGACGGTGTGCATCGGCCAGGCGGCGTCGATGGGGTCGCTGCTGCTCGCCGCCGGCGCTCCCGGCAAGCGGTTCGCGCTGCCGAACGCCCGGATCATGGTGCACCAGCCGTCGGGGGGGGCGCGCGGTCAGGCCACCGACATCGAGATCCACGCGCGCGAGATCCTTGCGCTGCGGGCTCGTCTCAACAATATCTACGTGCGTCACACCCAGCAGAAACTCGAGGTGATCGAGGCTGCTGTCGAGCGGGACCGCTTCATGAGCCCGGAGGAGGCGAGGGAATTCGGGATCGTCGACGAGGTGGTGGCAAGCCGGCCGGCGATCGCAACGGACGAGGACAAACCGAGCCCGTCGAAGCCGTTCAAGGGCTGAGCCGTCGGGCTTGGCAGTCGTCCTTCACGAGGGTGGTCGACCGGCCATGGACGGCGTCCGGAGGGTCGATACGACTCGGTTTGCCGAAACCGTATGTTTTTGGGGATTGTGCACGCCATGGGCCCATGGCTAACATGGTGTCGATAATGCCGGCCCCGTCACGGGAGAAGCCATGAGCAAGTCCACGGGTGGCGACTCGAAGAACACGCTCTACTGTTCGTTCTGCGGCAAAAGCCAGCATGAGGTGCGCAAGCTTATCGCCGGCCCGACGGTGTTCATCTGCGACGAATGCGTCGAGTTGTGCATGGACATCATCCGCGAAGAGCACAAGAGCGGTCTCGTCAAGTCCGGTGACGGTGTTCCGACCCCGCACGAGATCTGCGCCGTTCTCGACGACTACGTGATCGGCCAGGACCGAGCCAAGCGCGCCCTCTCGGTCGCCGTCCACAATCATTACAAGCGGATCACCCACGGCGCCAAGAACAACGACGTCGAACTGGCGAAATCCAACATTCTGCTGATCGGTCCGACCGGCTGCGGAAAGACCTTGTTGGCGCAGACGCTGGCGCGCATCCTGGACGTTCCGTTCACGATGGCCGACGCGACGACCCTCACCGAGGCCGGGTACGTGGGCGAGGACGTCGAGAACATCATCCTGAAGCTTCTGCAGGCCGCCGATTACAACGTCGAACGGGCCCAGCGCGGCATCGTCTACATCGACGAGGTGGACAAGATCTCCCGCAAGTCGGACAACCCGTCGATCACCCGCGATGTCTCGGGCGAGGGTGTCCAGCAGGCCTTGCTCAAGATCATGGAGGGGACGGTGGCGAGCGTGCCGCCGCAGGGCGGCCGCAAGCACCCGCAGCAGGAGTTCCTGCAGGTCGACACCACCAACATCCTGTTTCTCTGCGGTGGAGCCTTCTCGGGCCTCGACAAGATCATCTCCGGACGCACCAAAGGCACCACCATCGGGTTCGGCGCCGACGTGCGGGCGCCCGACGAACGGCAGACCGGCGAGATCCTGCGCGACGTCGAGCCCGAGGACCTGTTGAAGTTCGGGTTGATCCCGGAGTTCATCGGTCGCCTGCCGGTGCTCGCCACCCTCGGCGATCTCGACGAGAGTGCGCTCGTCGACATCCTCACCAAGCCGAAGAATGCCCTGGTCAAGCAGTACCAGCGGCTGTTCGAGATGGAAGGGGTGCGGCTCGAGTTCACCGAAGGGGCGCTGAACAGCGTCGCCCGCCGGGCGGTGGTCCGCAAGACCGGGGCGCGCGGCCTGCGGTCGATCATGGAGAGCATCCTGCTCGACACCATGTTCGAGCTGCCGGGTCTGGAGGGGGTCGAAGAAGTCGTCATCAACCGAGAGGTCGCGGAAGAGCAGGCGCGCCCCCTCTACATCTACGCCGATCGCCGCGGCGACGTGGGAAGCAGCGCCTGAGCGCAGCGCGGCTCTCGCCCTTGACCGGCCCGTCCCTTGGGGCCACTTTTGGTGTGGCCAT
The DNA here is from genome assembly GCA_050329575.1 of Rhodospirillales bacterium. GTDB lineage: Bacteria > Pseudomonadota > Alphaproteobacteria > Rhodospirillales > Defluviicoccaceae > JAUXFS01. Next base: position 7,799 of record JBHJOP010000070.1, on the reverse strand, counting down.
CGCGCCCGCGCCCGACCTTTTCGTGTCTCCAGATCAGAAGGCATGGTGACCGTGACCAGCGATATCAACGTCTATCCCGTCCTGCCCTTGCGCGACATCGTCGTGTTCCCGCACATGATCGTGCCGCTGTTCGTCGGACGGGAGCGCTCGGTGCGCGCCCTCGAGGACGTGATGAAGGAGGACCGCCAGATCCTCCTGGTGGCGCAGAAGAACGCCGCCCAGGACGACCCCGGGACCCGGGACATCTTCTCGGTCGGGACGGTGTCGACGATCCTGCAGCTGCTCAAGCTTCCCGACGGCACCGTCAAGGTGCTGGTCGAGGGCGGGCAGCGGGCGACCATCCGACGCTTCACCGACCGCCAGGACTTCTTCGAGGCCGAGGCCAAGCTGATGGAGGAGCAGGGCGGCGAGCTTCAGGAGGTCGAGGCGCTGGCGCGATCGGTGGTCAGCCAGTTCGAACAGTACATCAAGCTGAACAAGAAGGTGCCGCCCGAGGTTCTGGTGTCGATCAATCAGATCGAGGACCCGAGCAAGCTCGCCGACACGGTGGCCTCCCACCTCGCGCTGAAGATCGCCGACAAGCAGGAGATGCTGGAAATCGCGAGCGTCGCCGAGCGGCTCGAGCGCGTCTACGCGCACATGGAAGCGGAGATCGGCGTCCTGCAGGTGGAGAAGAAGATCCGCAGCCGGGTGAAGCGCCAAATGGAGAAAACCCAGCGCGAATACTACCTTAACGAGCAGCTGAAGGCGATTCAGAAGGAACTCGGCGAGACCGAGGACGGCCGCGACGAAGTGACCGAACTCGAGGAGCGGATCAAGAAGACGGCGCTCAGCAAGGAGGCCCGCGAAAAGGCCCTGGGCGAGGTCAAGAAGCTCCGCACGATGAGCCCGATGTCGGCGGAGGCGACCGTCGTCCGCAACTACCTCGAGTGGATGCTGAGCATTCCGTGGAAGAAGCGGACCCGGGTCAAGAAGGACATCCGGCTTGCCCAGGAGATCCTCGACGCCGACCACTACGGCCTCAAGAAGGTGAAGGAACGCATCCTCGAGTATCTCGCCGTGCAGCAGCGGACGACCAAGCTGCGCGGCTCGATCCTGTGCCTGGTCGGGCCGCCGGGCGTGGGCAAGACCTCGCTCGGCAAGTCGATCGCGCGTGCCACCGGCCGCACCTTCGTGCGGATGTCGCTGGGCGGCGTCCGGGACGAGGCCGAGATCCGCGGCCACCGCCGCACCTACATCGGCTCGATGCCGGGCAAGATCATCCAGGGGATGAAGAAGGCGAAGTCGTCGAACCCGCTTTTCCTGCTCGACGAAGTCGACAAGATGGGCCACGACTGGCGCGGCGATCCGGCGTCGGCGCTGCTCGAGGTACTGGATCCGGAGCAGAACAGCAGCTTCAACGATCACTATCTGGAAGTCGACTACGACCTCTCGGACGTGCTGTTCGTGACCACCGCCAACACCCTCAACATCCCGCCGCCGCTGCTCGACCGGATGGAGACCATCCGCCTGTCCGGCTACACCGAAGACGAGAAGGTGGAAATCGCCCAGCGCCACCTGATCCCGAAGCAGATCGAGGCCCACGGCCTCAAGGAAGGAGAGTGGTCGATCTCGGAAGGGGCGCTTCGCGACCTCATCCGCCACTACACCCGCGAGGCGGGCGTCCGCAACCTGGAGCGGGAGATCGCCAACCTGACCCGGAAGTCCATCAAGGAGATCATGATGGGCGACCGCACGGCGGTGCACATCAACGCCCGCACCCTCGCCAAACTGGCGGGCGTGCAGCGGTTTCGGTACGGCGAGGCCGAGACGACGGACCTGGTCGGCGTCAGCACCGGGCTGGCGTGGACGGAGGTCGGCGGCGAGCTGCTGTCGATCGAGGCGGTGATGGTGCCGGGGCGGGGCCGGATGACGATCACCGGCAAACTCGGCGACGTGATGCAGGAATCGATCCAGGCGGCGCGCTCGTTCGTCCAGTCGCGGGCGACCCAGTTCGGCATCCACCCGACGGTGTTCGCGAGAAAGGACATCCACGTCCATGTTCCGGAAGGGGCGACGCCGAAGGACGGCCCGTCGGCCGGCGTCGGCATGGTGACGTCGATCGTCTCGGTCCTGACCGGCATTGCGGTTCGCAAGGACGTGGCGATGACCGGCGAGTTGACGCTGCGCGGGCGCGTGTTGCCGATCGGCGGTCTCAAAGAGAAGCTGCTGGCGGCGCATCGGGGCGGGCTGCGGACGGTGCTGATCCCGAGGGACAACGAGCGCGAGCTGTCGGAGATCCCCGACAACGTGAAGCGGGGCTTGACGATCATTCCGGTGACCACCGTCGACGAGGTGCTGAAGAACGCACTGGTGGCCGAGCTCACGCCGATCGAATGGGACGAGAAGGCGGAGATCGAGGCGGCGGCCCTGGCGGCGGCGAAGTCCGAGGAGGACGACGTCGGCAACGTCATGACCCACTGACGGGATCGGCACCGCGTCGCCGCTCTCTCTCCCGCGCCGCCCGATCGTCGCTTCGGGCGCGTCCGCTGCCACATGCGGGCAACCAAGCGACCGTAGCCTCCGGCAACCCGAGAGTCCGCGGTTGACGGCACCGTTTCATGGGCATTAGTATCATAGGGCGGCAGCTTTTCGCGCCGTCCATAATCCCGCGCTACGATTTTTCCACCCACGAAATGCCACAAACGGGGGGCACTTGAGTTGAATAAGAACGATCTCATTGCAGCGGTCATGGATGCCGCTGGTCTGTCCAAGAAGGACGCTACCAGCGCCGTCGACTGCATGTTCTCGTCGATAACGGAGGCCTTGCAACGGGGGCAGGAGGTTCGACTGGTCGGCTTCGGAACCTTCAGCGTCGCCAGTCGCGCGGCGTCGCAAGGCCGCAATCCGCGAACGGGGGCGACCATCGACATTCCGGCGTCGAGGCAACCGAAATTCAAGCCCGGTAAGGGGTTGAAAGACGCCGTCAACTGACGCGACCGGAGAACAGTCGTGCGCGGAGGCTTCTGCCGAGTCGACGGGAGCCTCCAGCCCGACCATCGAGAACCTGCACCGCGCAGGAGTCGGGGGAACGCGGTTAGAGTAGCCCTGCCCCGGTGAGGGCGGTTAGCTCAGTTGGTAGAGCGCCACGTTTACACCGTGGATGTCGGCGGTTCGAGTCCGTCACCGCCCACCAAGACGCCGGCGGCCGACCGCTGACGCCGTTCCCGCCGCCGGTCCGACACCTCCAGGACCTCGGCCCAGCGTCTCGTCTTGACACCTGTCGGGGCGGAGTTTACATCGGACACACCCGGCGGGGCAGCGGATCCGCGGGGGTGTAGCTCAGTCGGTTAGAGCGCTGGCCTGTCACGCCAGAGGTCGCGGGTTCGAGTCCCGTCACTCCCGCCACCTCCGCGGTTGCGCCTGCGAAGCGTCGGCACCGTGGATCGACGACGGCAGGAGGTCGGTGCGGGACTGGGCGCATGAACGAGTTGCTGGTCGACTACCTGCCGATCCTGATCTTCCTCGCCATTGCGATCGCCATCGCCGCGATGGCCGTCGGTGCCTCCTACGTCGTGGTCGGACAGCGACCCGATGCCGACAAGAACGCCGCCTACGAATGCGGGTTCGATGCCTTCGAGGATTCCCGCGGCACGTTCGACGTTCGCTTCTACCTCGTGGCGATCCTCTTCATCATCTTCGACCTGGAGGTCGCGTTCCTGTTTCCGTGGGCGATCTCCTTCGGAGCGATCGGCGTGTTCGGGTTCTGGTCGATGATGCTCTTTCTGGCGATCCTGACCGTCGGTTTTATATATGAGTGGAAGAAGGGGGCGCTAGAATGGGAATAGACGTGCCGACCCGACCCTCTCTCGATCGCCTGCCGGCCCCGGACGCCGACCCGGACGCCCTGTTCGATCGCGTCGCCGAGGAACTGAACCGCAAGGGCTTTCTCCTCACCCAACTCGACAAGGTGGTCAACTGGGCACGCGCCGGATCGTTGTGGCCGATGACCTTCGGGCTCGCCTGCTGTGCCGTCGAGATGATGCACACCTACGTCAGCCGGTACGATCTCGACCGCTTCGGGGTGGTGCCGCGACCGACTCCACGGCAATCCGATGTCATCATCGTCGCCGGAACCCTGACCAACAAGATGGCGCCGGCGTTCCGCAGGGTCTACGACCAGATGGCGGAGCCGCGCTACGTGATCTCGATGGGATCGTGTGCCAATGGCGGCGGCTACTATCACTATTCGTACTCGGTGGTGCGCGGCTGTGACCGGGTGATCCCCGTCGACGTCTACGTTCCCGGCTGTCCGCCGACCGCCGAAGCACTGCTCTACGGGATCCTGCAGCTTCAGAAGAAGATCAAGCGAACCGGAACACTCTGGCGCTGAAGCCTGTTCTCACCCTGACCTCGGGATGCGGCTCGACCCATCATGGATGTTGAGTTCCAAGACCTCGGCGACTATCTGCAGGCCGCCCTCGCCGACACCGTGATCGCGGTCGACATCGTCACCGGCGAACTCGTGCTGACGGTGCAGCGGGACCGCATCGCCCGCGCCCTGACCTTCGTTCGCGACGACGTCCAATGCCAGTTCAGGCAGCTGATGGACGTCTGCGGCGTCGACTACCCGGATCGCCAGCCACGGTTCGACGTAGTCTACAACCTCCTCAGCCTGACCCACAACCGCCGGCTGCGGGTGAAGGTGCAGACCGACGCCGAGCAGCCGGTTCCGTCGGTGACGGGCGTGTTCAGCTCCGCCAACTGGTGGGAGCGCGAGGTGTGGGACATGTACGGGATCTATTTCCGCGATCATCCCGACCTGCGACGGATCCTGACCGATTACGGCTTCCAGGGGCATCCGCTGCGCAAGGATTTCCCGCTCACCGGCTATGTCGAGGTCCGCTACGACGATCTCGAGAAGCGCGTGGTGTACGAGCCGGTCAAGCTGACTCAGGATTTTCGCAGCTTCGAGTTCCTCAGTCCCTGGGAGGGGATCCAGGCGCGCCTTCCCGGTGACGAGAAGGCCGAGAAGTAAGAGCACGGGCGATGGCCGAGACCCAGATCAAGAACTTCACGCTGAACTTCGGTCCCCAGCACCCGTCGGCACACGGGGTGTTGCGGCTGGTGCTGGAGATGGACGGCGAGATCATCGACCGCGCCGACCCTCACGTCGGCCTGCTCCACCGGGGAACCGAGAAGCTGATCGAATACAAGACCTATCTCCAGGCGGTGCCCTATTTCGATCGCCTCGACTACGTGTCGCCGCAGAATCAGGAGCACGCGTTCGCGCTCGCGGTCGAGAAGCTGCTCGGCATCGAGGCACCGCCCCGCGGCCAGTTCATTCGGGTGCTCTATGCGGAGATCGGGCGGGTCCTCAATCACGTGTTCACCGTCTGCGCGTTCGCGATGGACATCGGTGCGATGACTCCGATGCTTTGGGGGTTCGAAGAGCGCGAGCGGCTGATGGAGTTCTGCGAACGGGTCAGCGGCGCTCGCATGCACATGGGTTATTTTCGCCCCGGCGGCGTCGCCCTCGACATGCCGACCGGTCTCGCCGACGACATCTGGCAGTGGGCCGAGAAGTTCCCCGCCGTCATCGACGATCTCGAAGCCCTGTTGACCGACAACCGCATCTTCAAGCAGCGCAGCGTCGACATCGGGGCGATCACCGCCGACGAAGCCCTCGACTGGGGGTTCTCCGGCCCCAACCTGAGGGCGAGCGGGGTGGCCTGGGACCTGCGCAAGGCGCAGCCCTACGACGGCTACGAACGCTTCGATTTCGACGTGCCGGTCGGCAAGCACGGCGACTGCTACGACCGCTATCTGGTTCGCGTCTACGAACTGCGGGAATGCGTCAAGATCATCAAGCAGTGCCTCGAACAGATGCCGGCAGGACCCGTGAAGGTCGCCGACCACAAGATCTCGCCACCGCCGCGTGGCGAGATGAAACACTCGATGGAAGCCCTGATCCATCATTTCAAGCTCTATACCGAGGGCTACCACGTCCCCGCCGGCGAGACCTATACGGTCGTCGAGGCGCCCAAGGGCGAGTTCGGTGTCTATCTCGTGTCGGACGGCACCAACCGGCCCTACCGCTGCAAGATCCGCCCGCCGGGGTTCGCCCACCTGCAGGCGATGGATCACCTCACCCGCGGGCACATGCTCGCCGACGCGGTCGCCGTGCTCGGCTCGCTCGACATCGTTTTCGGGGAGATCGACCGATGACCGCCGCGACCGATCGGCCCGCGCCGCCGGCGACGTTCGCCTTCACGCCGGAGAACGTCGAAAGGACGGCGGCGATCATCGCCAAGTATCCGCCCGGCCGACAGGCGAGCGCGGTGATCCCGCTGCTCGATCTCGCCCAGCGGCAGAGCGGCGGCTGGCTGCCGGGCGCGGCAATCGAGTATGTGGCGGGCCTGCTCGACATGCCGGTGATGCGCGTCTTCGAGGTGGCGACCTTCTACACGATGTTCAATCTGGCGCCCGTCGGCCGGTTTCACGTCGAAATCTGCACCAACCTGCCGTGCTGGCTGCGAGGATCCGACGACATCGTCGGTGCCTGCCGAAAGGCGCTCGGGATCGGCCTCGGAGAAACGACCGCGGACGGCCTGTTCACGGTCTCCGAGGTCGAATGCCAAGGGGCTTGTGTCAACGCACCGATGGCCAAGATCGGCGACGACTTCTACGAGGATCTGACGCCGGACGCGATGGAGACCGTCCTCCAGCGGCTCCGTGCCGGCGAGCAACCGAAGCCTGGCTCCCAACTGGGTCGCACCAGCTGCGAGCCGCTGGGCGGCGTGACGTCGCTCAAGAGTGTCGACGCCGTCGCTGCCATCACGATCAAGGACAGCGGAGGTCCCTCCTAACATGCTGCGCGATCAGGATCGCATCTTCACCAACCTCTACGGCTTCGCCGATGCCGCTCTGGCGGGCGCGAAGGCCCGCGGCGACTGGGACGGAACCAAGGCACTGATGGCCCTCGGACGCGACCGGATCGTCGAAGAGGTCAAGAAGTCGGGGTTGCGGGGGCGGGGCGGGGCCGGATTCGCGACCGGGCTCAAATGGTCGTTCATGCCGAAGCAGCCGGGCGACCGCCCCCACTATCTCGTCGTCAATGCCGACGAGGGCGAGCCCGGAACCTGCAAGGACCGCGAGATTCTTCGCCACGAACCCCACAAGCTGGTCGAAGGATGCCTGCTCGCCGGGATGGGCATGGCCGCCCATGTCGCCTACATCTACGTGCGCGGCGAGTTCCGTCGCGAGGCGGAGGCGCTGCAGCGGGCGGTCGACGAGGCGCGCGACGCCGGGCTGATCGGCCGAGACGCCTGCGGGGCGGGCTGGGCGTTCGACATCCACGTCCATCTCGGTGCCGGCGCCTACATCTGCGGCGAGGAGACGGCGCTGATCGAGAGCCTCGAGGGCAAGAAGGGCCAGCCGCGCCTGAAGCCGCCGTTCCCCGCCAACGTCGGTCTCTACGGCTGCCCGACCACCGTCAACAACGTCGAGACCATCGCGGTGGTGCCGTCGATCCTGCGGCGCGGCGGCGACTGGTTCGCCGGCCTCGGTCGACCGAAGAACACCGGCACCAAGCTGTTCAACATCTCCGGTCACGTCAATCACCCGTGCACCGTCGAAGAGGAAATGGGGATCCCGCTCAAGGATCTCGTCGAGCGTCACGCCGGCGGGGTGCGGGGCGGATGGAACAACCTGCTCGCGATCATTCCGGGCGGATCCTCGGTGCCGCTGCTGCCGAAGTCGATCTGCGACTCGGTGCGGATGGACTTCGATGCGCTGCAGGAGGTCAAATCGGGCCTGGG
>JBHJOP010000051.1:0-8897 GCA_050329575.1 Rhodospirillales bacterium | reverse complement strand
GTCTCCCGCCTGCGACCGCGACAGCCTTTCACGGGCGATCCACTGCTCGAGGGTGGCGACGTGTTCGGCCTCCTCGGTGGCGAATTCCTTGGCCAGCCTGCGGATCTCGCGATCGGGGGCGGTCTCGGCGAGGTGATGGTAGAACTCGAAGCCGAGCCGTTCGCCGTCGAGGGCGGCCTTGAGGGCGTCGAGCCTGGACAGCGACGGATCGCCGGCCCAGAGCGCCGTCTGTTCCGGGGTGACCAGATCGGGCCAGACGTGGTCGTCGGGCATCGAGCCGGTGACGTCGACGGCGCCGGCCCGCGCTTTCGCGTCCTCGAGGTGGAGGCGGGAGTACCCCGCCAGCGTGCGGAACAGTTCGGCGACGGCCTCGTTGCCGCAGCGTTCCATGTCGCGGGCGAGATCGTCGAGGTGGAAGGCGGCCTCCTGTTCGACCTTGATCGCGTAGCCGAGGAACGCCTCGACGGAGGCGATCTCGATCCCGCCGGCGAAAACGCCGGCCGCGATCGACATCGCCGGTCTCCTCGCCGGCAGGGTCTGGTCGCCTTCGAACGTGACCAGGATGTCCTCGTCGCGGACGAAGCACTGGCAGGCGAGGCGATAACGGGGTGGCATGTCGTTGACCTCGGCGTTCTCGATCTCGGCGGCGCTGATCTTGCCCAGCTGGCGCAGCAGCTCCTTCTCCTTCTCGGTCATCGCGACGCCGTAGCGTACGGCCGGATTGAGGTGCTTGACCTCGACCAGGCAGGATCCGCACTCGCCGTCGCCGCAGTCGAACGGGATCGGAATCCGGTGGGCCTTGGCGACCGACAGGATGGTGCCGCGGTGGCCGGCGATGGCGTAGACGGTGACGTCCTTCGCCATCACCGGCGACGAAAAGGTGACGTTGGCCATGATTCTCCTCCTGATTGCGTTGCACGACGGGCTGCGCGACCGGTCCGGCACCGCCCGTCGCCATCGCGCAATCTCACAGCAAGAACCACGCCAGAAACGATCCATCTGATTTGATTGATATTTCTGTCGTCGTGGTGGGCGCGTGGGTCGGAAATGCGACACGGACGTCACGCCGTTGTCGCAGGGGCGACATCGACCGTCGGCGCCGTCGCGGGCCGTTCCCCGCTCGCCACCGCGCCCTCGCGCGGCCTCCAAATGAGGCAGTTCGGCGCCGAATGCCCAACGGAACGGCAGCCGTCGGCCGGCCGTCGCCATCGCTGCCTGTCAAGTCATTGATGTGACAACAGCAATTCCCAGACCGAAGGCGGCACGTAAATTGCTTCGAGGGGACGGAGAACCAGAAAAAGAGGAGGGGGAGCGGGCGGGAGCATCACGACGGCAAGCGGAGTGGGTCCTCATCATGGTGCTGATCGCAAGGCCGAAGCGACGTGTGCCGGCATCGGGTCGGCCAGGGACGAGCGGATCGTGAACGCCATGACCGAAGGCAAGGCGTCGCTGTCCCTGGTCAACATGTACGAGATCAGCAAGATCCTGACCTCGCCGATGGATCTGGCGCGGCAGCTGCGGGCGGTGCTCAACCTGCTCGCGTCGTACATGGAGATGCGCCGCGGCATCGTCGCCGTCACCGATGGCGACGGTTCGCTGCGGGTGGTGGCGGCCGCGGGGCTGTCGGCCTCGGCGGTGAACGACGGCGCCGCCGACATGCCGGCGGAGATCGCCGCCCGCATCGTCGCCGGACAGTCGCCGTTCGTGACCGAGAACGTCGCCGAGGATCCGTTGCTCGCCAAGTACGTGCGGCTGCCCGGTGTTCTCGACGACGAGACGGTGTCGTTCATCGCCGTCCCGATCAAGACCTTCGGGCGTCCGTTCGGGTGCCTCGCCATCGCCCGGGTATGGCGGCGGAAGACGCAGGTCAACATCGGCGAGGATATCCGCTTCCTGACCATGGTCGCCAACCTGATCGCGCAGACGGTGCGCCTGCACGAACACATGGCGGCGAGCCCTCCCGAGCACGCCGAGGACGCGATCGGCGGCGATGCCGTCTCGCCAGTCGTCCCGCCCGCCTCGGCGCTGCGGCTCGACAACGTCATCGGCACCAGTCGACCGATGCAGCAGGTGTTCGCCCAGGTCCATCTGGTCGCGCCGACCCGATCGACGATCGTGCTCCGCGGCGAGAGTGGCACCGGCAAGGAGGTGATCGCCCGTGCCGTCCACGCCCTCAGCCCCCGCAGCGGCGGCCCGTTCATCAAGGTCAACTGCGCCGCCCTTCCCGACACGTTGCTGGAATCCGAGCTGTTCGGCCACGAGAAGGGCGCCTTCACCGGCGCCACCCAGATGCGCAAGGGCCGCTTCGAACTCGCCGACGGCGGCACCCTGTTCCTCGACGAGATCGGCGACGTCTCGACCGCCTTCCAGGCCAAGCTGCTGCGCGTGCTGCAGGAGCGCGAGTTCGAGCGCATCGGCGGCACGTCGACGATCAAGGTCGACGTCCGGATCGTCTGCGCCACCAACCGCAACCTCGAGGAAGCGGTGGCCAGCGGCAGCTTCCGCGCCGATCTCTACTACCGGATCAACGTGGTGCCGATCTTCATCCCGGCGCTGCGCGAGCGCCGCCAGGACATCCCCGAGTTGGCCCGTCATTTCCTGCGCGCCTTCAACCGGGAGAACGAGCGCAAGCTCCGCTTCTCCGAACAGGCGATGCGGGTGATCACCGGGTGCAGCTACCCCGGCAACGTCCGCGAGCTCGAAAACTGCGTCTACCGGGTGGCGACGATGACCCGCGGCGAGGTCATCGACAACATCAACCTGCCCTGCCAGAGCGGCGTCTGCCACTGCGCCAGCCTGATTCCCGGGAAGGCGTTCGCCACGGCGGCGGAGCCGGTCACGCCGGCATCGTCGGCCGACGATCCGGGCCCGGATTGGGACAAGATCGACGGTCTCGAGGATCTCGAGGCGCTGCCGCAGCGGGAACGGCTGATCCGGGTGATGGAGCGGTCGGGCTGGGTGCAGGCAAAGGCGGCCCGCCTGCTCGGCATGACCCCGCGCCAGATCGGCTACGCGCTCCGCAAGCACAGCATCGAGATCAAGCGGCTGTAGCCGCTGTCGGAGCGTTGTCGAATGTCCGACAGTCTGTCGCACAGCCGACAGCGGGCGGCCGCGCCGGCTCAAGGAAAAACGTCGAAACGACAAGGGCTTGGCGAAGTGGCACGGCCCTTGCTCCGCAGCGGGCGGACGCAGACGGATCAACCAACCATCGAGGGGCGCGCGGTGCAGAAGATCATTCCCCTGGCAGCGGTATCGTCCTCCCGGCCGCCGGTCCGACGCGAGCCGCGGGCGGACGGCGGCGGCTGCGCGTCCTCGTCCTGCGGCGCGCGGCCGGAAGCCGACGCCCTCCCGCCCGAGGTCTGGAACAAGGTCAAGGACCATCCCTGCTACAGCCAGGAGGCCCATCATTTCTTCGCCCGCATGCACGTCGCCGTCGCGCCGGCCTGCAACATCCAGTGCCATTACTGCAACCGCAAGTACGACTGCGCCAACGAGAGCCGGCCGGGCGTCGTCAGCGAAACGCTGACCCCCGAACGCGCTGCCCGCAAGGTGGCCTGGGTCGCCTCGCAGATGCCGCAGCTGTCCGTCGTCGGCATCGCCGGCCCCGGCGACGCGCTCGCGGACCCGCGGCGCACCTTCGAGACCTGCGCGCGGGTGGCCGCGGCGCTCCCCGATGTCAAGCTGTGCCTGTCGACCAACGGTCTCGCCCTGCCGGAGTGGGTGGACGAGATCAAGGCGCACGCCATCGATCACGTCACCATCACCATCAACGCCGTCGACCCGGAGGTGGCCGCGCGGATCTACGCCTGGGTCGCCCACGACAAGCGGCGGCTGACCGGGCGCGATGCCGCCGCGGTGCTGATCGAGCGGCAGTGGCTCGGCCTCGACCGGCTGGTCGCCGCCGGCGTCCTGGTCAAGGTCAACTCGGTGATGATCCCGGGGGTCAACGATGCCCACCTGCGCGAGGTCAACGCCGAGCTCAAGGCGCGCGGCGCCTTCATCCACAACATCATGCCGCTGATCTCGGATCCGGCGCACGGCACCCGCTACGGCCTCACCGGCCAGCGCGGGCCGACGGCGAGCGAACTCAAGGCGTTGCAGGACGATCTCGCCGGCGGCGCCAACCTGATGAAGCACTGCCGCCAGTGCCGCGCCGATGCGGTCGGCCTGCTCGGCGACGATCAGGGAGCGGCATTCGCCCTCGACCGGCTGCCCGATGCGCCGGCGATCGATCACGCCGGCCGCGTTCGGTATCGTTCGGTCGTCGAGCGCGAGCGCCGCGACCGTGCCGCCGCGACCGTCCGGGCGGAGGACGGCCTGCGCGGCGCGGGGACCGACGACCGGCTTCTGGTCGCCGTCTGCAGCAAGGGCAGCGGCCGCATCAACCAGCATTTCGGTCACGCCAGCGCGTTCCAGATCTACGAAGTCGATCGCCACGGCGTGCGGCTGGTCGGCCATCGCCGCGCCACCCGCTACTGCCAGGGTGGATACGGCGAGGACGACGCCCTCGCGGCGACCATCGACCTGCTCGACGGGATCGACGCCGTGCTCTGCGCCCGCATCGGCCAAGCCCCGCGCGACCGCCTGGCGGCGGCCGGCATCCGGGCCACCGACGCCTTCGCCCACGACTACATCGAACCGGCGGTCGCCCGGTTGTTCGTCGACACGGTCGGCGGCACCGAATCGATCGCCCGAACGGCCTGAATTCGGCCGCAACATCGGCCGCGGATCGGATCCGCGGCGAGACGCAAAGGAGACGCGACATGGCCATGAGGATCATCACCGCCGAGTGCACGGTGTGTGGAACCTGCGAGTTCGACTGCCCCAGCGGCGCGATCCGGATGAAGGGCGACGCCTATGCCATCGACGCCGGCAAGTGCACCGAGTGTGCAGGGGTCGCGGCGGTGCCGACATGCGTCGCCAATTGTCCGGCGGATGCGATCGTCCACGCCTGAGCGAGCGCACCCGGCCTCTGATGCACGACGACGAACCGCTGCCCGAGGTCTACGGCCCGCCTCGGTTCGCACCCGGCCAGCGGGTGCGGGCGCGGGTGGCGATCCGCAACGACGGCACTCTGCCGGGCGAGCCGCGGGGCGCGTTCGTGGTCCAAGCCGGCGACGAAGGCTACGTCACCGCGATCGGCGAGTTCCTGCAACGCCACTACGTCTACACCGTCGACTTCGTCGACCGCGGCCGGCTGGTCGGCATGCGCGGCGGCGAACTCGAGGCCCTGAAGGCCACGGAGGAGAGCACGCGATGAAAGTCACCGTCGGCCGCCGCGGCGAGGGTTATTCGGTCTACGTCGCCAAGAAGGACCTGGAGGAGATCGTCGTCGATCACGAACGGCCGGGGCTGTGGGGCGGCTGGGTGGACCTCAGCAACGGCTGGCGGCTGGCCCTGCCCGAACTGGCGGCGGAAACCCGCCTGCCGATCACGGTGGAGGCGCGCCGCCTCGCCGGCCCGCAATGACGGACACCGGTTGCGGCGGATCTCGATCGGACTACGATGGCGCCGGACGGGCCGACCGGCGGCGCCGCTCGCGTTCGGGGACGCAGGGGATCGCTGTCGGCCGCCGGCGCCGAGACCGACCACCACGATCCGCCACACCGTCACCAAGCCTGGGGGCCGCCGTTGACCAACCTCCGGATCAGCCACAGGACGACCTACCGCTATCGCACGCCGGTGTCGCTTGGACCGCACCGGCTGATGCTCCGCCCGCGCGAAAGCCGGGATCTGCGGCTGCTGTCCCATGATCTGGTGATCGAACCGGCGGCGACCGTCACCTGGGCACACGACGTCGCCGGCAACACCATCGCCACCGCCACCTTCGGGGCGCCAACCGACGAGCTCGAGATCGACAGCACGGCGGCGCTCGAGCTCAGCGCCGCCGCCTGGCCGGTGTTCGACATCGCCGCGTCCGCCCTTTCGTACCCGTTCCTGTATCCGGACGAGGACTGGGTCGACCTCGGCGCCCTGATGGCACCGCAGTATCCGGATCCGGCGGGACGGCTGTGGGCGTGGACGCAGGGCTTCATCTTCGCAAAGCCGACCGACACGCTGTCGCTGCTCAAGGATCTGTGCGCCGGGGTCGCCAGGCGCTTCGCCTATCAGAGCCGCGACGACGAGGGCACCCAGTCGCCGGTCGAGACCCTGGATCGCGGCTGGGGATCGTGCCGCGATTTCGCGGTGCTGTTCGCCGAGGCCGCCCGCACCCTCGGGCTGGGGGCGCGGATCGTCTCCGGGTATCTCTACGATCCCGACCGGACCCGTGCCGGATCGGCGGGTTCGGGTTCCACACATGCCTGGGCCGAGATCTACCTGCCGGGCGCCGGCTGGATCACGTTCGATCCGACCAACCGCACCCTCGGCGGCGCCAATCTCATCCCGGTCGCCGTCGTCCGCGACATCCGCCAGGCGGTGCCGGTCGCCGGCCGCTTCGTCGGCCCCAGCGACGCCCTCGCCGCCATGCGGGTCGAGGTCTCGGTGCGCGCGTGAGGGCCGAGGAACGGGCACGGCGGGAGCGGGGTCTGCATGGTCGCACGCTCATGCGCGGGAGACACTTGGGCCGCCCTGGGGGATGCTACACCTCCTCCAGGTAGGCCTCGTGAAAGCCCTCGAAGGCGACCTTGGCGCTGCGGAAGCGCGTCTGGATCACCTCGACGGCGGGCCGGTCAGCGCTGAGGGCGGCGACGCAGTCGGGGTCGAACTTGCGTCCCGCCAGGTCGGCCAAGAGGGCGAACGCCTCGTCGTTGGACCACGCCCGCTTGTAGGGGCGCACCGTCGTCAGCGCGTCGAACACGTCGGCGACGGTGACGATGCGGGCCTCGAGCGGAATATCGGCGCCGCGACGGCCCTCGAGATAGCCGCTGCCGTCCACCGCCTCGTGGTGGAAGGCGACGATGTTGCGCAGCACGTCGACGTGCTGGCCGCTGCCGATGCCGAACGTCTCGGCCATCATGGTGACGATCTCGACGCCCTTCGAGACGTGGGTCTGCATGATCGCGAACTCGCCGTCGTCGAGGCGGCCGGGTTTCAGGAGGATGCGGTCGGGGATCGCGATCTTGCCGACGTCGTGGAGCGGCGCGAACAGGAACACGAACTCGACGAACTCGTCGTCGAGACCGCCCTGCACCGCCAGCGTCTTGGCGATCAGGCGCGCGTAGCTCGCCATGCGGTAGAGGTGGGCGCCCGTCTCCTCATCGCGGAAGCGGCTGACGCTGCGCGCGAACTCCACCGCCGATCGCAGGCTTTCTGCCGGCGTCAGCGCCTCGACGACGGTCAGTGACACCAGCTGGGCGAACACCTGCAGATGACGGACGACCGGCGGGGCGAACGCGTGCGGCTGGCAGGAGTCGAAAAACACGAACCCGAACAGCTCGCCCCGATGATAGAAGGGCCTCGTGTAGCTTGACCGGTAGCCGGAGGCCAGCAGCTGACGGTCATGACCGCCCGGCAGTCGCCCCGGGGCGGCAAGATCATTGATCACCCGATCGTCGCCGCTGCGCGCCAGCTGGGCCAGCGACGGCACCTCGGCAAGCGGCGCCTCGTAGTGGACGAACGGCGTCTCGCCGCGGGTGCTGTGGACGAAGGTCTTGAGGACGCCGGACCGCCGGTCGAAGATGGCGACGGCAATGCGGTCGATGGTCGGCATCATCTGCCGCAGGTTGAGGTGCACGGTGCCCAGCTGCCCCTGCAGCGGCGATGATGGATCGATGGTGTCGAGCACGGTTTCCTCCAGCACGGAGATGGGCGCCGCCGAGCGGCGCTGCCGGTTGCGGCTTATGGTATCAGCATGTGAACCATTGGTCGCGCCCGTCGAGCGGTCCGCGCTCGATGCCAATGCAGAGCGGCGCGGCGGGCATCGCTCAGTCCGCGGTCCGCGTCTCGGCGATGCGGAGCAGGGCGGGAACCTGGCGGTGGATCTCCTTGAAGACGGCGCGGTCGAGGGTGCGGAGCCAGGAGCGGGGGATCTGGGCGGCGCCGTAGGTGGCGCCCGAAAGCATGCCGGCGAGTGCACCGGCGGTGTCGGCGTCGCCGCCGACGTTGACGGTTTCGATGACGCAGCTCCTGACCGAGTCCGTCAAGAAGTAGAAATGCAGAACGGTGCGGACGGTGTCGACGATGAACGCCGAGCAGACGCCGTTGTAGCGGTCGAAGCGGAACTGCGGATGCCTGCCGATCAACGCCTGCGCCTCTTCGCGGCAGTCGGCGATGCCGCCGCCTTCGACGAGCCGCTGCACCATCCGCCCGATCGCCAGGGTGGCGTCGTCGGAGAGCGGATGGTTGTGGGTGATGTGGCACTGCGCCAGCGTCCAGTCGCGGAACGCGTCCGGATCACCGAGGGTGGCCAGCGCCACCGGAAGGTTGCGCATGCACGCCCCGTTGCCGGCATCTCCCTCGTTCGGCGGCGTCGAGACGGTCCCCTCGTGGAGAAAGCGGCGGATGCCGCGACGACAGGTGTTGCCGACGTCGGCGGGGACACCGCGCAGCCAGTGGGCGAACGCGTCGCAGACGGCGCGCACGTCCCACCCGCCGGCGGCGACGATCGCCCGACCGACCGAGAGCGTCATCTCGGTGTCGTCGGTGACCTGACCGGGCTTCAGCTTCAGCCAGCCGCCGCCGATGATCCGGCAGTGCTTCCCGTACTGGGCGGCGATCTCGCCGGCGGTCATGAACTCGACGGTAGCGCCGAGGGCATCGCCGACCGCGAACCCGAGGTAGGCGCCCAGCGCCCGATCCGTGACCTGACTGGCGTTCATCGTCCCCCGCCCGCGACGGCCTAGTGTACTGTTTCTGAAATGTCGACTAATATCCCTGCGCGATGCACAGTGCCGGGAGGATCAGTCGAATGGCGCGTCCGATCAAGCGGATCACGGCGGAGCCGGACGTGGTTGGGG
>JBHJOP010000119.1:0-6000 GCA_050329575.1 Rhodospirillales bacterium | reverse complement strand
CGGCGGCTCGCATCGTCGGCCGCAGCGGTCCGCAGCCGCTCGATGGCTTCGCGCGGGTGGTTGCCGTCAACCTCCTCGGCACCTTCAACGTCATGCGCCTCGCGGCCGCCGATATGGTGGCGTGCGCGCCGCTCGCCTCCGGCGAGCGCGGGGTGATCGTCAACACCGCTTCGATCGCCGCCTTCGAGGGGCAGATCGGGCAGGCCGCCTACGCCGCCTCGAAGGGTGGTGTCGTCGCCCTCACCCTGCCTGCGGCGCGCGAGTTCGCCCGCCACGGCATCCGGGTCGTGACCATCGCGCCGGGCACCTTCGGGACCCCGATGCTGAAAGCGCTCCCCGAGGAGACCCAGGCCTCGCTCGGCGCCGCGGTGCCGTTCCCGTCCCGCCTCGGCGATCCGGCCGAGTTCGCCGCCCTGGTCGTGCACGTCGTTTGCAACGTCATGCTCAACGGCGAGACCATCCGCCTCGACGGCGCGCTGCGCATGCCGCCGAGCTGACGGCGGAGCGGGGGGCGGGATCAGGAGGCGAGCACCGCCGCAGGGTCGGCGTGGTCGTAGCCGAGATCGTTCGCCACCGCCTTGTGGGTGACCTTGCCGGCGTGGACGTTGAGCCCTTCCCGGAAGTGCGGGTTGTCGAGCAGCGCTCGCCGGTAGCCCTTGTCGGCGAGCGCGAGGCCATACGGCAGCGTTACGTTGTTGAGGGCGTATGTCGATGTGCTGGGCACGGCGCCCGGCATGTTGGCGACGCAGTAGTGGACCACGTCGTCGATCACGTAGATTGGATCGGCATGGGTCGTCGGCCGGGACGTCTCGAAACAGCCGCCCTGGTCGATGGCGACGTCGACCAGAACCGAACCGGGGCGCATCCGCCGCACCATGTCGGCGGTGACCAGTTTCGGCGCCTCGGCGCCGACCACCAGAACCGCCCCGACGACGAGATCGGCGTCGAGAACGTATTCCTCCAGCGACGCCCGGGTCGAGTAGACGGTCTTCAGCGCCGGTCCGAAGCGGCCGGCGAGACGCCCGAGAACGTCGACGGTGCGATCGAGCACGGTGACGTCGGCGCCCATG
The DNA here is from genome assembly GCA_050329575.1 of Rhodospirillales bacterium. GTDB lineage: Bacteria > Pseudomonadota > Alphaproteobacteria > Rhodospirillales > Defluviicoccaceae > JAUXFS01. The sequence continues at coordinate 4,930 of JBHJOP010000119.1, read as the reverse complement.
CCGAGCGCCATCATGATCGCGTTCTCGCCGACCACGCCGCCGCCGATGACCACGACCTTGGCGGGGCGGACACCGGGGACGCCCCCGAGCAGGATGCCCTTGCCGCCGTGCGCCCGTTCCAGGGCATAGGCGCCGGCCTGGATCGACAACCGCCCGGCGACCTGCGACATCGGCGCCAGCAGCGGCAAGCTGCCCTGCGGGTTGGTGACGGTCTCGTAGGCGATGCAGACGGCGCCGCTGGCGACCAGATCCCGCGTCTGCTCGGGATCGGGCGCCAAGTGAAGATAGGTGAACAGGATCTGCCCCGGCTTCAGCATCTTGCGCTCGATCGCCTGCGGTTCCTTGACCTTGACGATCATCTCGGCGCGATCGAACACCTCTCGGGCGGTGGCGAGGATGTCGGCACCGGCGGCGCGATAGTCGTCGTCCGAACAGCCGATGCCGGCGCCGGCGCGGGTCTCGACGACCACGCCGTGTCCGTGGCTGACGAACTCGCGCACGCTGTCGGGAGTCAATCCCACCCGATATTCATGCACCTTGATCTCCTTGGGAACACCGATCCGCATCGCTTCCTCCACACCAAGCCGAGGTGAACCTCATCGACCGAGGATAGTTCGACAGGGCAGCGAATGTCCTTGCAAAGATGCCCCCGTGAAGGACCAATTCCTGCAATAAGGTTGTCTGGCGGCTCGTTTTCACGGGAGATTTTGCGACCGATGGAGCTCGACGCGACGGCGCGCTGCGCATGCCGCCGAGCTGACGGTGCGGGCCGGCGGGATCAGGAGACGGCTGCGATCGGACGGAGCTCCGTGTCGCCCGGCCCACACTGCCGCGCCGCGAGGCAGCGTTCAAACACCTCGAGATAGGCGTCGACAGCGGTATCCAGGAAGAACAGGGTGGCGCGCCGTTTGAGGATCCGCGGGTCCGGCGGCAGCCACAGGGTTTTCAGGATGGCTTGCGCCAGGGCATCGGGATCGTCGGGCGGAACCAGCGGCCCGTAGACTCCGTCTGCGAGGATCTCGCGCGGCCCGCTCGGACAGTCGGTGCTGACCACAGGACAGCCGCAGGCCATCGATTCGATCAGTACGCCGGGCAGCCCCTCCCACCGCGAGGACAGCGCGAACACCGAGGCCTTGGCCATCCACGCCATCGGATTGGCGACATAGCCCGGCATGTCGATATCCTTGGCGAGTCCCTGCTTGCGGACGATCTCCTTGATGATCGGCCGCTGCGGCCCCTTGCCGAGGATGACGAGGCGGGCGGGTCGAACCGCGCGCACCCGCTTGAAGGCGCGGACCAGAGTCATGAAGTCCTTCTGCACCTTGAAGCCGCCGACGCCGAGGATGACCGGCGGCGCGTCCGGCAGCAGCCACGGATGGTCGACCGGCTCTTCCGCCTTGGCCAGGACATCGGGCGTCACCACCGGATTGTAGATGCGGCGAATGCGCTCCCGCGGCATCCGGGTGATGCGCGCCAGCTCGTCGGCGACCCCGTCGGAGACGGCGATCACCGCATCGGCCCACGGATAGATCCGGCACGCCAGCCAGCGCAGATAGCGCCTCGCCAGCTTCTGGACCGGCGAGAACGGACTGAGGTTGGCGGAGGGATGGTTGCTCACCCGCAGCACCAGCGGCATCGGCCGGCCGGCGAGCCTCCATGCCAGCAAAGCGACGAGGTTGACATGGCTTGCCGCCGACAACAGCAACTCGGGACGCTCGGTGCGAAGGTATCTCGCCAGATCGGGAACACTGAGCGCCGTTTCCACTCCACGGTGGCGGACCGTGCGTCGCACCCGCGCTTGAAACGGTCCCCATCGGCTGTCGAACCCGATCATCCGCACCCGCGGCGAGAGTTCGCCGCTGTTGAGCCCGCGGCTGCGGACGACGACGAAGTCGACGCGATGGCCGCGTTCGGCGAAAGCGTTGGCGAGAGTGATCGACCGACGCTGCGCACCGCCGCCGGTGGGCGCGTAAATGAACATGGCGATATGCCGGCCCGGGGGCTTGTCGCCACCAGCCGGGGACCGGTCGAAGGTCGGCGGATCCCCTGGGTCTGCTCTGCGCTCTCTTTTCCGCATGCGCGTTCTCCTTCACTGGTCGGCAAAAAGAAGCTCGAGATATCGGTCGGCGCAGGCGTGCGCGGTGAACCGGGCCGCCCGCCGGCGCAGCGCCGCGCGGGTTGGCGGGTGGCCGAGGGTGGCGAGGACCGCCTCGGCCAGCGCGCGGTCGTCGCCGACCGGGACCAGCCGTCCGTAGCGGCCATGACCAAGGATCTCGCGCGGGCCGCCGGGGCAATCGGCGCTGACCACCGGACAGCCGCACGCCATCGCCTCTGTCAGCACCCGCCCGAACCCCTCGAGCACGGACGACAGCACCAGCACCCCAGCCCGCGCCATCCAGGGAAAAGGATTGGCGACGAACCCCGGCAGCGAGATCCGTTCGGCGATACCGAGCGATCGGCTCAGCGCCTCCAGCCGGCCGCGCTCCTCGCCCTCGCCGAGAATGACCAGCCGCGCATCCCGCCGTGCCGCGATGCGTGCGAACGCCCGGATCAGCGTCGGGAAGTCCTTCTGGCGATGCAGGCGGCCGACGCCGAGGACGACCGGGGCGCCGTCGTCGTCAAGCCACGGATGGTCGATGGGGGCGGCGATCAGCGCATCGAGGCCGGGGGTCACCACCGGATTGTAGACCGCCGCGATGCTTTGCCGAGGAAGGACGTCGAGCGACGCCAAGTCGTCGGCAACCGCGTGCGAAACGGCGACAACCGCGTCGGCAAGCGGGTAGAGCCGGCGGGCGATACCGGGGTAGCTGCGCCGGAAGCCGCCGCGTCCCCGTCGCGCCACCACCGACATGGCGTTACGCTCGCTGACGGCAATGCGGGTGGTGCCGCCGGCGATCCGCCGGGCGAGGATCACCCCGACGTTCGATTGCGTTCCGGCGGCGACCAGCGCATCCGGCCGCCATCGACCCAGGTAGCCGACCAGTGCCGGCAGATGGCGGATCATCCTGGGCCCCGGGCCGACGAGTAGCGGCCAGATCGCCCGGGCGCCGGCGGGATCGGCGGCGACCAGCCATGCCCGCGCCTTCAGGACGGGGGAGATCGGCAATGCCACCAAGCGGATCGACGGCGGGCAGGCTTCCCGCATCGGGCCGGAAGCGTCGCCGACCAGCAGGTCGACGTCGAATCCGCGCTCGGCGAACACCGCGCCCATGGTGATCAGGCTGCGCTGGATGCCGCCGCCGTCAAGGCAGCGGGTGACAAGGGCGATCCGCCGGTTCATCGCTCCGACTCCTCGCAGACCGCGGCCGGTACCGCCAAGGGAATGCCGCGCCGGCGCTCCACGGCCCCCAGCACCTCCAGGTAGCGCCTGACCGCACGATCGAACGAGAACGCCGCCGCCCGCCGCCGCTGACGGTCCGACGCCGGCGGATCGTCGAGAACGGACAGGATCGCCGCCGCCATCGCCGCATCGTCGCCGACCGGCACAAGCCGCCCGTAGGTGCCATCGGCGAGGACGTGCCGGGGTCCGCTGGGACAATCGGTGCTGACCACCGGGCAGCCGCAGGCCAGGGCTTCGAGAAGGGCGTTGCTCAACCCTTCCCACGCCGACGACAGCACGAACACCGAAGCCCGCGCCATCCACGCATGGGGATTGGCGACGAACCCCGGCATCGCCACCGCGTGTGCGATCTTCAGTCGGTCTGCCAGTGCCTTCAGCCGGCCGCACTCCTCCCCCTCGCCCAGGACCACCAGCCGCGCCGGGCGCCGGTCGACGATCCGCGCGAAGGCGCGGAGGAGGGTCGGAATATCCTTCTGCGCTTTCAGCTTGCCGACGGCGAGGAGGACGGGCGGCTCTCCCGGCCGGAGCCACGGGTGATCGATCGCCACCGCCGCCGCACGCCGGATATCCGGGATGTCGACGGGGTTGTCGATCACGGCGATTCGGTCCCGGGCAATTCCTGTGGTCGCCGCCAAATCCGTGGCGAGTCCTTCGGAAATGGCAACGATGGCGTCGGCGCGCCGGTACGCTCGTGCGGCGAGCCAGCGGACGATCGGTCCGTACGGTTTGCATCGTCGGTCGGTAGACGCCGACAGATGGACGTTGACGCTCACCACCACGGGGGTTTCGCTGCCGACCACGGCGCGCGCCGCCAGTACCGTCAGGTTGGCCGGCGTCGACGTCGACAGCACCACACCGGGGCGGCGGTCCATGAGGTAGCGGGCCAGCGACGGCATCATCGCCGGAACCCACAGGCCTCGCCGGTCTCTGAGAAGCGGCAGTCGCGAGCAGCGGCTGCCGAGGCAGACAATCCGGGCGGCGGCGGGAACCCGGCTGCGGAACGGCCCGTCGGCGTCGCCGACGATCACATCCACCCGATGATCCCGCTCGGAGAATCCGCGCGCAAGGTTGAGGATCCGGCGCTGGGCGCCGCCCCCGGAAAGACTGGACAAGAACAGACCGATATGCATGCCGTTGATGACGGGAGTCTTATTCGCATAAATGGAATAACTAAAATGTAGACCCTGACTTTATATTCATTAAAAGAACCAATTTTTTGAAAATCAACAAAAGTGCGCGGCTTCTTAGATGTCGGATCTCGAAGCCTCCTTGACCTTGGTCAATTACATTTCGTGAGGAAGTTCTAATAGGCATTGTAGGTTCTTGCCGACGAGCGTGCGTCCCGATCTCCGGAACGACTGATTTTCCATGCCCATTTCGCAAGTAAGGCTTATCCCCTTGCATCCGGGGGCGCAAAATATGGTGACGGGGCGGGCCGGGTGGTGTAGAACAAAAAGCGAACATTGCCATGGGAGGCCCCGCCATGACCGACTTTCCCCGTTCGCTGCCGGAGTTCCAGCGCCGCTTTCCCGACGAGGCCGCCTGTGCCGATTATCTGGCCGCGACGCGTTGGCCGGACGGGTTCCGTTG